>NZ_JHQR01000110.1 GCF_014843825.1 Mesorhizobium silamurunense
GGCGGGAGCGGCGACCGGCACCGGCTTGGCGCGGGCCCTGCCCAGCAACCCTTCGAGAAAGGCCTTGAGCGGTTTCGACGGATTGCCTTCGTCGAGAGCGGCTTCGAGATAGCGGTTGCGTGCCGCGGCCGAAATGGCGGCCGGGTCGCCGTCCGGATCGGCGATTGCCTGGTCGACGGCGGCCGTGCTTTGCGCCATCTGCATCAGTTCCAGCCCCAGCATCCTCTGCCGTTGCAACGCAGCGGGCGACTGGACTGCAAGCGAATTGCCGCCGGTCAAGAAATCGAGCCAGCTCCACGTATAGGTCGCCGGCGGCAGTTTCTGCAGCAGGTTCTCCGCCGGCGGCGCGATCGCCAGCGCGTCGAAGGCGCGCACCACCCCCTGCCCGATCTTCTCCAGCGTCTCGGAGGCGTTCATCTTCGGCGTCGATTTCTGCGCCGCCTTGAACAGCGCGAGGCGCACGGCCTCGATGCGCATCCAGGGCCGCGAATAATTCTTCACGACGTCCCAGTGCTCGGCCAGCCAAAGCGCCGCCGCGGCGGCGACCTGGGGCGTCGCCGCCGAGGTGCCATTGCCGTCCATGTCGACGACCTTGGCGCAGTTGATCTCCGCCCAAGGCACGTTCGGCGTGTAGGCGCCAAGCGCCGTCTTCATCTTCGAGGCCGGCCCGTAATTGCCCTGCATGGTGCCAAGGTCGAGGCCGGCATAGGCGCGGCCGTCGCCCATCACCCCACATGCGGCCAGCACACGGTTGTAGCGGGCTGGATAGACGATGCTGCGCGGCGTGATGGTAAAATTGTTGCCGGCCGCGGTGACCATCACCAGGCCGTCGTCGTAAGCGAGGTTGACCGCGTCGACGAGAGCCTGCGAGGCGAGGCCGCCCATACTCATCGACAATACCTGGGCGCCTTGCTGGCGCGCATAGTCGAGGCCTTGCACCATCGTGCCCGTCGTCAGCCGCACCACCCAGTCGGCGATGCGGACCGGCAGGATCTTGGTCTGCGGGGCGCCGCCGACGAAATCGGTGAAGCCCGGCCAATGCGGCGACGTGCCGTCGAGCTTGTTGCCGGCAAGCAGGCTGAGCGTGCCGGTGCCATGGCCGCGATTGCTGGCGAGCGTGCCGGCAGGCGCATGATCGGTCGCGTTGTTCGGCCCGGTGCCGTCATCGACGAAATTGCGCTGCTTGGCCGCGAGAAGCCCGGTCGGCAAGGTGCGGTGACCAGGATCGAAACCGGTATCGAGATGGGCGATGGTAATGTTGGCCTGCTTGGCGCCAACCTTGTTGCGAGCAGCCGCGAACTGGCTGAAGGTGGGGCCAGCGTTCCACGCAACCACGCCCGGCACCGTCGCCTGCCTGCCGCTCGGGTTCTGGTCATCGAACACGCAGACCGGGCTGGCGCTCATCGCCATGCCGCGGTCGCCGCCGCTGTTCTTGTAGTCCCATTGCTGAACCATGTCGGGTTCGATCGCCAGGACATCGCCACCGGCCGCTAAATCCCCGCCGCGGGCGACGAGTTCATGGGCATCGTCCCAGGGATTGTCCGAGACCCCGGCCTTGGGAGAAAGCCGCAGCCACGTCGCGCCGCGGTCCGCCGCCGTCCCGAAGTCGGCGCGGGCAGCACCGAGCGGCACCGTCAGGATCGGTTCGGCGTCGGTTCCTCCGATACCGAGCGAGCGCTTCCGGGCCGCGAACCCGGCGCCGTCACCCCGAACCTTGATAAGGAGTCTCCTCGCCATGGCGTGCCCCTCCTCGGAAGTGGAAACCATGGCGTGGACTGTCAATCCCAGTCAAGCCAAGTCCCAACCCATGCTTCGATCGATCTGTTTGCCAACTAGGAAACCGGGCCGATTGTATTTCCGCGCCAATATGCTTGGCGACTGAAACATACATTCGGCAAATGACAATCGCGCCGGTCGACAAGCGCTTCTGTGATCGCCTTCACATACGCCGGGCGGGCTTCGCGCGCAGATATCGCACCGGGTGGCACTGGCTTCTGCTTCAAATGCACTGGCTCGAATGGCTTCCGGGCCTGAAAGTGGGTCGGTCCTCGGCAGGGAATTTCGATCACCTAGCCATTTTCAGATTTGCTGTTCGCGCGCGTCGGTCACCTCCCGCCACGCGCGCGGACGGCGTTTCGCAGATCGGTTCGCGTCCGCCAGCGCGCTCCGATTCCCGTTGCAAGGGAAAGTTGCCGGCTAAATTCTATGCCGGCAGCGCACGTCTGGCGCTCGATCTCCAAAGGCCGTCGTGTGTTGCCGTAATCGCCACGAAAGGAGACCAGGCCTTGATCGAGCATGCACTTGTCATACAATTTCCGCTCAACGAGAGGCGGAACCGCATCATGTCCACAGCCGGCGCAGACGACAGGAGCACCCTGCCGCGTCTGGCGCGGATCGATCCGCGTCAGTTCGATCTGCTTTTCGGCGGCTGCAAGATCGAACGTTATTCCGCCGGTCAGCACCTGTTCGTCCAGGAGGACGCGTCCGACCGCATCTACGGCGTGATGAGCGGGACGGTCGAAATTTCGCTCTATTCGCCGGGCGGACAGAAGCTGGTGGCCAATATCGAGCTGTCGCGCAGCCTCGTCGGCGAGATCGGCGCCCTGGACGGACGCCCGCGCACGGCAACCGCCATCTGCCTCACCCCATGCGAGCTGGTATCGCTTAACCGGACGCAACTCTTTGATCGTATTGAAAAAAATCCACCGCTGGCGCGCGCCATGATCGAACTCCTGTGCACGCGGCTGCGCTGGGTCAGCGGCGAACTCGGCGACCAGGCCTTCTTCGGCATCGAGGCCCGGCTGGCGAAGCGGCTGGTGTTCCTCAGCGGCGTTATGGCCGATCCCGCCGGCTGGGTTCCGATCTCGCAATCGGAACTCGGCGAGTTCCTCGGCGCGACGCGCGAATCCGTCAACAAGACGCTCAACGACTGGCGCAACCGGCACATGATCGCCATCAAGCGTGGCGGACTGCGCATCACCAATGCTGCCGCGCTGAACCAGATCGCCGATTCGCAGGACGGCGACTGAACGATACAGACCCGAATCAGAGCCGCGAAATCAGGTAGCGCAGCGCGGACCGGCTCGGCATGAAGAAGTAGCCGCCGCCCTTCGTGGTGACGAATTGCGGCATGTCGCTGAGCATCGTGACCTTTTCCCAGGACGGGATGCTGAAACGGCCACGATTGCCCCCTTGCGTGCCGATCATCGGGTCCTTCTCGGCGACCAATCCCTGGAACGAGGTAGACGATACCCAGGTCTGCTGGATGAATTCGTACTGGCGCTCAATATCGGCGTTGAGGCACATGAAGAGCAGCCCCTTCTCGACCTTGCCGCCCCTCTTCTTTTTCTCATAGGTGCGACCTACGCGTAGGATACGGTGGCGCTTGCCGATCTGGATCTGCGTCTCGCGGTCCTCTCCCAGCGAATCGCGCGGGTTGGAACGGCGTATGTGGGCACCCAGAGGACAGTGATGCCCCTGCGGATCCTCGGCGCCGAGGGCGAACTCGTTGTCCACCGCGCGGCCCGGGCGCTCAGGGTTGCGCACCAGCGAGCTGCCGTTCTGCCAGCGGCCGAGCAGCTTGGCGGCGACCCAGTCTTGCGTGGCGGACGCGTTTCCGGTCTCGCGGGCCAGGCGTGCAGCCGCCTCCCGGCAATAGTCGTGAAAGTTGTCGACGTGCTGCTCGAATTGTCGCAAGACCAGGAACGAGCCGTTGCGGCCGAAGTCGCGCGGGGGCGGGGGCAGACCTGGGATCTGACGGCTGCGGCGGACCTGTGACAGGATGCCGGTCCGATCCTGCGAAGCAGAGACGGAGGGCGAGGACGGATAAAAACCATGCTCGTCGCGGTAGCCGAACAGGAACTCGCCGGGCGCGACAAGATGCATAGGCGCCGCACCTTTGTTGGCGCGCGACGTACCCCGCACGATCGGCTGCGAGATGCCGTCGGCAAAGCCGAAATGCTCATAGGCGCGCTCGCGTTGCGGCTTGCCGCCATGTTTTGTGGTGTCGCCCTGCTTTGCGGCGCGTGAAAGTTCAGCGCCGTCTGCATCCGGCCTGCGCTTTACGGCGAGCGGCAGTTCCGCGGCGATCTTCATCCCTGCGCCGATCGTTTCCCGCGTGACGGCGGCAACGTCGGCCTGCAGTCTCTCGGGCGTTTCGGCGTAGCAGACTATGACCGCGTCAATCGGCTTGTCGAGCGAACCCCATTCCCATTTGTCAGGTGCATCGCGACCGGTGTCGTCGAGAATGCGGCTGCGTTCCGGATTGCCCATGCCGTGCCGGAAGGCGACCGGGAAGGTGTCCAGCGGGTCGTCATCGACGCCGCCCTGCAGGCCCAGTCGCCTGAGCCCGTCAGGGCCAAAGGCCACAATCATGGCCCGCTCGGCCGGCACGCCATCGCCGAAGCTCGTCCGCGCGAGCACGAAGTCCAGCCACGCCTTGCAGCTGGTTGTCTGCAGATTGTCCGGCACACGGATCGCCAGCATATGCCCTTTGCCGAGCGCACCGAACGGGCCGAAGAAGATGGACTGGATCTCACCGGTTTCCAGCTGCTGTTCGAGAGGCATCGGAAAGGCTGAACTGATGTTGGTCAGCAGCGAGGTGGTCTTTTGAACGGTCGTCTTTTCGCTCGCCGGGCGCGGCAGCGACCCGAACAGGCTCAGCCAGTCGCGCGCTTGGTTCCCAATGGCGGAGGCTATGGCACGCCTGATCCTGGAATTGATGCGGATCCGCGCGGTGTTGAGGTGTGGATAGGCCGAATACCAGAACAAGGTCGGCACCTGCTGACGCCGCGCCCAGCGCTTGAAGCGGTCGCCGTCGCGCGCGCCGTCTAGAAAGAGCCAGCGCGTGCGAGGATAGCCTTCGGTGTTGCTCCACACGCCGGTTAGGCCGGCCGAGGCCTTGGCGATGAAGTCCTCCAGATAGCTTTCCCAGCTGCCGCCGTAATTGGAGAAAAACATCAGCCTCTTGCTGCCGGGCAGCAACACCCAGCGGGCGAAATGGATGGTGCTGATGGTGTTGAGGAAGCCTGGCCTGAACACTTTCTGCGCCGCTATCGAAATCAGGTAGAAGGAGAATCTGAGCGCCAGTCTCCGCAGCATGCCTGGCTTCATCGTCGAGATCGCCGTCAGGTGGTTCTGCGCGGTGTGGTCCTCATTGGCCAGGATCTTGTCCAACGCCTGCATCCCGATCGAGGCGCTTTGTGGCCTATCCTTATCCTCGCGGCGCCGCAACAGCCAGAAGCAGAGCCCCAGCAACAACACGGCGCAAAACAGAATCCCGAGCGCGCTCAGCAACAGCGAGGTGCCGGCGATCCACAAATTGCGCGAAAAGACGCCGCCCGGGTCGTCGAACACCTTGACATAGGTCAGCCACGCGCAGCCGAGCCAGACCGCCAGCAGGCTCACAAGCACCGCCGGCGCGAATAGCGTCGCCTTGATGGCATCTCGCCAGCGGCCAGGCGGCCCTTCCAAGGCGCTTTCGGCCGGTTCGAAAGCCCAAGGGAAGGTACCCAGCGATTGGATATGACGGCGCGCCTCGGCCAGCACCGCGGGAGCATCGCCGTTGCCCTCACGCGGCCGTTCGACGATGCCGCGCACGGCTTCGAAAAGCTCCTGTTCGGCCTTGATGCGCCGGACCGAGTGCCCCGGAGTCCCCGAAAAAACCAGTCCTGCCGTGCTGCCGAAGGACGGCGATATCTCGATGTGATTCTTCTTCAGGAAGCCCTCCAACGAAGCGCCGTCGGGCAGGCCGCACACGTCCCTGAAGATCGGCCGCAGCCGGTGGCCTATGGCCAGCGTGATCGCGCCGATGACATCGTCGGTGCTGCCGTCGCCCGAAATTTCGAATACGAGCGCGCCGGTCTCAAGGCCCGAGTTTTCGTCCTTGCCGGTGGCGGCGACGGCCAGGCTGGTGAAATGAACCGTGCCGACGTTGTCGAGCGCGTCGCCCACCTCGTCGATCGCCGGGTTGCCGAGCGCGCCGACCTTGTCGCGCACCGCATCCAGCGGCACCCCGCGCCTGATCGGGCAAACCACGGTGACCATCGACTGGTCGACCGTGCGGCAAAGCGCAGAGCGCTCGAAATCGACCTTGAGGCTCGCCGGATAGGCGCCGACATAGCCCAATTTGCCGGCCCTGCCCCGGGTGCGATCGAGCTTCGGTTTGCTGAACAGGGCGCGAACGCATTCGCCGATCTGGATGCGGGCGATCTCGGCGCCGATGCACAAGTGGATGCCGTGGCCGAAAACCATGTAGTCGCGATGCGGCCGTGAGGTGTCGAATTCGTTTGGCCGCTGCACGATTTCCGGGTCGAACATGGCCGACAGCGTCGCCGGCATCACAACCGTTCCGGCCTTGACCAGACGCTCGCGGCGCGTGCCCTGGCCGATCACCGCATCGCGCCTGGTGTAGCGCCAGGGTCCGATCCAGATCGGCTTGAAGCGCATGGCTTCGAGTATCGCCCGGTCGAGCTTTTCGATGCTGTTTTCTGCAATCGCCGCGTCGACTGCCTGCCGCGCATCGGCGCGCGACAGGATCACGTCCAGGCAATTGCCCCCGGCAAGCACGTTGGTCGGCACGAAGCCGGCGATCATGCCGAGCATGATGGAGTGGATGTCGGGCAGCGACAGACGCTTCTGATCGAGCAGGGCGACAAGGCGCGCTAGCGGTCGGCCGTCTTCTTCCTGGCGGTTCCTGATGGCGGCGATCGAACGATCGATGACTTTGATCAGGCGATCGCCGCCGACGACCGCGAGCTGGCGCGTGGTGGCGTTGGCCATCGGATCGGAAAAGAACAGCGCGCTGAGCGCGATCGACCAATCGGCGAATTCGGTCTCGTCGTCGATCTCAAGGCCGAAATAGTCCCGGCAGATGCGCACCGGCACGATCTTCATCAATCCGGCGACGGCGTCGAAGCCGGGGCTGGCGCGGGTCATGATGTCGCGCGAATGCCGCTCGGCGATCGGCCTGACGGCGGCTTCGACTTCCGACGGCGGAAAGGCGCTGAGCACAGCCGACTTCATCTGCCGATAGGCGGCGCTGTCCTGCATGCCGAGAATGAAGTTCGATCCCCTTGCCAGCTCGGTCATTTCCGGCCCGTAGGGGGTCTCGAATTCGTCGCCGCGCTCCAATATGTCGCGGACGTCCACGCCCTTGGTGACGAGGAGAAATCTGCTGCCTATGGCGAGGTTCGGGTGGAAGCGCCGCAGGAAGGCCAATCCCCAATGGGGATGATCCCGGAGAAAAAACTCGGCGATGCGCGCCGACAGGCCTTTCGTGCGCAACCGATCGATGTCGAACGGCGGCATTGCCGACACGGGCCCCTGTTTTTTCTGGGCCTCGTGTATACCCTTGAAGTACTTCCACCTGATCATGCGCGTTCGAGCCCCCCGGCTGTCCAAGTCACTGCGATGCCGGCCATCCCTTGGCCTAGGTTTGCTTCGTTCCGGCGTATGTGATTTTTTTCACAGTCGTCTGTCTTCGGTTCCAGCAATCATGCAATGGACTTGGCCTGTTCGAAATTGGCGATCAGGAAGTTGTTCTTCGCCGGGTCGATGAACGGTATCCAGCGAATCCTCTGCTCGGAAAAATCCGGATGCCTAGTCGCGAAAATGGCGAGTTCCCGTTCGGCCTCGTCGCGGCGGCCGCTCCGCATCAAGGCGCCGATCTTCAAGAACCTGGCGTAGAAGTAGCCCGGCGAAAGGTTGAGCGAGCGGTCGGCAGTGGCGATTGCCGCCGGCCAGTCCTCGACGAAGCAGTTCGCGGCGGCCAGCTCCCCCAGGTTGTGGAAGCGGTAGAGGTCGAACGGGCTCAGCCGCTCGGTATCCAGGAAGAACGGGATCGCGCCTGCGGCATCGCCGAGCAGCAGGCGCGCGCTGCCCATCGCCGAGCGGGCAAACGCAAAGCTCGGATTGATGTGGATCGCTTCGGCGAGATGCTCGGCGGCCGATGCCGGCAGGCCGCGCATGATGTCGGCCGCGCCGAGATAGGCGTGCGGGCGCGCGTCGAGGCTGTCCATCAGAAGCGCCTTGCGGGCCAACGCCTCGACCTTGTCCAGGTCGTCGCTGTCGCCGAAGCGCAGCCATGCCCGCCAGAAGTACCACCATGCCAGCTCGTTCAGCACGGCGCTGGAATTCGGATCTTCCTGGTAGGCCTTGTCGAAGAATTCGAGTGCGATCTCGGTGTCTTTGCGCGTGCGCCTGTTCATGTGCCAGCGGCCCCGCCGCACCAGCTGCCAGGTCTCGAGGCTTTCCCAAGGCACCTGGAAGGTGCGCACCTGCTCGGCCCGGTCGACCTCCTTGTCGAGGATCGAAACGATCTCGCTGCCGATCTGGTCGCGCAGGCTGAAGATGTCGACCAGGTCGCGGTCGAAGCGCTGCGACCAGACAAGGCGCCCGTTCGACGTATCGGTGAGCGAGGCGTTGAGGCGGATCTGCCCGCCCAAACCTGTCAGCGTGCCGCTGACGATGTAGCGCGCGCCAAGCGCGTTGCCGATGAGCCTGGTTCCGAGGCCGTCGTCGCGGAACTGGAAGCTGGAGCCCTTGGCAATCACCGAAAGCCAGCGGGTATTGGACAGGCCGTAGATGATGTCTTCGGCAACGCCATCGGCCATGTAGCCGACATCAGGCTCGCTTCCGTTGCCCTGGAACGGCAGCACCGCGATTGCCGGCGGTCCCTTGGGGAACGGTTTGTAATGGCCGGGCGCACTGGAGAAGGCGGCCAGGGGAGCAGCCATTGCCGCGCCGTTGCCGCCGCGCCCGGCTATCAGGACGCGCACCGGCAGGGCGATATTCTTGAGCATGAACTCGCCGAGGTCGGTGAAAACCGCCGCCGTCTTGTCCTTCACGTGGTGCCAGGTCGTCTCCGAAATGGCGAGGCCGTCATGCGGAGCGAATTCCTGGAGACGAGCGGCAATGTTGACGTCGTCGCCATAGAGACGGCCCTCGCGGACGATGACGTCACCGGTGTTGATCCCGGCCCGGAACGGCATGCGCATCTCCTCGGCGGCCGAGGCATTGAGCGCCATGATCCGATCCTGGAAATCGAACGCCGCGCGCAAGGCTTCGATCGGATTGCCGAATTCGGCCATGATGCTGTCGCCGGCAACGCCGAACGTGCGGCCGCCAAAGGCGCCGCAGCTGTCGGTGATGATATCGCGCCTTTCCTCGAAGGCCGCGACGGCGCGTTCGTCGTCGATGCCCATCAGCCGCGAAAAGCCCACGGCGTCGATAGAAATGATTGTCGCAAGCTGACGGGTATAGTTCCGTTCAGCCATGGTTGAGCCCCCGGTCCCTGTTTTCGGTCCAGAACAGGCGACTTCCGCTCTCGATACACTTCGCCGTTTGCCGACGGAAAGATCCCCGGCAGGCTCGGCGCGCCGTTGCCACCCTGTTGGTTCGCAACTCTAACAGGGTCTGGCCAAAAGCTCTACCACGAACAGCTAATGGAACGCGGCTTCGGCCCAACCCATGGTATTCGTTACCTGAAGCTCCATGTCGCGAAAACCTCCCTACCTATTAGAATCTCGAAGTTTTATTTATTTCAGCTTTCGCGAATGAAGGTGACATCGGCCGTGACAGACCAGCCGTGGAGCAAGGCGTCGTCCGCCCGTGGCGGAACCAACGGGCGGGATTCGAGTTTTTTCGGTGCAGTCATGCCAACACGAGATTGAGGGGCAGTCATGCGCGCTGTTGTTTTGGCAAGTGGTATTGCGTTCTTCGTCATCGGCGGGCCGGCTTTTGCGGCCGACCAGCCAGCGATGCCGCCGCAAAATGCCAAGAAGCTCTCGGAAATCGTCGCCAAGGTCGAGAAGCGGAACGACTTCCAATATGTGAAGGGGGTCGACTGGAGCAGCGACGGCTATACCGTCACCTATTACACCACCGACAGGGCCAAAGTCGAAATCACCTATGATCCGGTGACTGGCGAACCGAAGTAAGCGTCCTCAATCAGGCCAACTCCGCCTGATCAGAACTTGCGCCGACGCGTGTTTGATGGCTGACTGCGCGCCACGATTGCGGGCACGGGGGTGCATGGCAATGGTTGGCTACGTCCTGAAGCGCATCCTGATGGTGCTCGCCGGCTATCTGGTCGCGGTGCTCGTTGGGTTGATCGCGTTGGTCGTGATCTACGCGGTGCTGAGTTCGCTACCCAACGCTCCAAGCTATTTCGAGCTGATGCAGCTCACGCCCGTCGCGGTGCTCGTGGTGCCGCCTCTCGGCATGTTCGTCTATTTCCTGACGATCGTGGTCACCGGGATGCAGACACTGGTCTTTGCCCTGATTGCCGAGTTCTTCTCGCTGCGGAGCTTCTGGCTGCACATGCTGTTCGGCGGCGCGGCCGCGGCTGCCGGCTTCATGCTGTTCTGGCCGGATGCGCCGGACGATCCGGAACGCTTGGCCGACCTGAGCATCATTGTCGCGGCCGGGCTGGTGGCCGGTTTCGTCTATTGGCTGATTGCCGGACGCGACGCCGGTTTCAGGCGCCCGCTCATCGAGCGTTTAGGTTGACGGTGCGCGCGCCGCTTCGGTCGCATCCAGCGCCTGCATCAGTTTCGAATCGCGATCATAGACGTCGTCGAAATATTCGACCTTGCCCGACATGTCCGGCCAAGCGGTGAAATAGGCGACATAGACCGGGATGACGCGCGTGACGTTTTCGGTCGAGTGGCCGTGCTTCAGCTTCTCGGCGATATCGTCGACCGAGGTGCCGAGCACCGCCGCCGCCATGCCGCGAGGATCCTGCAGGCGGATGCAGCCGTGGCTCAGCGCACGCATGTCGCGCTCGAAGAACGACTTCTGCGGCGTGTCGTGCATGTAGATGGCGTGCTTGTTGGGGAAGAGGATCTTCAGCTCGCCGAGCGCATTGGCCTCGCTCGGCTGCTGGCGCACGCTGAAGGGGATTTTGGAGCCGTAGGCGCCCCAGTCTACCGCGGCCGACGGAATTCGCCTGCCGCTGGAATCCGCCACCTCATAGCCGGCGCGGTCGAGATAGCCCGGATCGCTGCGCAGCCGCGGCAGCATCTCGTTGACGATGATCGACTGCGGCACGCCCCAATAGGGGTGGAAATCGACCTGCTTGATCTGGTTGTAGAAGAAGGCGGTCTGGTTGGTAACCTTGCCGATGACCGCGCGGGTCTTCAGCTTCTCCTCGCCATTGTCGATGTAGCTTGCGGTGAAGGCCGGCTGGTTGATGAAGACGCGCGGGCTGCCAAGGTCGGAGGGGAGCCAGCGCAGCTCTTCGAGCGCGACCTTGACCTTCTCGATCTTGTCGGCCTTGGAGGCTCCCGCAAGCGAGGCGACCGTGCGCGGGCCGATGACGCCGTCGCCCTTCATGCCGGACCGCTTCTGCACCGCCTTGATCAGCGGCACCAGTTCGGGGTCGTAGACCTCGCTCTTGCCCAGCCTGGCGAGGACCTCGCCGTAGTCGCCGCCCATCTCGTCGTCGAGATTGCGCGCGATCAGCGTCAAAAGCTTTGGCAGTTCTGGGCTGGTTTCACCGGGCTTCAGGAGCAGCTTCGGATCGACGACGATCTCGTTCTCCTCGCTGGCCTGGAGCGACTCCAATTCGACGCGCAGTGCCTGATACTCCGGGTTCTGCGGGTGCCGCGATTCGAGATAGGTGCGCACCTCCTGTGTGTGCGCCAGCGTCTTCAGCACGCCTTCGAGATCGAGCGGCTTGGCCGGGAAATCGTAATAGCCGGTCATGCGGTTCGGGTCGATGCGGCCGCTCTGGGCGTCATGGGCATAGCGCAGCACGCGCGCCGACAGCGCCATCTCGAAGCGGACTAACTCCTTGGTCCGCTCTTCGGGCGTCGCGGAAGCCGTGGTCGGCGGAACATCGACGGAGTAGTCGGCCGGCGTCAGGCCGTAGCTCGCCGCCTCGCCAAGCACCCGGACGGCATCCTGTGCCCGAGTGTTGGGTGCATCCCCTGTCACCCAGATGAAATCAGGATTGGCCGAGTAGTAGGCGATGAGCGCCTTGGCGATATCCGGTTCGGCAAAGAGTTCATAGTCGCTCAGGCCTGCCAGCGCGTCGCGAAACGCGCTTCCGGTCACGGACGGCACAAAGGCTGCGTCCTGCGCGGTCGCGGGCGGCGGAGCCGGTAGCAGCGACTTGAAGTCGACACGCACCAGCTTGTCGGCCCTGTAGGTGTTGTAGGTCGGGCTGCTGATCCTGGCGCCTCCGCCGTCAGGCACCTTGCGCGGTTTCGGCGGCGGGGGGAATTCACCCTGAGGATTGTATCGGATGCCGCCGCCAAACAGCATGTCGAACAAGCCTTGCGCGCTCGCTGGCTGCTGACCGAAGGCAAGTGCCGCCGCGATCGCGATCGGCATGACGGCCGTTTTGTTCCCGAGGATTTTCATGCTTCACCCGCACCGGTTGAAACCGGTTCCCGTTCCGCGCCGCTAGACGGTCCCGCCCTCCGCATGGCGGATGTAAGGCGCGACTATACCGATTCATACTGATTTCGTTAAGCTTCCATAAATTTCCACGGCCGTGTTGCAGAACAGTTTCACATCCCTGTGAGACCCAACGCAGTCGGGCCGCTCCGGGTTTCAGAGGCCCGACGACAATCAGGCGTTGGCGCCGCCATCGATGGTCAGCGCCGCACCGGTGACGAAGCGGCCTCGGGGTCGGCCGGCGCCCGGGCGTGACAAACATCGGTCCGTGACAAATCGCGGTCTTTGTGATCGAAATTCCAGCGGCCTCGAGCCATGGCCGGGAGGATATGCAGTGAAGAAGGGATATCGCGAACTTCTCGATGAGGCGAATGCCGAGATCGAGGTGGTGTCGCCTGAGGAAGCGGCCGGGCTGCTGGAGGATGACGGCACGATCTTCGTCGATCTGCGCGATCCTCGCGAGGTCGAGCGCGACGGCAAGATCCCCGGCGCCAAGCATGTAACGCGCGGCATGCTCGAATTCTGGATCGACCCCGAAAGCCCCTACCACAAGCCGTTCTTCGCCTCGGGCAAGACCTTCGTCTTCTTCTGCGCCGGAGGCTGGCGCTCGGCGCTGGCAACCAAGACGGCGCAGGACATGGGCCTCACGCCGGTCAAGCACATCCTTGGCGGCTACACCGCCTGGAAGGCCGCCGGCCTGCCGGTCGAGCCGGGTCAGAAGGAGAAAGCCGACTGACCGGGTTTTTCGCAATTCCGGACGGAAGACCGCGGCAGGATTCTCCCGCAACCATTTTCAATGCAGCGCCGACTGGCGTTCCTCGGTGACGAAGCCCACGGCGCGCGCGACGACATCCTTGTCGGCGAGGATGCGGCGATGGCCAAGTCCTTCGGCCCAATGCAGGCGGACATGATCGCCGGCTTCCGCATATCGTTTTGCGTGATCGGCATGGACTTCGCGGTCGTCCGGCGCATGGATGATCAGCGTCGGCACCGGCGCCTCGGCAAGCTGGCGGTCGCCGGTGAATTCACTGAGCGGCCGTCCCGACAGGTGCGTCACCCGATCCGCCATGGCGACCCGGGAACGTGGCCCGACATTGAGCCTGTGGCTGAAATCGTCGAAGATCGCAGGCATGGAACTGGGCGCAGCGATCAGCACCAGTTTTTGTGCCGCCAGCGGCGGCATGCCTTTCACGGAGGCGGCGACCGCGTTGGCGGCGATCGCGCCACCGAAGGAATGGCCGACGGCGGCGACAAACGGACCGAACCACTCGCCGGCGACTCGCGCCGCGTCGACCGCGTTCACCATGTTGAGACGGCGGCCGAGCGAATGACCATGCCCCGGCAGGTCGAGCGAGACAACTTTGAAGCCGGCCTCGCGAAATCCCTCGATCAGCGTGCGCATATATTCGGTGCGCGAGCGCCAGCCATGGATGATGAGCACTGTGCCGCGAGAGCCCCTGCCCGGCTCCGGCCGGAACTCGTGCACCGCAACGCAATCTGTCTTGGTTTTCAGACGGTGATGGCGCGCCTCGGCCATGAAACCGGCAGCGCGCTCGACGGCGCGGCGCTCGCCGTCGCTCAGCGCCTTGACGTTTGGCGTGCGGCAGAACAATTCGAACGCGGCGCGACCGCTGAGACGCGGAGCGATATGCTCGGCCGCGCCGAACACGCCCCGGATGACCTTCAATCCAAATGATGCCATAGTGGCGGTCCATCCATTCGTTCAAGCATGAACATAATAGTTCAAACATGAACATTAAACAAGAGCTGCCCTGGGACAATCCGCGCTTTCGCAACTGGGTTGCGGTGGCGCGCGCCTGCCATGTGCTGGAGCGCACGTTGGCGACGAAGCTCGCGCCGCTCGACTTGAAGCCGGCCCAGCTCGACGTGCTGATGAACCTCTATCGTCATCCCGGCATGTCGCAGCACGACCTTGCCCGCAAGCTGCTTGTCGGCCGCTCCAACGTCACCATGCTGTTGCCGCAGCTCGAGGCGCGAGGTCTGCTGCGGCGCGAAGGCGACGAGAAGGACAAGCGGGTGCTGCGGCTCAATCTCACCGAAGCCGGCGAGGCTCTGCTGATGCGAGCGCTGAAGGTGCATATGGCGCTGATCGAGAAGGCGATGAGCCAGTCGACGCCCGAACAGTGCGACATGATCGGCGAGCAGATGCGCAAGATCGCCGACGTGCTCAAGGAAGCCTAAGCCCAGGCTCCCAATCACCACATCGTCTTCTTCGCCCGCTCCGGCCATTCCTTGTCATAGGTGACGCCGTCGATTGTCTTGCGGCTGGTAATCTCGAGGATCTGCCCGGGCGTCGGCAGCGACTTCGGGTCGGCATGCTTCGCCGGGTTCCAGAGCTCCGAGCGCACGATGGCGCGGGCGCACTGGAAATAGACGGTGTCGACCGAAATCACGGTGACCGACCGAGCCGGCTTGCCGTCGACGGCGAAGGACGCGCAAAGTTCGGCATCGGTGGTGATGTGGGCGCGGCCGTTGACGCGCAGCGTCGTACCAGAACCCGGCACCAGGAAGAGCAGCCCGACGCGCGGATCGCGAATGATGTTCTTCAGCGAATCGGCACGGTTGTTGCCGCGCCTGTCGGGCATCATCAGCGTCTTTTCATCGACAAGGCGCACGAAGCCGGCAAGATCGCCGCGCGGTGAGCAGTCCAGCCCTTCCGGCCCGCTGGTCGCCAGCGCCACGAAGGGCGAGGCTTCGATGAAGGCGGCATATTCAGGAATCACGTGGTCGAGTTCCTTGACGATCGAGGCCTCGCCAGGCAGCCCGTAAAGGGCCTCGAGCTGTTCGACCGACGTGATGAGCGACATGTTTTTCGCCTCCTTACCTTTTGCCGGCGCTACTCCATGTCCATGACGCTTTGACGACGGTCGGCTGCCGAGATTGAATTTCCGGACGCTAGGCTAGCGGTCTCTGCTAAGCCCCTTCTCGGCAAGCTCGGCGAGATAGGCGTTCCAGCGTTCCTCCCTCTCATGGCCGAGCGTATGAAGATAGTTCCAGGTGAAGATGCCCGTATCGTGGAAATCGTCGAAGGTGATGCGCACCGCGTAGTTGCCGACCGGCTCGATCTTGAGGATCGCCACGTTGCGCTTGCCGGGCACGGTCACCCGCTGTTCCGGCGAATGGCCCTGCACCTCCGCCGAAGGCGAGGCAACGCGCAAAAGCTCCGCCGGCAGCTCGAATGGTTGACGTCCAGGAAAAGTCACGGTGAGCAGCTTGCGGTCTTTGGAGACCCTCAGTTCCTTCGGCGCCGTCATATTTGGTCCTGCGTGAGATTGCGCCCTTCCCTACGCCGCTTTGCGCGGTGCGGAAAGGTCCTAGAAGGCAGCCGACACGCGATGTCGGTCGGGGGATGTTACCAAAGATCAAGACCTTCTATCTTGAATGCGCGGTTAGATCGTATCACATAGCTATATATAACGACGCCGTTCAGGCTACGGGAAGCGTTTGCAAATGGACATGATCGACCCCTTCGGTCGCACGATCAGCTATCTGCGCGTGTCGGTTACCGACCGCTGCGATTTCCGCTGCACCTATTGCATGGCAGAGGACATGACCTTCCTGCCTAAGAAGGATCTGCTCTCGCTCGAGGAGCTTGACCGGCTCTGCAGCGTCTTCATCGAAAAAGGTGTGAGGAAGCTGAGACTTACCGGCGGCGAGCCGCTGGTGCGCAAGAACATCATGCATCTGGTGCGCCAGTTGTCGCGACATCTCAAAAGCGGCGCGCTGGAAGAGCTGACGCTCACCACCAACGGATCGCAGCTCTCGCGCTTTGCCGCCGAGCTCTCCGACTGTGGGGTCAAGCGCATCAACGTTTCGCTCGACACGCTCGACGCCGGCAAGTTTCGCCAGATCACCCGCTGGGGCAATCTCGGCAAGGTCATGGAAGGCATCGATGCCGCGCAGGCCGCGGGCCTGAAGGTCAAGCTCAATGCTGTGGCGCTGCGCGACTTCAACGACGCCGAAATCCCCGAGATGCTGCGCTGGGCGCACGGCCGCGGCATGGATCTGACCGTCATCGAGACCATGCCGATGGGCGAGATCGACGCCGACCGCACCGACCAGTACCTGCCGCTGTCGCTGCTGCGCGCCTCGCTCGAGCGTCAATTCACGCTGACCGACATCCCCTACAAGACCGGCGGCCCTGCCCGTTATGTCCATGTCGCCGAGACCGGTGGCAGGCTCGGCTTCATCACGCCGATGACGCATAATTTCTGCGAAAGCTGCAACCGCGTGAGACTGACCTGCACCGGCACGCTCTATATGTGCCTCGGCCAGGAGGATGCCGCCGACCTGAGGGCACCGTTGCGCGCATCCGAAAGCAACGAGCTGGTTAGCGAGGCCATAGACGAGGCGATCGGGCGCAAGCCGAAAGGCCATGATTTCATCATCGACCGCCGTACCCGCCGTCCCTCCGTATCGCGCCATATGAGCGTCACCGGCGGCTGATTTTTCCCGGAAATTGGTGCAGGATTATCCTTGGTCACTGACCTAGGGGGCACCATGAAACGTCTTCATCTCACCTGGGGCGCGCCTTTCGCGATCGCCTTGTCGTTGCTGCCGATTGCGACGACGACGGCAATCGCGAAGCCATTCACCTACGTCAATGCGCGCTTCGGCACCTCCTGCACATTCCCCGACGAGATATTCAGCATCACCGAAGCCGAGCCGGAGAATGGCGACGGGCAGCAATGGAGCGCGCCCGACGGCGCCAGCCTGACCTGCTCCGGCATCTACAACATCGACAACGACACGCCGAAGAGCTTCGTCGCCGGCGAAAAGGCAAACACCGGACCGGGCTACAAGATCACCTACAGCAAGACCGGCAAGAACTGGGCAGTGCTCTCCGGCGTCAAGGGCGACAAGGTCTTTTACGAGCGGCGCCTGTTCGGAAAGGACGGCGTCATCCGCACCGTTTGGGTCGAATATCCTTCGTCGCTCAAGGCGAAATACGATCCGCTGGCCAGCGCGATCGCCGCCAGCCTGCGCGGCCCTTGAGGCGCGCGACGCGTTGCGAATGAAGCTTCCGCGCGGACTTGCGCCCGGATTTACCGCCGACCCGTTCCGGCCTAGCCTCCGGAAGCGATTTCGCACCTAGGGGGAATTCTCATGCGCAAATTCTTGGCTTCACTTGCAATGCTTGGACTTGCATCGGTGCCGGCGGCCGCTCAGTCGATCGGTGGCACCTACACCGTCGCCGGCACCAATTTCGACGGTTCGAAGTATGGTGGCGAGGCAACCATCACGCTGACCAGCGACACCACCTGCACGATCCATTGGGAACCGGCGGCTCGTCCTCCGACGGCATCTGCATGCGCAACGACAATGCCTTTTCAGCCGGCTATGTGATGGGCAAGGAAATCGGCCTCGTCGTCCACAAGGTGGAGAAAGACGGCTCGCTGCACGGGTTGTGGACCATCGCCGGCCAGAACGGCAACGGCACCGAAGTGCTGACGCCGAAATAAGCATCGGCCGCCGTTGCAGATCGATATTGTGGCCACGGAAAGTTCCGTGGCCCATTTCTTTGGCGTTGCTGTTTTCCGGCTGCCTGCTACAGGCTTGGTCTAAAATCTGGAAACGCCCTTGCCTCTTTCGCCCAATCTTCGCGGCGCGCTGTTCATGGTCGTGGCCATGGTCGGCTTCACCCTTAACGACGCGATCACCAAATTCTCTTCCGAATCCATGAACATGGCGCAGGTCATGCTGGTGCGGGGCGCTTTCGCATCGCTGTTCGTCGGCCTGCTTGCTTGGCGTCGCGGCGCGCTTTCCGATCCCCGCGCCAGGATGCAGCCCATGGTCGCGGTGCGCGTCGCCGGCGAAGCCGGCGCCACGGTCTCCTTCCTCGTCGCGCTGGCGCATCTGCCGATCGCCAATGTCTCCGCCGTTCTGCAGGCGTTGCCGCTCGCCGTGACGATGGGCGCCGCACTGGTGTTCGGCGAAGGTGTCGGCTGGCGGCGCTGGCTAGCCATCGCCGTCGGCTTTGCCGGCGTGCTGATCATCGTGCGGCCGGGGTTCGAGGGTTTTAGCGTCTATTCGCTGCTGGCGCTGACGAGCGTTGTCTGCTGCGCGGTGCGCGACCTCGCCACCAAGCGCATCCCGCAGGCGATCCCGACCATGCTGGTATCGACCGCGACAGCTCTGGCCATGACGGCACTCGGCGCGCTGCTGCTGTCGCCGATGGGCGGCTGGACGCCGATGTCCGGCCGGGCAACCGCGCTGCTGGCGCTGGCGGCTGTGCTGGTCCTCATCGGCTACCAGTTCATCATCATGGCGATGCGCTCCGGCGACATCTCCTTCATCGCGCCCTTTCGGTATACGGCGCTACTCTGGTCGATCCTGCTCGGCCTCGTCATCTTCGGCGACATCGCCGACCTGCCGATGATCGTCGGTGCCGCGATCATCATCGGCTCCGGCCTCTATGCGCTCTACCGTGAACGCGTCGTCGGCAGGCGGCAGCCCGCCGCCGAAAGCGCTGGACCGGACATGGCGCCGGACGGCATATAGGCCCGATGGACCGGAGCATTGCAGGCATCATCCTGGCGGGAGGCCAGTCGCGCCGGATGGGCGGCGGCGACAAGCCCCTTCTGCCGCTGGGCAAAGGCAGGCTGATCGACCATGTCGCCGCGCGTCTCAAGCCTCAGGTCGGCACGCTGGCGCTCAACGCCAATGGCGACCCCGCGCGCTTTGCCGACATGAACCTTCCGGTGGTCGCCGATACGGTGTCCGGCTATGCCGGCCCGCTGGCTGGCATCTTGACCGGCCTCGAATGGGCGGCAACGAACACGGCTTGCCGGTCGCTTCTAAGCGCGGCCGGCGACACGCCGTTCTTCCCCGGCGATCTCGTTGAACGGTTGGTCGCCGCCGCTCACGAACGGCCGGGCGCGATCGCCGTCGCCAGTTTTGACGGCAGATGGCATCCGACCTTTGCGCTTTGGCCGCTTGGCCTGCGCGATGCCCTGCGCCATTTCCTGGTCGACGAGGACAATCGCCGGGTTTCGGCCTTCATGGAACGGCACGGTTTTGTCCAGGTGGAGTTTCCGATGATCGAAGCCGAAGGCCAGCGGATCGACCCGTTCTTCAACATCAACACGCCGGACGACCTTGCGGAGGCCGAACGTCTGTTGCAAAGCCTCCAGCCATGAGACGCGTATTCGGCATCACCGGCTGGAAGAACTCCGGCAAGACGACCCTGACCGAAAAGCTGGTCGCCGAACTGGTCCGGCGCGGCTGGACGGTCTCGACCGTGAAGCACGCCCATCATGACTTCGACATCGACAAGCCGGGCGCGGACTCCTTTCGCCATCGTCAGGCCGGCGCAACCGAGGTCGCGGTCGTGTCCGGCCGGCGCTGGGCGCTGATGCACGAGCTGCGCAACGAGGGCGAGCCGTCGCTGGACGACATCCTGTCGCGCCTGGCGCCCTGCGACATCGTGCTCGTCGAAGGCTACAAGCGCGAGGCGCACAAGAAGATCGAGGCGAGACGGCTGGAGGCCAAGGACCGGACGCCGCTTTCGATCAACGACCCGAACATCGTCGCCATCGCTGCGGATTTCAAAGTCGAAGGCGAAACCCTCCCCGTTTTCGACCTCGACGATACGAAATCGATAGCCGACTTTGTCGAGCGCGCGACCGGTCTCAGTGCTCAGACCAAGTAACGCAAGGGCAGATGGCGGTTGTCGTTTGCTGTTGTTTTGCAGTTGCTTTTTTCTTCGAAAGAGTGGGAGTATCCCGCGCAGCGGGCGGACAAAGTAGCTCCGCCCACAAGAGCCGCACGGGACAGCGGCCATGGACAATATGAGAGGATTATCATGCGTATTGCACTGCGTATCGCGCTCGCCGCTTCGGCCGCGCTGCTGACACTTGGCGTTGCCCAGGCTCAGGAGAAGACCCTAAGGATCGGCACCGAAGGCGCGTATCCGCCCTTCAACAACCTGACCTCGGACGGCCAGCTGGTCGGTTTCGACATCGACATCGCCAAGGCCCTCTGCGACGAAATGAAGGTGAAGTGCACCTTCGTCGCTCAGGACTGGGACGGCATCATTCCGGCGCTCCAGGCCGGCAAGTTCGACGCCATCGTCGCCTCGATGTCGATCACGCCCGAGCGGCAGGAAAAGGTGGACTTCACCCACAAATACTACAACACGCCCTCGGCGATCGCCGTGCCGAAGGATTCGCCTCTCAAGGGCGTGACCAAGGAGGACCTCGCCGGCAAGGCGATCGGCGTCGCCACCACGACGACGCATTTCAACTATGCCTCGAAGACCTATACCGACAGCACGATCAAGGGCTACCCGAGCAGCCCCGAGGAACAGGCCGATCTCGCCAACGGTCGCCTCGACGCCATCGAGGACGACATCGTCGTGCTGCAACAGTGGCTGGATTCGCCTGACGGCGCCTGCTGCAAGATCCTCGGCCAGCCCTCGCCGCAGCCGGTCGATATCTTCGGACCAGGCGCCGGCATTGCCGTGCGCAAGGGCGAGACCGATCTGGTCAACAAGCTGAATTCCGCGATCGACGCCATCCGCAAGAACGGAAAGTACAAGGAAATCAACGACAAGTACTTCAAGTTCGACGTCTACGGCGCCGAGTCCTGATCATTGCGCTCAAAGGGCGGTGAGGAAGACCTCACCGCCCTTCTTTCATTACGGGATCGCCACGGAGAACAGACCCGTCAATGCCAGCCCAAAGCATTTGGACACTTCTCAGTTGGGGACCGGATGGCTGGAGTGACGACATTGCGTCTGGTGTGCTGGTCACGATTGCGCTGGCGCTTGCCACGCTGCCGATCGGCCTGACGATCGGTTTTTTCGTCGCCTTCGCCAAACAGCAAGAAGAGCCCTCGCTGCGGCTTGCGGCCAACATCTACACCACCGTCTTTCGCGGCCTGCCCGAACTGGTCACGCTATTCCTGTTCTTCTTCGGCATGCCGCTGCTGCTGCAGTACCTTGTCCGGTTGTTCAATCCGGATGCGACGGTCGACGTGAACAGCTTCATTGCCGGCATGATCGTGCTCTCGCTGATCTTCTCGTCCTACGCCAGCGAGGTTTTTCTTTCGGCCTTTCGCGCCATTCCCAAGGGCCAGTATGAGGGTGGCTACGCGATCGGCCTTTCGAAATGGCAGACGATGCGACTGGTGATCCTGCCGCAGTTGCTGCGCATCGCTTTCCCCGGTCTCGAGAATTGCTGGCTTAGCCTGCTCAAGGACACCTCGCTGGTCTCGGTCGTCAACCTCGCTGAGACGCTGCGCAATGCCGGCGTCGCAGCCCGCGTCACCAAGCATTCCTTCCTGTTCTATAGCGTCGCGGCGCTGGTCTTCCTTGTGCTTGCCATCCTGTCGTCGATCGTCACCGGCTATATCCTGCGCTCGCTAGGGCGGAGGGAAGCGCGATGAGCGTCAGCCAGGCTATCGCCATCGACAAACCGCCGCCGCAGGCACGCGGCTGGCCGCGCGCGCGTATCGTCGGCTATGCGCTGGTAGGCCTGTGGGTGCTCTTCGGCCTTGGCATCGTGGCCTACCTCGTCCACGCCTGGAATGCCGAGTTCTTCGCCAGATACGCGCCGGCCTATCTGCAAGGACTTGGAACCACCCTGTCGCTGGTGGCCATTTCGATGGTGACCGGCGCGATTCTGTCGCTGCCCGTCGCCTACGGACGCATGTCGAAGAACAAGATCCTGTCCGGGCTCGCCTATTGCTACGTCTATTTCTTCCGCGGCACGCCGCTGCTGGTGCAAACCTATCTGGTCTATTACGGTGTCGGCTCCTTCCGGCCGGAATTGCAAACGATCGGGCTGTGGTGGTTCTTCCGCGAGGCGTTCTACTGCGGCGTCTTTGCCTTCTCCCTCAACACCGCCGCCTACCAGGCTGAAATCCTGCGCGGCGCCATCGAAAGCGTTCCGCGAGGCCAATGGGAGGGTGCGGCCTCGCTCGGGCTGCACAAGCTGCAGACGCTGCGCAAGGTCATCATGCCGCAGGCGATCATCGTGGCGCTGCGGCCTTACGGCAACGAACTCATCCTGATGATCAAGGCTTCGGCGATCGTCGCCATCATCACCGTCTACGATCTCATGGGCAATGCGAAGCTCGCCTACGCAAAATCCTTCGACATCCAGGCCTATATCTGGGTGGCGATCGTTTATCTGGTGTTGGTCGAGATCCTGCGTCACGGCGTCGAATGGATCGAGCGCCGGATCACCATTCACCTCAAACGATAGAGCGCCTGAGCTATTCCACGAAAGTGGGTGGCGGTTTTCCGTCCGGAATCGCGGAAAACAAAATTAATGCATGTCGCGCAAAAGTGTGCAGCGGTTTTGCGAAAACGACATGCATAAAACAAGACCTAAAGCGCGTTGCCTGAATCCGTTCCAGCGCGACGCGCTTTAGAGCGGTTCTCTAAACTGGGCCGCTCTGGCTCCGGTCTGCACCAGTCGATGCGGCTCTGCGCACCTTGACGAATTTTTCGCATGGCCTAGACCTTCCGCCGCTGAAATCTCTCTATTGTTGGAAGGCAGGCTTATGGCATCGGTTGCATTTCTCGGTCTTGGCGTCATGGGCTATCCGATGGCCGGGCACCTCAGCAACAAGGGCGGCCACGACGTCACCGTCTACAACCGCACTGCGGCAAAGGCCGAGCAATGGGTCGCCCAGCATGGCGCCAAGCTGGCGCTGACGCCGGCTGAAGCGGCCGAAGGCAAGGACTTCGTCTTCTCCTGTGTCGGCAATGACGACGACCTGCGCTCGGTGACGATCGGCGCCAAGGGCGCCTTCGCCGCGATGAAGAAGGGCTCCGTCTTCATCGACAACACCACGGCCTCGGCCGAAGTCGCGCGTGAACTCGCCGCAGCCGCCGAGAAGGCCGGCTTTTCCTTCCTCGACGCGCCGGTGTCCGGCGGTCAGGCAGGCGCCGAGAACGGCGTGCTGACGGTGATGGTCGGCGGCGAGCAGGCTGCCTTCGACCGGGCCAAGCCGGTCATCGACGCTTTTGCCCGCATGGTCGGGCTGATGGGGCCGGCCGGCGCCGGCCAGCTCACCAAGATGATCAACCAGATCACCATCGCCGGCCTCGTCCAGGGGCTGGCCGAGGGCATCCATTTCGGCAAGAAGGCCGGCCTCGACATCGAGAAGGTCATCGACGTGATCTCCAAGGGCGCTGCCGGCTCCTGGCAGATGGAAAACCGCCACAAGACGATGAATGCCGGAAAATATGATTTCGGCTTTGCCGTCGACTGGATGCGCAAGGATCTCGGCATCTGCCTCGCCGAAGCCAACCGCAACGGCGCCAGGCTGCCGGTGACCGCGCTGGTCGACCAGTTCTACAAGGATGTGCAGGACATGGGCGGCAGGCGCTGGGATACGTCCTCGCTGCTGGCTCGCCTGGAAAAATAGACGGCGATGGCCCTGCCCGATCCGAGCTGGAGCGCCGACGACATCGTCGCCCATTTGCGCTCGATCGGCACCGAGGAAAACCGCGCTGGTATGGCGCGGTTCGGCATCAACACGAGAACCGCGCTCGGCATCGGCAATTCCGACCTGCGGCCGCTGGCGCGCAAGCTGAAGAAGAACCACGAACGGTCGTTGCTTCTCTGGGACAGCGGCATCCGCGAGGCGCGCCTGGTAGCGGCCTTCACCGGCGAGCCTAAGCATCTCGACGTCGCCCTGTGCCGGCGCTGGGCCGCCGATTTCGACAGTTGGGAGATCGTCGACACCGTTGCCGACCTGTTCGCCGACACGCCGTTCTGGCGTGAGCTGATCGAGGAATTCGCCGAGGACGAGCGCGAGTTCGTTCGCCGCATCGCGTTCGCCATGCTGGCCTGGAGCGCGGTGCATCTGAAGAAGGAGCCCGACGCGACTTTCCTTACCTATCTGCCGCTGATCGAGAAACATGCCGGCGACCCGCGCAACTTCGTTCGCAAGGCGGTGAATTGGGCGCTGCGGCAGATCGGCAAGCGATCCGTCGCGCTGCATGCCCCTGCCCTTGCGCTTGCAGAAAAATTAGCGGCGTCGTCCGACAAGACGGCGCGCTGGATCGGCAAGGATGCTGTCAAGGAACTGACGGATGCCAAACAGCTCGAACGGCTCGCCGCCGGAAAGGCTTGATATCGGTCATATCCGCTTCACTGAGGTGACGCGGGAAACGCACAGCCGTTTCGAAGGCCTGTTCGAGCAACCCGGCGCGCCGAAATATTCTGGTGCATGGCCTGGCGCCATTCCAGCCGCGAGCACATTGAGAACGACGAGAAGAAGCGCATGATGATGGCGCTCATCGATGCCGGCACGCCGGTCCGCATCGTCGCCGAGCTCGCGCAAGGTGATCGGCTGGTGCTCGGTCGCGCCGCGCGAGACCTATCGCAGGCTGTCGAGGCAGCAGGACGATAGCGAGACGGACGTCTGGTCGGTCGTTTGCTTCTATGTCCCAAGGGCCTTGCGCGGCGGCGGCTTGGCTTCGGCCTTGCTGGACGCAGCCATCAAGCATGCCTTCGCCAAAGGCGCGCGCGTGATCGAGGCCTATCCGGTCGACGAGGCTGCACCGAGCTACCGCTTCATGGGTTTTCGCGACATGTTCACCGCTCGTGGATTTCAAGAGATCGGCACGGCCGGCACTCGCAGGCATGTGATGCGGCTGAGCCGTTGAGCTTGGCCCCCAAAGCGTTGTCGGGACGCGGGTACTGAACGTGCTATCGACGCAGATCGTGGACGCCGAGTTCTTCCCACATCCAATCGAAGCTGTAAGTTGCCATCGGATCCGTCGGAACAGGTCGCTTGGCAGTCTGGTTTTCAAGATATTTCAGCCAATCGGCAAATTTTCGGCGACCGGCTGTGGTTTTGGCGGCCTGACGCGGCGTCTTGTTCCCCAACATTTTGACCGGCTGATCGAGCGTTTCCGGATAATGCCGATCCAAGTATTCGTGGATGCCCTGTTCGGCGACTTCCGGCGGTATGTTCGATGGCGATGTTTCGGCACCTTCACGTGGTCGTTCGGCTTTCATCTGCTCGACAGTTCGGATTTCGGTTAGGGGTGTCCGGACAAGATCGCCGAGGACCTGCTGGATCAAAGCCGTCCCTCTTGTCGCCCGAGCTGCGGAGTTGGCCGACAGATGCAGGAAACGGCCCATCAACTCGACATTACCCAGCACGAGCGGACCGTTGTCCATCGTGGTGTCTATGGTAGGGGCGGCCGCTGCTTTTGGTTTGTTCCCACCTTTCGGCGTCTCTTCCAGCCAGTTCCAGAATTTCGCGTCCGCCTGCGACAAGGCTGGAATATTGTTCAACCGGGCGGCGATGTCCTCCTGTTTCACGCCGGGTGCAAGTGGAAAGCGAACGTTGTGGAATACGATTTCGTCGCCATCGGTGTTTTGCAGCCGGGGCCCCGCCACCCTTCCAAGGGTGTCGAACAACCATGCGAGCGTGGACATGAATGCTGCCGCCTGCAGCTCGTCATCTTTGATGGCGGGTAGCTTTTTTGCATTTCTTTTGCCGAACAGGCCGCGCAGCCCATCGAACAATGTTTCGGTGGCCTGCGGGGTAAAGGGCAACACACCGCCAGCCATGACGTTTTTGCCCATGACGGGTACGATCCGCGCGGCAAGCCTGTCCCACTGCTTCAAAGTCTTTGTCGCGCTGCCCTCGCTGACGGCGATCGGCTCGCCGCCGCGGATAAGGTCACGCGCCATGAAAGACAGTCCCGGAACGACGTTACTCACCTCATACAAGCTCATGACGGAAGTGCGCAGCGCCGCCATGTAGGCCCTTGATTGCGCTCTTTCCTTCCAGCCTCGGCGCTTGAGATATTCGTCGACGATGTTGGCAGGTTCGCCCTCGAAATTTTCTGCGTCAGGAAATCCTCGAAAACGCAACCCCAAAGGGTGTTCGTCCAGTGATCACCGAGGACTTCGGCAAGGTGTTCAAACTCCCTTTCACCCTCGTCGAGGATTGAGCCGAAATGTTCGTTGAAAACTTCCTCAAAGCATTCGCGCCATTCGTCACGGGCAAGAAATTTCATCAGTCCGCTAAGATCATGGCTGGTCGGCATGGAACTTCTCCAGGTTCTTGCGCGTCGGGCATCGCAAGACGCGGGTTCGCTGCCATTGCTTGTCGGGCTATTTTCAGCGCCGCTCCCGCGATCAGGCAAGGCGTGGGCAACGATTTCCCGGTGTTTCTTCCGCGCGACTTTCCGCTAGAGCTTTTCTGCGGCGCACACCAATTTCATCGGGCCAAAAAATGCTTCAGAGATCACGGCAGTTTTACTCGCTCGCAACTACGGACCGGCCAGAATGGAGCCAATGAACAACCCTCTCAACACAGGCACGATCATCGCCGCGGTACTTGGCCTTGCCGTCAGTCAGGCCTCGGCAGAGACCGCGCACATCTTCTGGAAGGATCTACGCCCCGCGACGCAGGCGGTCGCCGAGGACGCCAACCTGCCGATGATCGCAGCCAAACTGCCCGATCACGGCGAGACCTTGTCGCTCAATCTCCAGGACAGGACCATTCAGTTGGCCGGCTATGCATTGCCGGTCGATCGCGAGGGCGACCTTGTCTATCAGTTCCTGCTGGTCCCTTGGACCGGCGCCTGCAGCCACATGCCGACGCCACCGCCGAACCAGATCGTGCTGGTCACGCCGACGCATCCCTACAGTATGTCGGAAGCATATGAGCCGGTCTCCGTTACCGGCGTGCTGAAGCCAGGCATGGAGAAAAGCCAGCTCTTCATCCTCGACGGCGTCTTGATCGTCCAGTCCGGCTACACCGTGCACAAGGCTGAGGTGGCGAGCACCGACACAGTGCCCGACGCCGTCACACTCCCGGTCAACTCCCCGTGGAATTTCCTCCACAAAAAGAAGAACTAAATCTCGCCGCTTCATGCATAGCAGGAAGCGGCGAGCGCCCGATGCTCAGGCCGCGTTGGCGCCCGACTCCTTGTCCAGGATCATATAGTCGAGCGGAATCTCGGTCGTGTACTTGATCTGCTCCATGGCGAAGGACGAAGACACGTCGCGGATCTCGATCTTGGCGATCAGCCGCTTGTAGAAAGCGTCGTAAGCGGCAATGTCAGGCACCACCACGCGCAGCAGATAATCGACGTCGCCGCTCATGCGGTAGAACTCGACCACTTCAGGAAATTCCTGGATGACTTCGGAGAAGCGTCGCAGCCATTCATGGCTGTGCGAATTGGTGCGGATCGAAACGAAGACGGTGACGCGCACATTGACCTTCTCGTGGTCGAGAATAGCGACGCGCCGCTTGATGACTCCCTCTTCCTCGAGCTTCTGAATGCGCCGCCAGCATGGCGTGGTCGACAGGCCGACTTTCTTGGCAACATCGGCGACCGCAAGCGTCGCGTCCTCCTGCAGGAGGCGGAGAATTTTTCTGTCTAGGCGGTCCATTGGGAGAACTCCAGGGGAATAGTTTCGCTATAATCCCCCTTATCAGGGCCTTTCACAAGAAAGAAATTCTGCCAACGGCGGCAAAAGCGAGTGATATCTTGCCGAATGCCTAGCCGATGCGATAGCGGATTTCCGACCGCAGGAAAGGCAGCAAATCCATTTCAAACCACGGATTCTTCTTCAGCCATCCGGTGTTTCGCCAGGACGGATGCGGCAGCGGCAGCACTTTTACGCTGGCGGCCGCGTCCCAGATGGCGCGCCAGTTTTTGACCGTTTCCGTCAGCGAGGGCCCGCGCGCCAGGCCCATGTGCCAGGACTGCGCGTAGCCGCCGATCGTCAGCACCAGGTCGATCTGGGGCATCAGCGCCATCAGCTCAGCGCGCCAGGCCGGCGCGCATTCGCGGCGCGGCGGCAGGTCGGCGCCCTTGGCATCCTGGCCGGGAAAGCAGAAACCCATCGGCACGATGGCGAATTTTCTTGTATCGTAGAACTCTTCGTTGCTGACGCCGAGCCAGTTCCTCAGGCGATCCCCGGAAGCGTCGGTGAACGGCATGCCCGATATGTGCACCTTGGTGCCCGGAGCCTGGCTGGCGAGCAGGATGCGCGCGCTCGACGACGGCCTCAGCACCGGACGCGGCTCATGCGGCAGGGGCCGACCGTGCGGCTGCTCGACACAGATACGGCAGGCCCGCACCCTGGTGGTGAGGCTTTCCAGCGCTTGGGTCATGCTTGGCAAGTCGTCCAAGTGCGGCCTCAGGCAGCGGCGCTTGGCCGGCTGGAGAGCGCAGCGTGCCAGCGCAGCACGTTCGCGCATTCCTCGGGCACCTTGATACGCGCCGGCTTCATGAAATCGATGGCGATCAGCCCGGTGATGTCGGCAACCGAATAGGCATCGCCGGCGGCGAATTCCCTGTCGGCCAGCTCACGATCGAGCAGATGCAGAAATTCGACGGCTTTGGGTTTGTTGGCCTCGCCCCATTCAGGAATCTGCGGCACCTCCCAATCCTTCATCGCCGGGTGGATGTGACGGAAGGCAGCGGCCACGCAGCTTAGGAGATTGAACTCCATGCGTCTTTGCCACATCTCGACCATGGCCTTGCCGAGCGCGCCTTTTCCGAACAGGGCGGGCTCCGGATGCAACTCCTCGAAATAGCGGCAGATGGCGATGGATTCGGTGATGATGGTGCCGTCGTCGAGCTCCAGCACCGGCAGCCGACGCAGCGGATTGCGCGTCGCCACCGGCTCCTCGCGATGCTCCAGCGCGCCCATGTCAACGGGCACCAAGGGAACGGTCAGTCCCTTTTCCGCCAGGAAAACCCGGACCCGCCTGGGGTTCGGCGCGCGCCCGCCATCGAACAGCTTCATTCCATTCTCCGATCTTTCACCCGATCTTAGGGCGCACTTCAATGCATGTCGCCCAAAAGTGCGCAGCGGTTTTGGGAAGACGACATGCATCAAACAGAGCATCGCCAGAAGCGACATCCTCAGAAGCGAAAGAACTCGCGCAGCGCATCGCCAAGCGAAGCCAACGTGCCGTGCTTCTCTCGACCGGCTGATCGTGATGGCTGTCGCGCCAGTCCTGCGGCTCGTCGAAGGAGCCGGCCCAGATGCCGGCCTTGGCGACCCGCGCAACAGTCTCCTCGGTTTCGAAGTCGCCGAAGGCGACCGCCCATCCGGCCTGCACTTGCGCACGGTTGAGGTCCGTGTCGCCCGCCTTGCAGTCGCAGAGCAGCCGGCCGTACCGGTCGCGCTGCCAGCCGCTGCAGGAAACCGGCCTGCTGGCGATCAGCCGCACCAGCGACTGCCGCGCGAGCTTGCCGCAAGGGTAGTCGGCCCCATCCTTGCGGCCTGTCTGCATGTATTCCGGAGCGTCGATGCCGCGCATGCGGATGCGTTCGGCGCCGAGCGTGATCGAATCGCCATCATTGACGATGGCCGTGCCTTGCTCGTTGCGCGTCTCGAACCGGTCGAGCCGCGCCGCCACCAGGATGAACAGCCCAAGCAGAACCGCGGTCAGCGCGTAGTCCAGCAGCCTGCGCCAAAGGCTTCGCTGAGGCCGCGGAACATATCGCCGGCGCGGTCCTCGCGGCCAGGAACGGCTCATATGGCAAACAGTCTCTTAATCATTCGAACGTAGCTTAACGAACTGAAATCGCTGCGCGCAGAAATTGAACTTGGCATGCCTTTGCTACGCTCGGACACAGCGGACAAATTCATTGTGGACCGCAGGAAACCGCATCGCAACAGCGATGTGGCGCGCGCAGTGCGCCGGACGCGCGACCGCCTCTCGCAGCAGGCCGGCAATCTTGATTTCGACCGCGAGCTGCTCAAGCTCCATGCGCGCGCCATGGTGGTCAGCGCTGCGGCGATTCCTCTGCTTGTGCTTGCGGTGGCAGCCGTCGGCCGCTTCGCGGGCCTGGGTAACCAGGTCGCCATCTGGGCTCTCTTCACGCTGCTTTGCTACACAATCGTCACCTTCATGGCGCGGCGTGTCGAGCGTACGGAAGCGGCCGAGCTCGACCCGGTGCAAACGCGCCGCGATTTCCTGATCGGCCATGCGCTTTGCGGCCTCGGCTGGGCCTGGTTCGCATGGCTGGGCTGCGAAACATGCCAGGTCGACCAGTTCCATGTCGTCAAGGCCATGGTGCTTCTGGTCGCCATGGCGACGACCGCGGTCATGGCATCGTCGCTGGGCGGCGCCCTGCTCGCGACCTTCGCCGTTCCGGTCGCGGTCTATGCCTGTGCCGTCGCACGTGTTTGGACGCCGATCGAAGGGATCATGGCGGCGCTTCTGGTCGCCGCCCTGCCCTTTTTCGGCTACGTCGCGCGTCATCTCAACCAGGCTTCGTGGATGATTCTCTCCTTCCGCTCCGAAAAGGACGCGCTGATCGCCGAGGTGGAGACGGCGAAATCGATGTCCGACGAGGCACGGCGGCGCGCCGAGGACGCCAATCTGGCGAAGTCGCGCTTCCTCGCCTCGATGAGCCATGAGCTCCGAACGCCGCTCAACGCCATCCTCGGTTTCTCCGAAGTGATGGCCAATGAGGTGCTCGGGCCGATGAACAACCCGACCTATCGCGACTACGCGCACGACGTGCACGAATCCGGCCAGCACCTGCTCGACCTGATCAACGAGATCCTCGACCTGTCGCGCATCGAGGCCGGCCGCTACCAGCTCAACGAGGAGCCGGTGGTGCTGGTGACGATCGTCGAGGACTGCTGCCACATGATGGAGCTGAGAGCCCGCAACAAGGACATTCGCGTCATTCAGGAGTTCGAGACCACCTTGCCGCGCCTGTTCGGCGACGAGCGCGCCATCCGGCAGATCACGCTCAACCTGTTGTCCAATGCGATCAAGTTCACGCCGTCGGGCGGCGAAGTGCGCGTGCGCGTCGGCTGGACGGCCGGCGGCGGCCAGTACCTCTCCGTCAAAGACAACGGCCCCGGCATTCCGGACGACGAAATCCCGGTGGTGCTTTCCGCCTTCGGCCAGGGCTCGATCGCCATCAAGAGCGCTGAACAGGGAACCGGCCTCGGCCTGCCGATCGTGCAGGGCCTGCTCGACATGCATGGCGGCGAGTTCGAGCTTCACTCCAAGCTGCGCGAAGGCACCGAGGCCATCGCCATCTTCCCGCTGAGCCGGGTGATGGAAGAACTGCCCGCGCTGCCGACCAAGGCCGTCGCCGCGCGCCGGCGCTAGGGCAATTTCAGAACCAGCGCAGCGGTTTCTAGAGCCGAACGGCTGCCGCCATGCCCGAGCTGGTAAGCGCTGCCGCCTTGACGAGACCGGCGGCAAGCCCGGCCCCCACTCCTTCGCCCTGATTGAGGCCGAGATCGAGCAAGGGCCGCAGGCCGAGCCGTTCGGCAACCTTGGCGTGGCCGGGCTCCGGCGACAGGCTTGCAAGCAGGCAATGGTCGATCGCGGAAGGATTGGCTTGGTGCAGAACCGCGGCGGCAACCGTTGCGACGAACCCGTCGAGAAGCACAGGAATCTTCTGCATGCGGGCGGCGAGAATGGCGCCGCAGATCGCCGCGAACTCGCGGCCCCCGACCCGGCGCAACGCTTCGAGCGGATCGCCGAGGCTGGCGCCGTGGAAGGCCAGCGCCCGATCGACCGCTTC
>NZ_JHQR01000111.1 GCF_014843825.1 Mesorhizobium silamurunense
CGTTGAACAGCCGCACCACGATGCCGGCCATCGGGCGGTCAGCCTGGCCATAGGTTCCGTCGCCGTCGACATCCATGAAGACGAAGGAGGAGAAATTGAGCTTGCTGGATGTCAGGCCCCAGGCGGTGCGGGGCGCATAGTCGCGGGTCGGATCGGCGCTGCCGCGCGCCTTGCGCCGCTTGCGCCGCCAGCGCAGGGCGAGCGCGATGAGAGCGACGGCGCCGGCGAGGACAAGGGCGGAGATGAAGAGGACGAGGGCGTTGTCAGCCATGGCGGGGGAGCGATGCGCGAGAAATAATGTCCAAGATGAAAAGCATGAAGTCTGAGATCCCCCTTCCACGTCCGCAAAAGCTGGCTTGAGACGTCGTTACTGCACAGCCACTACTTGCGAGAGACAGCGCCCCCCTGACCTTCTCCCCTCGTGGGAGAAGGTCAGGTCGCCAATTCCACCCACACCGGCGCGTGGTCGCTGGCGTTGTCCTGGCCCCGTATGTCACGGTCGATCCCCGCCCCCTTCAGCTTCCGCGCCAGCTTCTTCGACAACAGGATATGGTCGAGCCTGAGCCCTGCATCGCGCGGCCAGCGGTTCCGGCGGTAATCCCAGAAGGTGTAGAGCCTCTCTTCTTTCGGGAAGACTTTGCGCAACGCATCGGTCCAGCCCTGCTCGATCAGCGCCGCAAAGGCGGCGCGGCTTTGCGGCTGGACCAGCGCGTTGTCGTCATAGGAGTGGGTTTGGTAGATGTCGCGCGGCTCGGGCACGATGTTGTAATCGCCGGCGAGCACCACCGGCAGGCCGGTGTCGAGCAACTCGCCCGCATACGCCGCGAAGCGCTCGTGCCAGGCGAGTTTGTAGTCGAATTTCGGTCCTGGCCTCGGGTTGCCGTTCGGCGCGTAGAGGCAGGCGATGACGACGCCGTCGACCGCCGCCTCGATGTAGCGCGCCTGGCGGTCGGCTTCGTCGCCGGGCAGCGCGTCGCGCGTCAGTACCGGCTCGGTGCCACGGGCAAGGATGGCGACGCCGTTCCAGGTCGGCTCGCCCTTCCACACCGCGCCATAGCCGGCATTGGCGAACCTGGTCAGCGGAAACTGCGTATCGCGGGACTTCAGCTCTTGCAGGCAGACGACGTCTGGTTTTGCCTTGGCGAGCCAGGCCAAGAGGTTTTCGAGGCGGCTGTTGATGTTGTTTATGTTGAAGGTGGCGAGTTTCATGCAAGTCTGCGCGATCCAGTCACGCCATCCGTGCCTTAATCGTCTCCGCCACCGTTTTCAGGTGATCCGCCGTCGAGAAACCCGAGATCTTCTTGCGCGGCTTCAAATCATGGTCGCCGTCCTCCAGCCAGATCACCTCGATGGCGTCGGAGAGGCCGTAGGTCGCGACCTCCTCCTTCGTGCCGAACTCGTCGCGCGTTCCTTGGAAGATGAGGGTCGGCGTCTTCAAGTCAGCGAGATGCTTCGTCCGCAGTTGCTCGGGCTTGCCGGGCGGATGGAAAGGGTAACCGAGGCAGACCAGGCCGGCGATCTCGCCCTTGGCAAACATATCGTCGGCGACCATCGAAGCGACGCGCCCGCCCATAGACTTGCCGCCGATGATGAGCTTTCCGGTCACGCCCTTGGCCCTGAGATCGGCGATCGCCTTGACGTATTCCGGGTTCACCGTCTCGGCGCGCGGCGGCGGCTTGCGGTGACCGTAGCGGCGCGCCGCCATGTAGTGGAACTCGAAGCGGGCGACGCGGAAGCCGGCGGCCGCGAAGGCCTTGGCCGTGGCGGCCATCGAGGCGGAATCCATCGGCGCGCCGGCGCCATGGGCGAGTAGGATGGTGACGGGGGCGGAGTCCGGGCCGTCGAAGAGGAAGTAGGTCATGAGGCGACCTTTCTGGAGAGGCCGAGTTCCTTCGCACCCCCCTCTGCCCTGCCGGGCATCTCCCCCGCAAGGGGGGAGATTGGCAGCTTTGGCGCCCCGCCCATTCTTGCAACGTTCGAGATTGGCGAAAGCGATTGAGCGCGCAATCTCCCCCCTTGCGGGGGAGATGGCCGGCAGGCCAGAGGGGGGTGCTCAGGCGCGAACATCTCGCTCACCTACCATGTGCAAATCCACGAACTGAATGCCCTTCTGCGCCAGCCTTGCCCATTCTGACTCTGCATCGAGCTCCAGATAGCGCGCCCACAGCCGGCGGGCTTCGGTAAAATTGCCGGCGTCGAATTCCAGTCGGGCGAGGTTGAACACCGGGTCGGCATAGGCGTTGTCCAGTGCGATCGCCTTGTGCAGATGCCTTCGCGCCGAAGCCACTTTGCCCTCGTCGCTCATCAGCCCGGCGAGGTTGAACCAGGCCTCGACGAAGCCGGGATCGAGTTTTATCGCGCGTGCATAATCATGCGCGGCTTCGGCGACGCGGCCGGCGCCGCGCAGGCAGTTGGCACGATTGAAGGCGGCGATGGCGTCCTTGGGATCGATCGCGAGGCAACGCTGGTAGAGTGCTGCCGCATCGTCGTGGCGCTCCTCCTCCTCTGCCGCTTCCGCCTCGGCGAACAGCTCCTCCAGCGTGTCGTCTTCCGATGACCCGAGGTCGAACAGCAGCTGGCCGTCGAGCTCGCTCGTCCCATCGTCGAGATAGATCGCGTCCGGACGGCCATACTGGGAGCCGAGATTGAGCGACTTGGCGGTGAGCGAGGTGACCGGGCCGGAGCGATGCACGGAGCGGACGATCGCCCCCCACGTGGCGCCGCTGGCGATCAGCCCGGCATATTTCTTGGCCAGGATCAGGTCGCGGAAGGAATAAGGTTCGCCGTCATGCTCGAAAGCGTCGAACAGCGACAGCATGTCGAGATCGTCGCCGGCAAGCCGCGATTGGTCGATCAGCGACTGCCTGGCCAGCGATGACGCCTCGGGCGCTTTCATCAGGCCAAGCAGGCGCAAAAAACCGTTCTCGCTGATCAGCGTGCGCCCTGCGGCACGCTCGCCCCTCGCGCGGCGCTCGATCTCGGCATCGCCGGTTTTCGCGACCTTGGCGAGAAGCACACGGCCGAACACGACATGCGTGGTGCGGCGGGTGACGCCGCGCCTCAGCTCCGCATGGCGGCGCTCGACCTCGCGCG
>NZ_JHQR01000115.1 GCF_014843825.1 Mesorhizobium silamurunense
TGTCTAATCGCAGTTGGTTCGTCAAGCATGAAGTTGTTGAGACGACGCTGCCGGGTGCATGGTTGTCTTCGCGGTCGACATTAGTCGCCGCATGATGGAGCTTCGCGGGACGAGCCTTCAATGTGGACGACGCACTTTGCTGAGACAGCGGTGCAACCGCATCAACGGAATGGCTCGGCTCACGTCCCGGCAGGGACGTTCAGGCGTTCAACTGCTGAACGCTATTCGTAGGCTCTCACGCTGCGGCTCCTGCATTTGGATCGAAGAACTCGCCTGCCCTGAGCATGGCATGCATGATCACCGCCAATTTCCGCGCCACAGCGACGGCCGCCCGTTTGAAGCCAATCCTTTCCCGCAGCTGGAGACCCCATGTACGCAGACTGCTGCCGGTTGAGCTGCGCGTCAGAATGACAGATGCTGCCTCGTAGAGCAGGCTTCGTAAATGGCGATCGCCACGGCGGGATATATGGCCGTCATAGTCGATTTCTCCGGATTGGTAGCGGCGGGTGGTCAGGCCGATCCAGGCGCCGACAGATCGGGACTTCTTGAAGTTACCCGGATCTTCAATGGCAGTGGCGAAAGAGGTCGCAGTGATGGCGCCGATGCCCGGGATCGACATGAGCATGCGGCATGCCTGGCTCTGACGTGCATCTGCGACGAGCTGGCGCCCAAGCTCGGCGGCACGAGTGCGAATGCTGCGCCAGGCTTCCAGCATCGGCAGCACGATGGACGCAAGCCCGTCCTGATCGGCAAGAAGGCGCCGGACGTTCTTCTCGAAGATGCTTCCCTTTCCGGCTGGAACGAGCAGACCGAAGGTTTTCATGATTCCACGAATCTGGTTGGAAAGTTCGGTGGTAATCCGGACCAGCCGTGTGCGTGCCGCCACGAGCGTCCGGGTCAACATGCTGTCGAAACCTTTCACGCGCACCTCGCGAAAGAACCCGACTTCTGCAAGCTGCGCCAAACCATCGGCATCATTCGCATCCGTCTTATTCGGAGCCGAGCCATGTCGAGCGCAGCTTTGGCGTGACGGGCATC
>NZ_JHQR01000116.1 GCF_014843825.1 Mesorhizobium silamurunense
GCCGGTGCCCCGCGCCGTGTGGCCTGCGGGGCGCCGCCCATCTCGCGCGCCATCTGCCGCAGGGCGGCGATGCGGTTCTCGGTGTTCGGGTGGGTCGAGAACAGATTGTCCATGCGCTCGCCGTGAAGCGGGTTGATGATGAAAAGATGCGCCATGGCCGGATTGCGCTCGGCGTTCGGATTGGGAATGCGCTCGGCAGCGCGCGCGATCTTGTCGAGCGCGGAGGCCAGCCACAACGGGTGACCGCAGATCTCGGCGCCGCGCCGGTCGGCCTCGTATTCGCGGGTGCGGCTCACCGCCATTTGCACGATCATGGCGGCAAAGGGTGCCACGAGCATGGCGACAAGCACGCCGACGAAGCCGAACGGGTTGTTGTTGTCGCGGCTGCCACCGAAGAAGAAGGCGAAATTGCCGAGCATGGAGATGGCGCCGGCGAGCGTCGCGACAATCGTCATGGTGAGCGTGTCGCGATGCTGCACATGGGCAAGCTCGTGCGCCATCACCGCCGCGACTTCTTCATCCGAAAGCTGCTGCAGCAGGCCGGTCGAGGCAGCCACGGCGGCATTCTCAGGATTGCGGCCGGTGGCAAAGGCGTTGGGCTGCGGGGTGTCGATCTTGTACACTTTCGGCATGGGCAAGCCGGCACGCCGGGTGAAGCCCTGTACTATCCTGTAGTATCTGGGGTCACTTCTTTCGTCGACCTCGAAGGCGCCGTTCATCGACAGCACCATCTTGTCGGCATTCCAGTAGCTGAACAGGTTCATGCCCGCAGCGAACAGTAGGGCAATCATCATGCCGCCCGTGCCGCCGATCAGAAAGCCGACGCCCATGAACAGCGCCGTCATCGTGGCAAGAAGCATGGCGGTGCGAAGCGTGTTCATCGTCTCTTCCGTTCGGCGTGGTGGCGTATAGGGGTCGATCCTGTCATCGTCATGGCTATATGATGGGAAACGCCGGTCCCCGTTTCAATCGGCAGGAAATATCGCATGACCGAACAACCCAACAAAACCGAAACCGCCGAAGGCGACGAGCCGCAAAAGACGCTGACGCCGGAGGCGCAGCGCGCATTGGCGGAAGCCGAAGCCAGGCGAAACGCATACCGCGAGGCGGAAGCCCGCCTGCCGAAGGAGATCGGCGGCCGCGGCGGCAAGGAACCCGGACGCTACGGCGACTGGGAGGTGAAGGGTCTGACCAGCGATTTTTAACGAGAACTAGGCCGCGTCGCGTTGCGGCCCGATGACCATCCAGCCATTGTCGTCCATGGCGACGCCGAGCGCATCGTAGGTGGCGATGCTGGCGTGCTGCGTCACAACCGGATGGACGTGCGTGGCGCTGATCACCATCACCGAGGCGCCGGAAGCTTCGCCCGCCGCGATGCCTGCCGGAGCATCCTCGAAGACAAGGCAATCGCGCGCCTCGACCCCAAGACGCTTTGCCGCCAAGCGGAAGCAGTCGGGCGCCGGCTTGCCGCGGGTGACGTCCTCGGCCGAAACCATCATGGCGGGCACCGGAATGCCGGCCGCCGCAATGCGCAGCAGCGCCAGCTCCCGGGGCGCCGAGGTGACGATGGCCCAGCGTTCCGGCGGCAGCGACTTGAGAAACGCCACCGCGCCCGGGATCGGAACAATGCCGTCGAGGTCGGCGGCCTCGGCCTTGAGCAGCGCATCGGCTTCGGCCAGGGGATCGATACCTGGGAGTTTCAGCGCCGCGATCGTCTCTCTCGCGCGCCTGCCATGGATCGTCGGCAGGAAACTCGCCACGTCGAGGCCATGGCGGTGTGCCCATTCGGTCCAGACCCTTTCCGCCGCAGCGATCGAATTGAGGACCGTGCCGTCCATGTCGAAAAGGAAGGCGGCGAATTTTCTGCCTGGAAACATCGGATATCCTGGGAATCGTTTTCGGGGAGGGCGAAACGCTGTTGCCATGGTAACCGCCGCGGCGTTGCCTGGAAAGGCGCATGCCGGTCATTTCGACTCGCCACAGGAACAAGAGCCGCGTTGCCGCGTTCTCCATGCCGACTTCCGACATCACAAAAAGGGGGAACGCGATGCTGATCCGGCTCGGCTACGAAATCGCTATCGAATGCGTCGCGGCGACGCCGATCATCTCGCTCCTCGATATCCACCCCGACCGCCATGCCGATATCAAACGGCAGACGCGCGTGCTCACCTCGCCTTCCGTGCCGACCCGGACCTATCGCGACCGCCATGGTAATATCTGCCGCCGCTTCACTGCGCCGGCCGGCGGTTTCCGCATCCTTTACGATGCCGTGGTCGAAGACAGCGGCGAGACCGACGAGGTCAATACCCTGGCGCGCGAAACACCGGTCGCGGATCTGCCGGATGACGTGCTGGTCTACCTGCTCGGCAGCCGCTATTGCGAGACGGATCACCTCAGCGACCGCGCCTGGCAGTTGTTTGGCCATCTGCCGCCAGGCTGGGCGCGCGTGCGGGCGATCGTCGACTATGTCCACAGCCGGCTCTCTTTCGGCTACGGCTATGCCCGCGCCACACGCACCGCGGCACAGGCGCATGAGGAGCGCGTCGGCGTCTGCCGCGACTTCGCGCATCTCGCGATCGCGCTCTGCCGCGCCATGAACATTCCGGCGCGCTATGTGAACGGCTATCTCGGCGATATCGGCGTGCCGGCCGATCCCGCGCCGATGGACTTCTCGGCCTGGATGGAAGTGTTTCTCGACGGCAAATGGTACACGTTCGACCCGCGCCACAATTGCCCCAGGATAGGTCGCGTCGTGATCGCGCGCGGCCGTGACGCCACCGACGTGCCGCTGCTGCACAGCTTCGGCCCGCACAAGCTCGCCCTGTTCAAGGTGTGGACTTATGAGCAGGAAGGCAACCGTTTCAACCCACCGCATCATGGCCTCGACCGTACGATAAGCGCGCGGATGCTGGCGTAAGCCGGGCGGCTGTTTCACTACGGCTCCAGCGCCGCTGCTGACCCACTTCGGCACAGCCGACGCTGTGCCGAAGCTGGAAGGGCCGCAGTCGCTCCGCAGAACATGGTAAGCGCTTCCTGAACGCTGTTTCACCGCCGCCTTTTCGTTTACCCGCCGTTCACCTTCCTGTCCGCTGAAATCAAGCAAAACAACGCGTTAAGCTGCCGTTAAGCGTCTTTCGGCTGGCCGGCGGCCGCGCCTGGCCGAAATCCTGCAACGCCTCCGTCGAGCGGCATCGATCCGCAAACAATGGGGGCGGAAAGATGCGGCAGTTCAAAGGTCTCGTTCGTGGGGTGAACGGCTTTGCCCGGGATCGCGGAGGCAATTTCGCGGTTCTGTTCGGGGCTGCCGCATCGATCCTGGCGCTGGGGGCGGGATTCGCGGTCAATATCGCGCAGCTCTACAATGCGAGATCGAGTTTGCAGAGCGTCGTCGACGCCGCTGTGACCTCGACGGCACGCGATCTCACCCTCGGCGTCATCAAGGAAACCGATGCCAATGCGTCGGTGCAGGCATTCCTCGACGCCAACAGCACGGCCGGCATCCTGCAGGCCGACCAGATCGTGCTCGACAAGCTCATGATCGACAGGACAGCGAAGACGGTGCAGGTGGACGTGCATGCCGATATCGGCCTCTATTTTCCATTGTTCAGCGTCGGCGATATGCAGCGCGTGGCGGCGTCCACCACCGCGCTCTATTCCGACAAGAAGATCGAGGTGGCGATGATGCTCGACATAACGGGATCGATGGCCGCTGACTGGAGGGCGACAAGATCGGCGACCTCCAGGACGCGGCCTCGAATGCGGTCAAGGATCTTCTGAAACAGAACCGCGACCCCCGCGATCCGCGCGTGCGCGTGGCACTCATTCCGTATGCCGAAGCGGTGAATACCGCGGTCTCTCCGGCAGCGTCTTCGTCGAGGAGAAGGGTGGGCCAGACCTGCCGCCGCCATTGGACGCGCCGGTTTCGGTGTCGGCGACACCGCCGAAGGATAAATGCGCCACCGAACGCAAGGACAAGGACGGCTATGCCGACGCTTCGCCCGATGGGCCTTCCACGTCGCGGTGGGACAACAACGGCAGAGAGTACCTGGCCAAAGTCAATCGCGACGATCATATGAAAAACTGCCCGGCTCCAGCGCTCATTCCGCTGACGGCAGACGAGGATAAGCTGCTCGACACGATCGACGATTTCTCCGCGGCCGGTGTAACGGCCGGCGGCATCGCCGCGCAGTGGGGCTACTATATGCTCTCGCCCTCATGGCGCTCGACAATCAGCAACGCAGGGCTCGGTGCAGGTCCCGCCAATTTCGACAAGAGGAAAGTCGCCAAGGTCGCCATCCTGATGACGGACGGTCAATTCAACACGGCCTTCGCTGGCGCTCGCGGCGCGCCCAAATCAGAGAATGGGGGCCAGATGTCGCGTGGCAATGCCGAAAGCATTTGCGACAACATGAAGCGCGACGGCATCGAGATTTTCACGATCGGCTTCGATCTCAATGATCCGGACATGACATCGACCGAGCGGGATCAGGCCAAGAGCGTCCTTCGGGACTGCTCCAGCACGGACACATCTTCGCTGAAGCATTACTACGAGGCTGCGACCGGTACGGAACTGCAGCAGGCCTTTGATGATATCGTCGAAAATATCGAGCGCATCACCGTCGCCAAATGATCCTTTGAGCACCGGACGCTAGTTCCTAGGAAACGCCGCTTCACACACTTCCTGGATTGTTATCGGTCCAAACGGAAAAGGCCGCCGCTTCTTGACGAAGCAGGCGGCCTTCCGTGTTTCCGTCCATGACGCGGCTCCTGGCGGCGACCCCTTCGGGTCACCTGCCGCGCGTCTCGCGCCTTAACGGGAAGACTGCTTCCCGGAAGTGCAATCCGCTGAGCTCACGTTATGGAAAACGAAATCACTCGACATCGGATCACCTCCTTTCGGTTTGTTGAACACATCATCATGATGGGGTGCGCCGGAGCAAAAGACAAGGTGACGTCGCGGAACGGCCGTGCCCAGGCTAGGAAATCCTCCTCCCGCGGTGTTTTTGCGCAACAGTCGGGATTGCGGTCCACAGGCCGGTGGACGACAGTGGCGCTCAGGGGCGGAATCGACGCATCGGGAGGTGGGAGTGGACGCTGCCGATAGAGCTGCGCGGATCGTGCGAACGGTCGTCGAGACGCTGAAGCCCGGCTTTGCGGTCAGGCTGTGGACCGGCGAGCGGATCGGCCCCGCCGACGGTCCGGTGCTCGCCATCAACGACCAGGACATCGTCTGGCAACTGGTTCGGCGGCCGGCCTTCTCGACGCTGGTCGAGATGTGGATTTCCAAGACCGTCGACATCGAAGAAGGCACGCTGTTCGATTTCTACGCTCTGCCTTCGCAGGGCAAGCTCAAGACGAAGCTCAAATCGCTGCCCAAGCTGGCGATCCTGCGCGACCTGCCAATGGTGTTGTTTTCGCGAAAGCAGATGACGGCGCGCGGCGATCTCTCCGGACGTAACCCATATGTCAGCGGATCGAACAAGGAGGCGATCCAGCATCACTACGACATCTCGAATGCCTTCTACCGGCTCTTCCTCGACGAGCGCATGGTCTACAGCTGCGGCTACTTCCGGGATTTCGCTAACGGCATCGACCAGGCGCAAATCGACAAGCTCGATCATATCTGCCGCAAGCTCAGGCTGAAGCCGGGCGAAAGGCTGCTCGACATCGGCTGCGGCTGGGGCGCGATGCTCATCCATGCGGCGAAGAACTATGGTGTCGTCGGCCACGGCGTTTCGCTGTCGCAAGCGCAGACGGACCTTGCGCGCGAGCGCATTCGCGCCGAGGGGCTGGAGGACCGCATCACCATCGAGATAAAATCCTATGCCGAGCTCTCCGGCACTTTCGACAAGATCTCGTCGATCGGCATGTTCGAGCATCTGGGGCTTGCCAACCACGCTGCTTACTTCTCGGCCGTGCATCGCTTGCTGAAGCCCGGCGGCATCTATCTGCACCACGCCATCACCAGGCGCAGCAAAGGCGACATCAGGAAGACATTGCGCAAGGGGCCGGAATACAAGGCGCTGATCAAATACATCTTTCCCGGCGGCGAGCTCGACACGATCGGCATGACGCTCGGCAATCTCGAGGCGCATGGCTTCCTGGTCCATGACGTCGAGAATCTGCGCGAGCATTATCAGCGCACCTGCCGCCTGTGGGCGGAGCGCCTGTATGCCCGCTTCGACGAGGCGATCGCCGAGGTGGGCGAGGCGAAGGCGAGGCTCTGGCTGCTTTATCTCACCGGCTGCTCGATCGCCTTCGAGCGCGCCTCGGCGCAGATATTCCAGACCGTCGCCACAAAGCGCGCACGGGGGCCGAGCGGCCTGCCGCCGACGCGGGCCGATCTGTATCGATAGCCTACAGGAACCGCATCGGCGCGCCGATCTCCACCCGCGCCGGCCGGTCGACTGTGCAGTAGACGCCGATATTGTGGGCGTTGTGGCGGACGAGGTTGCGCAGGATGCCGGGATCGTTGTCGAAGCCGTCCTGGGCAATGATGGTGAAGCCGCAGCGGCGGCAGGGCTCGGAGACGGTGAGCAGGAGATCGCCGACCGCGAGCTTGCGTCCGATCCATTCCGTCTCCGGGAAAGAGCCTTCGACGGGGTCCATATCGACGACGATGTTGGGACGGAAACGGCGCGGATCGGGCACGCCTTCCGGATGCAGCGCCTTCAGCCTTGCCAGCGAGGCGGTGGTCAGCAGATGGATCGGCGCCTTGCGGTAGCGGGCGGCGGTCAGCGGGCCGGCATAGGTCGGCGACGCGTTCTCCTGGCCGAACGGCCGGATCGACGCCTTGAAGCCGAGATAGTTCGAAACGGCGCCATCGCTTTCGATCCCAGGGGCCGCCAGCCAGTCGCCGTCTGGCACGGCCACCTCGAGCTTCATGTCTGCGGCCAGCCTGGTGCGGATGCGTGGCACCTTGTGCCATTTGACGTCGCGGTCGGGCCGCGCGATCTCATTGTCCGTGGCGTCGACCAGGCCGAACATGCGATCGCCTTCGATGCTTTCGATGCCGACCGAGATAGCGTCGAGACGCTCGCCGGCGAGCGAGCTCGCCGGATAGCGCCAGAGCTGGCTGACGGTGCCGAGTGCCGCCCGGTCTGTCATCAGGCCCTTTTGTTCTGCCGGTTGGCGACGAGGTCGTCGACTACGGCCGGATCGGCCAGCGTCGAGGTATCGCCGAGCGCGCCGTAATCATCCTCGGCGATCTTGCGCAGGATGCGCCGCATGATCTTGCCCGAGCGGGTCTTGGGCAGGCCCGGCGCGAACTGGATCTTGTCGGGCGTGGCGATGGCGCCGATCTCCTTGCGGACGTGGGCGACAAGCTCCTTGCGCAGATCCTCGCTCGACGTGCTGCCGGCCATCAGCGTGACGTAGCAGTAGATGCCCTGCCCCTTGATGTCGTGCGGATAGCCGACGACGGCGGCTTCCGAGACCTTGTCGTGGCTGACCAGCGCCGACTCCACTTCCGCCGTGCCCATGCGATGGCCGGAGACGTTGATGACGTCGTCGACGCGGCCGGTGATCCAGTAGTAGCCGTCGGCGTCGCGGCGGCAGCCGTCGCCGGTGAAGTATTTGCCCTTGTAGGTCGAGAAATAGGTCTGCACAAAACGGTCGTGGTCGCCATAGACCGTGCGCATCATGCCGGGCCAGGAATCGGTGATGCAGAGATTGCCGTCGGCGGCCCCTTCGAGCACCTGGCCGTCGCCGTCGACCAGCTGCGGCTTGACGCCGAAGAAGGGCCGCGTCGCGGAGCCCGGCTTGAGGTCGGTGGCGCCCGGCAGCGGCGTGATCAGGATGCCGCCCGTCTCGGTCTGCCACCATGTGTCGACGATCGGCACCTTGGCGTTGCCGACGACGTTGTAGTACCACTCCCAGGCTTCCGGATTGATCGGCTCGCCGACGGTCCCAAGCACGCGCAGCGACTTGCGCGAGGTCTTCTTCACATGGCTGTCGCCGGCGCCCATCAGCGCGCGCAGCGCCGTCGGCGCTGTGTAGAAGATGTTGACCTTGTGCTTGTCGATGACTTCCCAGAAGCGCGACTGCGAGGGGTAGTTCGGCACGCCTTCGAACATCAGCGTGGTGGCGCCGTTGGCTAAAGGTCCATAGACGATGTAGCTGTGGCCCGTGACCCAGCCGACATCGGCGGTGCACCAGTAGATGTCGCCGTCGTGGTAATCGAAGACATACTGGTGCGTCATCGAGACATAGACGAGATAGCCGGCGGTGGTGTGCAGCACGCCCTTCGGCTTGCCGGTCGAGCCCGAGGTGTAGAGGATGAACAACGGGTCCTCCGCCTTCATCTTCTCCGGCTTGCAGTCGGCCTTAACGGTCGCCGCCTCGTCGTGGTACCAGACGTCGCGGTCTGGCACCCAGCCGGTCTTGCCGCCGGTGCGGCGAACCACCACCACCTTCTCGACCTTGGTACCGGCCTTGGCCGCGATATCGATCGCCTTGTCGGTATTGTCCTTCAGCGGGATCGGCTTGCCGCCGCGCAGGCCCTCGTCGGCGGTGACGACGATGGTCGACTTGCAGTCGTCGATGCGGCCGGCGAGAGCGTCGGGCGAGAAGCCGCCGAAGACGACCGAGTGGATGGCGCCGATGCGCGTGCAAGCAAGCATCGCATAGGCCGTTTCCGGGATCATCGGCATATAAATGGTGACGCGGTCGCCCTTCTTGACGCCGTGCTTCTTCAGCACATTGGCGAAGCGGCAGACATGCGCGTAAAGCTCGTTATAGGTGATCTTCCTGTCGTCATAAGGGTTGTCGCCCTCCCAGATGATGGCGGTCTGGTCGCCGCGCTTCTTCAGATGCCGGTCGATGCAGTTATAGGAAACATTGGTCTGGCCGTCCTCGAACCACTTGATCGAGACCTTGCCGTCGAAGGAGGTGTTCTTGACCTTGGTGAAGGGCTTGAACCAGTCGATGCGCTTGCCGTGCTTGCCCCAGAACTTGTCCGGGTTCTTCATGCTGTCGGCATACCATTTGAGATAGGTGTCGTTGTCGATCAGCGCATTCTTCTTCCACGCCGGCTGGACGCGGTGGACATGGACATCGGACATTTTTCAGCTTTCCTCCGGAACCGTTCCGCTGGCTTGACGTGCCGGCGGCATCGCGGCGAAGCGGCCGCGAATTCGCGGGCATTATTAACAGTTCCGCCGTGACGGCAATATTAGACGTTGGATTCGCGCGGCGGGATGACGCAGGGGCAACCGCGAAACGCTGTCAGCACTCGCCGCGTATCGCTGCTAAGCATATGTTTTTTCGTGACAAAACCGATGGCGATCACTAGAATATCAATAGACGGGTAAGCAATAGCGCGCACAATTTCGTGTTGGGAGGAAAGGAGAATCAAATCTGGGGGCTGCAATGCGCGATCATTCCGAAATGGACCTGATGCTGAGAGGCTATGGGCTGACCACGGCCAAAATCCTCTATCACTTTCCCGACCACCCGCATTTGCTGCAGAGCTTCATCTGGCAGGACTACGACATCGCGCCGAAGTTTCCGGTGCTGATCCGCTTCATCGAATTCTGGAAGACGAAGCTCGACGGCCCGCTGCATTCGGTCACCTACACGCACCAGAAGCTGATCGCGCCGAACGAGTGGCGGAAGGTGGACGGGGAGTTCGTGCTGCATTAGGTGCAGTAGCGCAGGAATCTTATCGACCGCGAGTGATTGGTGGAAACGCCTATCGCTTCGTCATCCTCGGGTCTTCGCGACGCCGCTTCGCGGCTGCTCCCGCCCCGTGGATGACGAAGTTGAGGGGCTTCGCTACTCCCAAATGTCCATGATGATCCCGAAACGAAGGACCGCGACTTAATCACACCGCCGGCGGATTGAGCCGGGCAAAGCCTTCCTGGCGGCGATAGGGGAAGTAAGGATAGGGCGCGGTCACCGCGCTTGCATCATCGAGCGCCTTCATCTGCTCCGGCGTCAATGTCCAGCCGACGGCGCCGAGGTTCTGGCGCAATTGCTCCTCATTGCGCGCGCCGATGATCACGGACGACACGGTCGGCCGCTGCAAGAGCCAGTTGATGGCGACCTGCGGCACGGTCTTGCCGGTTTCGGCGGCGATGGCCTCGAGCGCATCGACCACCCGATAGAGATGCTCGTCCTCGACCGGCGGGCCGAAGCTCGCGGTGTCGTGCAGGCGGCTCTTTTGCGGCAGCGGTTGGCCGCGGCGGATCTTGCCGGTCAGCCGGCCCCAGCCGAGCGGGCTCCACACCAGGGCGCCGACGCCCTGGTCGAGGCCGAGCGGCATCAGTTCCCATTCATAGTCACGCCCGACCAGCGAGTAGTAGACCTGATGCGCGACATAGCGCGGGTAGCCATGCTTGTCGGCAAGGCCGAGCGATTTCATGACCTGCCAGCCGGAGAAATTGGAGACGCCGACATAGCGCAGCTTGCCCGAGCGCACGAGGTCGGCCAGCGTCGACAGCACTTCCTCGATCGGCGTCGCGGCGTCAAAGGCATGGAGTTGCAAGAGGTCGATATAGTCGGTGCCGAGGCGCTTCAGCGCCGCGTCGACGGACCTGATCAATCGCGAACGGGAAGAACCGTAATCGGCCGGGCCGTCGCCCATCGGCAGCGCGGTCTTGGTCGAGATCAGCACCGCTTCGCGGCGGCCCTTGATCGCTTCGCCGAGCACCTCCTCCGACGCGCCGTTCGAATAGACGTCGGCCGTGTCGAAGAGATTGACGCCGGCCTCCAGGCAGATGTCGACGAGCCGGCGAGCTTCCTTGGCGTCGCTGTTGCCCCAATGGCTGAACAGCGGCCCGGAGCCGCCGAAGGTTCCGGCGCCGAAGGAAAGCGCCGGCACTTTCAGGCCGGATGCGCCGAGACGTCGATAGTCCATGATCTTGCTCCTTATGATCTTGAGGGCGGATTTGGGCTGGTCAGCACTGTGCCGTGACCGGCGCGCCGATGGCGCGGCTACGCTCCAGCCGCAGCGCCAGAAGCACCACGGCGAGTGCTGCGAGCGGCACCAGGCCGGCGACAAGCGTGACGGCGCCGAGGCCCGGTCCGTGGTCGATGACGAAGCCGCCGAGCCAGGCGCCGATCGCATTGCCGAGATTGAAGGCGGCGATGTTGAAGGACGAGGCGAGGCCCTGGCCGGCGCCCTTGGCCTTCTCCAGCACCCACATCTGCAGCGGCGCGACGGTGGCGAAGGCGGCCGCGCCCAAAAGGCCGACGGCAATGATTGCCGCAATCGGCTGATGGATGGCGGCGGTCATGAGAAACAGCACGGCCGAGAGCGCGATCAGCGTGCCGATGACGGTCGGCACCAGATGGCGGTCGGCAAGGCGTCCGCCGAGAAGATTGCCGGCGACCAGCCCGCCGCCGAGGACGAGCAGGATCGGCGACACGGCGGCTTCGGAAAAGCCGCTGATGCGGGTGAGGATCGGCGCCAGATAGGTGAAGGCGGCAAAGACGCCGACCCAGCTCAGCACCGTGGTCAGCAGGCCGAGCAGCACCGACCGGCGGCCAAGCACGGCCAGCGCACCTTCGGAGCCCTCATCCCCGTCATCGACGGATGGATCGTCGCGCGGCACCAGCAGCGTGATCACGGCAAAGGCGACGACGCCGACCAGGGTGACGGCCAGGAAGGTCGAGCGCCAGCCATAGGCCTGGCCGAGCCAGGTGCCGAAGGGCACGCCGAGGATGTTGGCGACGGTGAGGCCGGTGAACATCAGCGCGATCGCTGAAGCCTTCCTGTTGGGCGCGACGAGGCTGGTGGCGACGACCGAGCCGACGCCGAAGAAGGAGGCATGGGCGAAGGCGGTGAGCACACGCGCCGACATCAGCGTCCAGTAGTCCGGCGCCAGCGCACAGGCGAGGTTGCCGACGGTGAAGACCACCATCAGGGCAAGCAGCAATGTCTTCTTCGCCAGGCGGCCGGTGAGCGCGCCAAGCAGCGGCGCGCCGACGACGACGCCCAGCGCATAGCCGGAAATGAGCAGGCCGACGGCCGAGATCGAGACGCCGAGATCGGCGCTGACATCGAGCAGCAGGCCCATGATGACGAATTCGGTGACGCCGATGCCGAAGGCGCCGGCGGTGAGGGCATAAAGAGCAAGGGGCATGGCGGTGGTCCGATCGAACATGGAGAGGCGCCCAATCCCGCACCCGACCCCGAAGATCGTGATCCGCCTAGCTGTGAACCAGCCTTGCGTCAGGCATATTTTCTGTGAAATAGATTCACGAATGGCGAGATCCGAAATCAACCGCTCCGGCGAGATCGAAGTGTTCGTCCGCGTCGTCGAGGCGGGCAGTTTTTCGGCCGCGGCGCGGGTGTTGCGCATGACGCCGTCGGCGGTGAGCAAGCTGATCGCGCGGCTCGAAGCGCGGCTCGGCGCGCGTCTCATCAGCCGCTCGACACGCCGGCTGCAACTGACGCCGGAAGGTGCCGCTTTCCATGACAGCGGCACCCGTATTCTCGCCGACCTCGACGCCGCCGAGCGCGAAGCGGCGGCGGGTGCCACGCCGCGGGGGAGGCTGAGGGTCAACGCCTATGTGCCTTTCGGCCAGCACCGGCTGATGCCGCTTTTGCCGCGCTTCCTCGAACGCTATCCGGAGATTTCGGTGGAGGCGGTGCTGACCGACAGCGTCATCGATCTGATGGAGGAGCGCGCCGACGTTGCCATCCGCGCCGGGCCGCTGCGCGAGTCGCGGCTGATGGCGCGCAAGCTCGGCCAGAGTCGGATGGTGGTGATTGCCTCGCCCGCCTATCTCGAAGCGCACGGCACGCCGCGCGAACCCGCCGATCGGCACAATCTGCTCGCCTTCGGCTTTGCCCGGCATATCGATGGCCTACCTTTCATCGACGCGGATGGCGCGCCGATCGTCGTCGCGATCGCCGGCAACGCGATGGTCAGCGACGGCGAGGCGATGCGGCTGACGGCTTTGGCGGGAGCGGGTGTCGCGCGCTTGGCGCGCTGGCATGTCGCGCCCGACATTGCTGCCGGGCGGCTTGTGCCGCTGCTGGAAGAGTTCAACCCGGGCGACGAGGAACCGACGCACGCCGTCTATGTCGGCCAAGGCAAGCATCTGCCGGCCAGGGTGCGCGCCTTTCTTGATTTTCTTGCCGAGACAGTCCGGCTCTGAGCGAATGGAGTCGCGCGCCCCGAAGGACACGCGGCTTTCGAGATGCCAGATCAGGTGGAAAGATTATGCTTCGGCACGAAGGGCGCCGGACGCCGGCCGGCGCCTTGCCGTTCCAGCATCCAGCCGGGATATTCGGTGGGCAGCGCGCTCACCTCATCCAGTCTGGTGAGATCGTCGGTGTCGAGCTTCAGCCCGGTGGCGGCAAGGTTCTGTTCGAGCTGATCCATGCGGCTGGCGCCGATGATGACGCTCATCACGAAGGGCTTGGCCAGCACATAGCCCAGCGCCACCGTGGCGATGCCGACGCCGTGCTTTTTGGCTATCTCGCGCATGACGGCGACCGCCGCCCAGGCGCGGTCCTCGTTGACCGGCGGGAAGTTGAAGGAAGCGCGGCGGCCCTCCCCATTGCCCGGCGCACCCGGGCCGTATTTGCCCGAGAGCAGCCCGCCCGCCATCGGCGACCAGACCATGAGGCCGAGCTTTTCCTCGTTGAGCAGCGGCACGATCTCGCGTTCGAGATCGCGGCCGGCGATCGAGTAATAGGATTGCACCGTCTCGAAGCGGGCATAGTCCTTGCGTTCGGCGATGCCGAGGGCCTTGGCGATGCGCCAGGCCTGCCAGTTGGAGACGCCGACGTAACGCACCTTGCCGCTGGCGACGAGGTCGTCGAGCGCCCGCAGCGTCTCGTCGATCGGCGCCACCGGATCGGTGCCGTGCAGCTGGTAGAGATCGATATGGTCGGTCTGCAGCCGCTCGAGGCTGCCGTCGATCGAATCCATGATATGGCCGCGCGAGGAGCCGCGCTGGTTGGGGCCTTCGCCCATGACGCCGTGCACCTTGGTGGCGATGACGACGTCCGAACGCTTGACGCCCAGATCCTTCAACGACTGACCGAGCAGCCGCTCGGACTGGCCGAAGGAATAGACGTCCGCGGTGTCGAAGAAATTGACGCCGGCGGCGATCGAGCGGCCGACGATCTCGTTGACGCCTTTCTGGTCGAGGCTGGCGATGAGGCCCCATTGGGCATTCTCGCCGGCGGCGCCGAAGGTCATGGTGCCGAGGCAGAGCTCGGAGACGAACAGACCGGTATTGCCAAGCTGGTTGTAGCGCATGGTGAAATTTCCCGAGAGAAGGATTGAACGACACGTTTGTCTGAATGACATGGGGGAAATAGGAACGGGCCGTTTCGTTTCAAGCGACGGCGCAGCGAATTCGCCCGCTGGCAGGGTGGGTAACGAGATCGTGACCAAGCGTCTGCCTAGGATTGCTCAGCTTTCCACTAGGGCGAGGATCGCGAATGCCGTCATGCCGAATGCGACGGCGGCAAGCGGCAGGAGAATTTCGATCGTCGCGGTGCTGGATTTCACCGGATGCTCGCCGGTGTCGAACTCGCCTGCGATCCAGTCAGGAAAAGCTTTGGCCTTGCCGGGGCGGCCGATCCGGTGATGGCGCCAGACGTGACCGGCGATGGCCGGCAGCGCCACCGCCATCACGATGAAGCCTGTGACGACGGAAAGCAGATATTCGTCATAGCCGCCGGCGAAGCCGATCCAGGCCGACAGCGCGTAGCAGGCAGCAAGCCCCACCATGGCGAAGTAGACCCATCGATGCAGTCCGCGGGAGACTTGCCGGTCCTGTGTGATTTCCCGGTCGTCGCGTGTGACGGTCATCGGAGCCTCCTTTGACTTGAAAGGAGCCACGCGCTCGTTCCTTCACCCGCACCTAGTGAGGTGATCCAGCGCGACAATGCGGTGGTATGACGCGCCTGCTTTCATCATTGGTTTTCACGATAGCGGAAGGAAAACCGCTGCGCACTTTTCCCGGGGCTGCCTAGGCCCGGCTGCCGAAGATCGCCGAGCCGACCCTGACGCTGGTGGCGCCGAAGGCGATCGCGGTCTCGTAGTCGCCGGACATGCCCATCGAGAGCTTTGCGACGCCGGCCTCGCGGGCGATCTTTTCCAAAAGCGCGAAATGCGGGCCGGGATTCTCGTCCGCCGGCGGAATGCACATCAGGCCTTCGATGGCGAGGCCGTGCACCTCGCGGCAACGCTTGACGAAGGCGACGGCCTCGCGCGGCTCGATGCCTGCCTTTTGCGGCTCGGAGCCGGTGTTGACCTGGACATAGAGTTTTGGCGCTCGGCCTTGCCTGGCGGTCTCGTTGGCAAGCTCGGCGGCGATCTTCTCGCGGTCGACCGTCTCGATGACGTCGAAAAGCGCCACCGCTTCCTTCGCCTTGTTGGACTGCAGCGGACCGATCAGATGCAATTCGATGTCGGGAAATGCTTCTCTCAATGCCGGCCATTTCCCTTGGGCTTCCTGCACGCGGTTCTCGCCGAAAACGCGCTGGCCGGCCTCGATCACAGGGCGAATGTCTTCGGCCGCAAAGGTCTTCGACACCGCGACCAGCGTGACGGCACCGGGGTCGCGCTTGGCCTCGCCCTCGGCATTCGCGATCTTCGCCTTGACCGCGAGAAGCTGTTCGACGGCACTCGTCACGCCCATATCCTGCCTATAGTTTAGCGCCAACGCCGGATCGCCACAGTTGACGGGTCCGGCAATCCATGGTGAACACCGCGACGACATTTCTCGGCCGCCGGCCTTGTCCGGTGCCGTGCACCCGCTTTTAAGTGAAAAACATCCGATGGCAACCGAACGATACAATCCGCGCACGTCAGAGCCCAAATGGCAGAAGGCCTGGGCCGAAAAGAAGCTGTTCGAGGCCAGGAACGACGACCCGAAGCCGAAATACTACGTGCTTGAGATGTTCCCCTATCCGTCGGGGAAGATCCATATCGGCCACACCCGCAACTATACGATGGGTGACGTGGTGGCGCGCTACAAGCGGGCCAAGGGTTTTAACGTTCTGCATCCGATGGGCTGGGACGCCTTCGGCATGCCGGCCGAGAACGCGGCGATGCAGAACAAGGTCCATCCCAAGGACTGGACCTATGAGAACATCGCCGTCATGCGCGAGCAGCTCAAGATGATGGGCCTGTCGCTCGACTGGGCACGCGAGTTCGCGACCTGCGACGTCGACTACTACCACCGCCAGCAGATGCTGTTCCTCGACTTCGTCGAGAAGGGGCTGGTGACGCGCAAATCCTCCAAGGTCAACTGGGACCCGGAGGACATGACGGTGCTCGCCAACGAGCAGGTCATCGACGGCCGCGGCTGGCGCTCGGGCGCGCTGGTCGAGCAGCGCGAGCTGACGCAGTGGTTCTTCAAGATTACCGATTTCGCGCAGGACCTCTTGGAGTCGCTCAACCTGCTCGAGGAATGGCCGGAAAAGGTCAAGCTGATGCAGCACAACTGGATCGGCCGCTCGGATGGGCTGCTGATCCGCTGGCCGCTGGCCGCACCGGTCGGCGAGATGCACGAGCTGGAGGTCTACACGACCAGGCCGGACACCATCTTCGGCGCTTCCTTCATGGCGGTCGCCGCCGATCACCCGCTGGCCAGGAAGGCCGCCGAAAACAATCCGGCGCTGGCCAAGTTCATCGACGAGGTCCGCCATATGGGCACCTCGGTGGCCGCGCTCGAGACGGCCGAGAAAAAGGGCTTCGACACCGGCATCCGCGTCGTCCATCCGTTCGACGACAGCTGGACGCTGCCGGTCTATGTCGCCAATTTCGTGCTGATGGAATACGGCACCGGGGCCATCTTCGGCTGCCCGTCCGGCGACCAGCGCGACCTCGACTTCGCCAACAAATACGGCCTGCCGGTTATCCCGGTGGTGATGCCGGAGGGCGAAAATCAAGGAAGCTTCCAGATCATCGAGGAGGCTTATGACGGCGAGGGCGTGATGATCAATTCGCGCTTCCTCGACGGCATGAAGCCCGAGCAGGCCTTCGACGAAGTGGCAAAGCTGCTCGAACAGAAGACGATCGGCGGGCGGCCGATGGCGGAGCGCAAGGTGAATTTCCGCCTGCGCGACTGGGGCATTTCGCGCCAGCGCTATTGGGGCTGCCCGATCCCCATGATCCACTGCGAAGCTTGCGGCGTGGTGCCTGTGCCGAAGGCCGCCCTGCCGGTCAGGCTGCCCGACGACATCGAGTTCGACCGTCCCGGCAATCCGCTCGACCGCCACCCGACCTGGCGGCATGTGAAGTGCCCGCAATGCGGCCGCGACGCGCGGCGCGAGACCGACACGATGGACACCTTCGTCGATTCGTCTTGGTATTTCGCGCGCTTCACGGCGCCCTGGGCCAACGAGCCGACCGAGCCGAAGGCGGCCGACGAATGGCTGGCGGTCGACCAGTATATCGGCGGCATCGAGCACGCGATCCTGCATCTGCTCTATTCGCGCTTCTTTACCCGCGCCATGCGCGAGACCGGTCATCTCAATCTCGCCGAGCCGTTCAAGGGCCTGTTCACGCAAGGCATGGTCGTGCACGAGACCTACCGCGTCGGCGGCCCGTCGACCAACGGGCGCTGGCTGTCGCCGGGCGAGGTCAGGATCGAGGATGTGGGCGGCAAGCGCCGCGCCATCGAGATCGCGACCGGCGAGGAGGCGTCGATCGGCGCGCTCGAGAAGATGTCGAAGTCGAAGAAGAACACGGTGAGCCCGGAAGAGATCACCGACGGCTACGGCGCCGACACCGCGCGCTGGTTCATGCTGTCGGATTCGCCGCCCGAGCGCGACGTCGAATGGACCGACGAGGGCGCGGCCGGCGCGCACCGCTTCGTCCAGCGCGTCTGGCGCCTGGTGCAGATCGCGGCCGAATCGCTCATTGATGTGAAGCCAGCGGCGGCGAAGGATGGCGAGGCGGGCGCCGTTTCCAAGGCTGCGCACAAGATCCTGAAGGCGATCGGCGAGGACATCGAGAAGCTCGGCTTCAACCGGGCGATCGCGCGCATCTACGAGCTTGCCAACGCGCTGGCCACGCCGCTCAACGACGTCGCCGAAGGCAAGGCCGACGCGGCCCTGAAAAGCGCCTGCCGCGAGGCCGTGGAGATCCTGGTGCAGGTGATCGCGCCGGTGATGCCGCATCTGGCCGAGGAATGCTGGGAGGCGCTGGGCGGCACCGACATGGTCGCTGAACGACCGTGGCCGGTCTACGATCCGGGTCTCGTCGTCGACAACGAGATCGTGCTGCCTGTGCAGGTCAACGGCAAGAAGCGCGGGGATTTGACAATTGCCCGCGACGCGGATCAAGGTGCCGTCGAAAAAGCGGTGCTGGCTCTCGACTTCGTGCAAAAAGCGCTCGATGGTAAGGCCCCGCGCAAGGTGATCATCGTCCCGCAGAGGATCGTCAATGTCGTTGCCTGATCCGGAAAAGTCACAGGCGGCGCATTCGCTGCGCCGCGCGGCTCTCTGCGGCCTGGTCGCCTCGCTGGCCTTGGTCTCGGCCTGCACGGTGCGGCCGCTCTATTCCAGCGCGCCGCTCACCGTCGGCTCGCAGGTCGGCGCCGCCGCCGAGCTGGCATCGATCTCGATCAAGCCGGTCGGCACGCGCTACGGCCAGCAGGTGCGCAACAATCTGATCTTCGCTTTCGGCCAGGGCTCGGGCGAGCCGGCATCGCCTGCCTATACGCTCGACCTCGGCGTCACCGAGCTGATCGAGTCGGCGGCCATCGTTCAGGTGCAGACCGAAGAGGACGAGCCGACGGCGGGCACCGTGACGCTCACCGCCAATTATGTGCTCAGGGATACCGCAACCGGCACGGTGGTCGCGGTCGGCAAACGCTCGATCCCGTCGTCCTTCGACCGGCCGCGCCAGGAGTTCGCGGCCTACCGGGCGCAGATCGACGCCGAGAACCGCGCCGCCCGCGAGCTCGCCGATCTGCTCAGGCTGGCGATCGCCCAGGACTTGGCCAAGCACGGCAAGAAGGCCTGAGAGCCCGTTTGGAAACTCTACTCCTACGGCCATCTGAAGGTGTTTTCTGCGCTTCCGGCCTTCGCCGGCCGAAGCATTTGTGAATGGCGTGGTAGCTAAATTAAGGCTATGGCCGGCGTAGGCCGGTGCTCAGGTACTTTAAGTACGCTCCGCTCCGGTTCTCGAAAATCGCCATTTTCGGCTCGGCCTGACCTGAATCTCAAGCACACCTTCGCACACCGCTTGTATCTACAAAAAAGGCCGGTCGCCCGGCCTCTTTTATTCGCGATGCCCAGGCATCAATGCCCAGGCATCAGCCGATCTTCTGGCCGGTTTTGGCCCAGTCGGCGAGGAAGGCGGCGAGGCCCTTGTCGGTGAGCGGATGATTGACCAGCGCCTTCAGCGTCGCAGGCGGCGCCGTCACGATATCGGCGCCGATCAAGGCCGCCTGCTTGACGTGGTTCACCGTGCGCACCGAAGCCGTCAGGATCTCGGTCTTGAAATCATAATTGTCGTAGATGGTGCGGATTTCCGAGATCAGCTCCATGCCGTCCGAGCCGGTGTCGTCGATGCGGCCGACAAAAGGCGAGATGAAGGAGGCGCCGGCCTTGGCGGCGAGCAGTGCCTGGTTGGCCGAGAAGCAGAGGGTGACGTTGACCATGCGGTTCATCTCGGTGCGGATCGTCTTGCAGGCCTTCAGCCCATCCAGAGTCAGCGGCACCTTGATGGCGACATTGGGCGCGATCTTGGCCAAAACTTCGGCCTCGGCCATCATGTCCTTGAACTCGGTGGCCACGACCTCGGCCGAGACCGGGCCTTCGACGATATCGCAGATCTGCTTGGTCACCTCGGAGATCTTGCCGCCCGATTTCAGGATCAACGACGGGTTGGTGGTGACGCCATCGAGCAGCCCCAGGTCGTTCAGTTCCTTGATCTCCTTGATGTCGGCGGTGTCGACAAAAAACTTCATGGCGGTCTCCTTGGGAATTTCCTGGTGCCGGTCCGGCACGTTCGAGGGTCACTCTTTGATCTAGAGCAAAGTCGGGGCAAGGTCACGCCTGATGATGGAAGATTCGCCCCTTGTCGCGGCCGCACCGGTGCTGGTGCCGATGCCGGCCGAACGGCCCTACACCTATGCCGTACCGCCGGGCATGCGCGTGGTGCCGGGCTCGATCGTGCGGGTGCCGCTCGGACCCAGGCAGGTCGCAGGGATCGTCTGGGACGGCGTCGTCGAAACTGTCGATCCGAAGAAGCTGCGGCCGATCGAGGAGGTCTTCGATTGCCCGCCGATCGATAAGGCGATGCGCCGCTTTGTCGACTGGATCGCGCAATACACGCTGTCGGCCCCTGGCATGGTGGCGCGCATGCTGCTGAGGGCGCCGGAAGCCTTCGACCCGGAGCCCTGGATCGAAGGGTTGCAGCGTACCCTCGCGGAGCCCGACCGACTGACCGACGCGCGGCGGCGCGTGCTGGAAACGGCCGAGGGCGGGTTGGCCTGGACGCGCTCCGGGCTGGCGCATGCGGCGGGCGTGTCCTCGACCGTCATCGACGGCTTGAGGGCGCAAGGCGTGTTCGAGACGGTGATGATTCCGCCACGGCCCGTGGTGGCGGCGCCCGATCCCGGTCATGCCGTGCCAGAACTGATGCCGGACCAGAAGGCGGCCGCCGAAAAACTGCGCGCCGCCATCGCAGCCGACGTGTTCAACGTCACCCTGCTCGACGGCGTCACCGGATCGGGCAAAACGGAAGTCTACTTCGAGGCGGTGGCAGCGGCGCTCGAGAACGGAAAGCAGGTGCTGATCCTGCTGCCGGAAATCGCGCTGACGCATGCCTTCCTCGAACGCTTCCAGGACCGCTTCGGCGCCAAGCCGGCGGAGTGGCATTCGGACCTGCCGCCCAGGATGCGCGAACGCGTCTGGCGGCAGGTGGCGGAGGGCGGCGTGCGCGTCGTCGCCGGCGCGCGCTCGGCGCTGTTCCTGCCGTTCAAGGAACTCGGCCTGATCGTCGTCGACGAGGAGCACGACCCGGCCTACAAGCAGGAGGACCGCGTCTTCTACAATGCGCGCGACATGGCGGTGGTGCGCGGCCATATCGGCGGCTTTCCGGTCGTGCTCGCCTCGGCGACGCCGTCGGTCGAGAGCCGGGTCAACGCCAGCCAGGGTCGCTACGACAGGGCCGTGCTCTCGTCGCGCTTCGCCGAGGCGGCACTTCCAGACTTGAAATCGATCGATATGCGGCGCGCGCCACCGGCGCGCGGCGGCTTCCTGTCGCCGATCCTGTTGGAGCAGATGCAGCGCACGCTGGAGAGACAAGAGCAGTCGCTGCTCTTCCTCAACCGGCGCGGCTATGCGCCGCTGACGCTCTGCCGCGTCTGCGGCCATCGCTTCGGCTGCCCGGTCTGCTCGGCCTGGCTGGTCGAGCACCGCTTTCGCGGCCAGCTTGTCTGCCATCACTGCGGCCACAATGAGCGGCGGCCGGAGGCCTGCCCGGAATGCGGCACGCTCGATCATCTGGTCGCGTGCGGGCCGGGTGTCGAGCGCATCGCCGAGGAGGTGGTGGCGCAGTTCCCTGAGGCGCGAACCATCGTGCTGTCGTCCGACCTTCTGGGCGGCGTGCGCCGGCTGAGGCTCGAACTGGAAGCCGTCGCCAATGGCGAGGCCGATATCGTCATCGGCACGCAGCTCGTCGCCAAGGGTCACAATTTTCCCGGCATGACGCTGGTCGGCGTGGTCGATGCCGATCTCGGTCTCGCCAACGGCGACCCGCGCGCCGCCGAGCGCACCTTCCAGCTGCTCAGCCAGGTGACGGGCCGCGCCGGCCGCACCGGCAAGAAAAGCCTCGGCCTGCTGCAGACCTACCAGCCGGACCATCCGGTGATGCGGGCGATCGTCTCCGGTGATTCGGAAGCCTTTTATGAGCGCGAGATCGCCGAGCGCGAGCGGGCGGCATTGCCACCTTTCGGCCGGCTCGCCGGCATCATCGTCAGTGCCGCGACTCGGGGCGAGGCTGAAGGCCATGCGCGGGGCCTGCGTCGTGCGGCTCCACAGGCTTCCGATCTCTTCGTGCTCGGACCGGCCGAAGCGCCGCTGTCGCTGATCGGCGGCCGCCACCGCTTTCGCTTGTTGGTGCAAGGCGAGAGGCGCGCCGACATGCAGGGTTTTATCCGGGCTGTGCTGGCCGATGGGCCAAAACTGCGCGGCTCGGTGCGCGTACAGGTCGACATCGACCCGCAGAGCTTTCTGTGAGACACCTCTTCGAGGCTGGAGCATTCGTATATATGAAAACCCTGGGCCTTATCGGCGGCATGAGTTGGGAATCGACGGTGATCTATTACCGCCTGCTCAACGAGATCGTGCGCGAGCGGCTGGGCGGCCTGCATTCGGCCAAGCTGCTCCTGTGGTCGTTCGATTTCGCGGAGATCGCAGAGCGACAGCATGCGGGCGACTGGGAAGGCGCCGGCGCTCTTCTTGTGGAAGCCGCACGCGGATTGGAGGCGGCCGGTGCGGAAGGCCTGGTGATCTGCACCAACACCATGCACAAGCTGGCTGACGAGGTGCAGGCGGCGGTGTCGATCCCGCTCATCCACATCGCCGACGCCACGGCGCGCGCCGTCGTGGAAGCGGGCGTGCGGCGTCCGGCGCTACTGGCGACGCGCTTCACTATGGAGCAGGATTTCTACAAGGGCAGGCTCGCCGACAAATACGAGCTGCAGCCGGTGGTGCCCGATCAGGCCGGCCGCGACATGGTGCATAGGGTGATCTACGACGAGCTCTGCCAAGGCGTCGTCAACGGCGATTCGAAAGCCGCCTATGTCGAGGAGGTCGGCCGCATGCGGCGCGACGAAAAGATCGACGGCCTCATCATGGGCTGTACCGAGATCACGATGCTCATCGGTCAGGACGATTTCGATATCCCGGTGTTCGATACCACGCGCATTCATGCCGAGGCCGCGATCGACTTCGCACTATCCTGATTGGGCGCTATCCCGATTGGGCGCTCATCCTGATGCGCGATTCCTAAAGTGCCGGCCGCCATCTGGCGCGCGGTTTTTCCTCAGCTAGAATGTCGGGAATTCCAAACAAGAATTTACGAGGGGGAAAGATGGAATTCGCGTTTCCTTGGCCGGCGAGCCAGGGTGAGTGGCTGGCATGGTCGAGCGCTGTCGTCACCTTGCTCATCGGCCTCGTGCTGTTCCTGGCGCCGAACCTCGCCTTCCGCATTCTGCGCCTGCAGGCGAAGCCGGAGAAGGCTGCAGCGATCGCCGAAGGGCGCGGCCGCATGTCGGGCTTCTATCTCGGCGTCAGCCTCTGCTGCATCCTGTTGGCGCAGCCGCTGCTTTACATGGCGCTCGGCTTCTCCTGGCTGTTCACCGCTTTCGGCCGGCTCTTGTCGATGATGTCGGACGGCGCCAACACCCCTTTCAACTGGGCCTCCATCGTGGTTGAACTGGCGCTGGCGGCGCTGCCGCTGGCCTTCGCCTTCGGCTTCGTGCCGTGAATTCGCGACTAATCCGGCGCTTGAGCTTGGCCTTCGCAGCCTGATGCGACAAAAGTGCCTGAAACCATGCCGGACGATGCATTGCGGTCTTAAAAGGCCTGTGCTAGACGGCAATCGACTTTCGGCCGGGGATAGCGGAAGCCGCGCCTCCGTGCTTGGAAAAATCGCAGTAAGGTCAAAGATTTAGCCAGAGTTTTTGCTCGCGCCAACAATCTGCGGCCTGTCATACAAGAGAAAAGACGGTCCGTGGCCCAATCGTCATCGCCAATCTCAGCTGTCGCAGAACGCTATGCAAGCTCGCTGTTCGAGCTCGCGCTGCAGGAAAATTCGGTCGCCAAGGTCGAGGCCGACCTCAACGATTTCGAGACGATGCTCAACGGCAGCGCCGACCTTGCCCGGCTGGTCAACAGCCCGGTGTTCTCCAGCGAGGATCAGGCGAAGGCAATCGCCGCGATCGCCGACAAGGCCAAGATTACCGGTCTCGTCGGCAACTTCCTGCGCGTCGTCGCCCGCAACCGCCGCCTGTTCGCCGTGCCCGGCATGATCAAGGCGTTCCGCCAGATCGCCGCCGACCATCGCGGCGAGGCGTCCGCCGAGGTCACCTCGGCGCATGCGCTGACGGTCGCGCAGCAGACCGAGCTCAAGGCGGCCCTGAAGAGCCTCGCCGGCAAGGACGTGGCCATCGCCGTGACGGTCGACCCGTCGCTGCTCGGCGGGCTGATCGTCAAGATGGGCTCGCGCCAGATCGATACGTCGCTTAAAACCAAACTCAATTCGCTCAAGCTTGCACTGAAAGAGGTCGGCTGATGGACATCCGCGCCGCGGAAATTTCCGCAATTCTGAAAGACCAGATCAAGAATTTCGGCAAGGAGGCCGAGGTCTCCGAAGTCGGTCAGGTTCTGTCCGTCGGTGACGGCATCGCCCGCGTCTACGGCCTCGACAATGTCCAGGCCGGCGAGATGGTCGAATTCCCGGGCGGCATCCGCGGCATGGCGCTGAACCTCGAAGCCGACAATGTCGGCGTCGTCATCTTCGGCAACGACCGCGACATCAAGGAAGGCGATACCGTCAAGCGCACCGGCGCCATCGTTGACGTTCCTGTCGGTCCCGGCCTGCTCGGCCGCGTGGTCGACGCGCTCGGCAATCCGATCGACGGCAAGGGCCCGATCAAGGCGACCGAACGCAAGCGCGTCGACGTCAAGGCGCCCGGCATCATTCCGCGCAAGTCGGTGCATGAGCCGATGTCGACCGGCCTCAAGGCCATCGACGCGCTGATCCCGGTCGGCCGCGGCCAGCGCGAGCTGGTCATCGGCGACCGCCAGACCGGCAAGACCGCCATCATCCTCGACACGATGCTGAACCAGAAATCGGTGCACGACAACGGCCCGGAGAAGGAGAAGCTCTACTGCGTCTATGTCGCCGTCGGCCAGAAGCGCTCGACCGTCGCGCAGTTCGTCAAGGTGCTGGAGGAGCGCGGCGCGCTCGACTACTCCATCATCATCGCCGCCACCGCGTCCGACCCGGCGCCGATGCAGTTCCTGGCGCCGTTCGCCGGCTGCACGATGGGCGAATATTTCCGCGACAACGGCATGCATGCGCTGATCAGCTATGACGATCTGTCGAAGCAGGCCGTCGCCTATCGCCAGATGTCGCTGCTGCTGCGCCGCCCGCCGGGCCGCGAGGCCTATCCGGGCGACGTCTTCTACCTGCACTCGCGCCTGCTCGAGCGCGCCGCCAAGCTCAACGACGACAACGGCAACGGCTCGCTGACCGCGCTGCCGATCATCGAGACGCAGGCCAACGACGTGTCGGCCTACATTCCTACCAACGTGATCTCGATCACCGACGGCCAGATATTCCTCGAAACCAACCTCTTCTTCCAGGGCATCCGCCCGGCGGTGAACGTCGGCCTTTCGGTGTCGCGCGTCGGCTCCTCGGCGCAGATCAAGGCGATGAAGCAGGTCGCCGGCTCGATCAAGGGCGAGCTCGCGCAATACCGCGAAATGGCGGCCTTCGCGCAGTTCGGCTCCGACCTCGATGCGGCCACGCAGCGCCTGCTCAATCGCGGCTCGCGCCTGACCGAGCTGTTGAAGCAGCCGCAGTTCTCGCCCCTCAAGGTCGAGGAGCAAGTCGCGGTGATCTTCGCCGGCGTCAACGGCTATCTCGACAAGCTGGCGCTCAACCAGGTCGGCAAGTTCGAGCATGGCCTGCTCAGCCACATGCGCTCGGCCGGCAAGGACGTGCTCGACGGCATCCGCAAGGAGAAGGCGCTGTCGGACGACCTGCGCGCCAATCTCAAGGCCGAGATCGACGCCTTCGCCAAGACCTTCGCTTGAACGAAGCCGGACGGGATCGGGTTTGAAGCATGGCTTCGTTAAAAGACCTTCGTAACCGCATCGCCTCGGTCAAGGCGACGCAGAAGATCACCAAGGCGATGCAGATGGTCGCCGCGGCGAAGCTGCGTCGTGCGCAGGAAGCGGCGGAAGCCGCCAGGCCCTATTCCGAGCGGATGGGCGTGGTGCTGGCCAATATCACCCAGGCAGTCGGCGGCGGCGGCGATGCCCCGGCGCTGATGACCGGCACCGGCAGGGACGACGTGCAGCTGCTCATCATCTGCACTGCCGAGCGCGGCCTGTGCGGCGGCTTCAACTCGCAGATCGCGCGCCTTGCCCGCGACCACATCCGCAGGCTTCTCGCCGACGGCAAGCAGGTCAAGATCATCTGCGTCGGCAAGAAGGGTTTTGACATCCTGCGCCGCGACTATGCCTCGCTGATCCTCGAACGTGTCGACCTGCGCGAGGTCAAGACGCTGGGCTTCGTCAACGCCGACGCGATCGCGCGCAAGGTCATCAACCTGTTCAACCAGGGCGGCTTCGACGTCTGCACGCTGTTCTATTCGCAGTTCAAGTCGGTGATCAGCCAGATCCCGACGGCGCAGCAGATCATCCCGGCGGCCCAGGCTTCGACTGCTGCCGAAACCAGCAACGGCGCCACCGCCGTCTACGAATACGAGCCGGAGCCGGGCGAAATCCTCTCCGACCTCATCCCGCGCAACATCGCGGTGCAGGTCTTCCGGGCGCTGCTGGAGAACGCGGCCGGCGAGATGGGCGCCAAGATGAGCGCCATGGACAACGCGACGCGCAACGCCGGCGACATGATCAACAAGCTGTCGATCACCTACAACCGCCAGCGGCAGGCGCAGATCACCAAGGAACTGATCGAAATCATTTCGGGCGCCGAGGCGCTCTAGGCGCGCCCCGCCGCCGAGGCCATCGACCTCGCGGCGGACGGCGTGAGCAACAGATAGACGAAAAGGGCAAAGACGATGGCGAAAGCAGCTACCCCGAAGACCGCCGCCAAGGCGGCACCGGCCCCCAAGGCGGCAAAGGCTCCGGCAGCCGCCGCGAAGGCCGCTCCGGCCAAGAAGGCGGCCGCTCCGGCCAAGGCAGCGGCTC
>NZ_JHQR01000117.1 GCF_014843825.1 Mesorhizobium silamurunense
CCCCGGTTACAGTCCCTCGGGATCTCGCCTGTTGCGCCGGGTGTTGCGCGTGCTACAACGCGCCACAGCCGCTGCAACGCTAGTTCGGTGCTTCCAGGCGCAGGCGCTTCATCCGGCGATGCACCGTTGTGCGGTCGACCCCAAGGCGGCGCGCGGCCTCGGAGATGTTCCAGCCTGCCGCCACAAGCGCGCTCAATAGCGCCTCTCGCTCTTCACCGGGCGAGGGCGGCCGTAGCGCGACAAGCTTCGCGTGCGGGACCGATGGCGCCACATGGGGCATCGCGAAGTCGGGCAGGTCGGCGGGCTGGATCGTGCCATCGTCGCAAAGCGCCACGGCCAGATCGATGGCATTGACGAGCTCGCGGATGTTGCCGGGCCAGCCGTGGCGGATCAGTACCAGCCGCGCCGCCGGCGACAGTTTCGCCGGCCGACCGGCAAGGCGTGCGCGCTCGCTCACCAGCCGGTCCAGCAGCCATTCGAAATCGGTGCGCTCGCGCAGCGCCGGCAAGGCCAGCGAGGCGGCGTTCAGCCGGTAGAACAGATCCTCGCGGAAACGGCCCTCGGCGACAAGCTTGCGCAGGTCATAGTGCGAAGCCGAGATGACCTTGATGTCCACGGATCGCGGCTCGGTGCCGCCGACCGGGACCAATTCGCGCTCGGCGATCACCCTCAACAGCCGCGACTGCAGCGCATAGGGCATGTCGCCGATCTCGTCGAGGAACAGGGTGCCGCCGTCGGCGCTCTCGATCAGCCCTTTGCGCCCCCTGGACGCGGCCCCGGTGAAGGCGCCCGCCATGTGCCCGAACAATTCGCTCTCGATCAGATGCTCCGGAATGGCCGCGCAGTTGATGGCAACGAACGGGCCAATGCGCCCGGAGCTGTCATGGATCGCGCGGGCGAGAACCTCCTTGCCGGAGCCGGTCTCGCCATGGATCAGGATCGGAATTGGCGTGCGCGCCAGCTTGGCGGCCCTGACCTGCATTGCCGCCATTGCCGGATCGCCGCCCGAAAGCTCGGCAATCGGCTTCGGCAGCACTTCAGTGGGAGCGCGGCGCATGCTCTGCGGCTGCGGCTCGATGGCGTGCGCGAAGAGGGCGCTGCCGTTGCGGCCGAACACCAGCCGCTCCTCGGTCGGACGCCCCCGCGTCAGGTTCGGCAGTTCGTCGATGCCCATGTCGAGATAGTGCGAGATCGGCTGGCCGATCGGGGAAGGCGAGTGCCTCCAGTCGACACCGCCGGCCTGCGCCAGAAGCAGCGCTGCGCCGCGTGTCGTGCCGAGGATGCGGCCCGAGGCATCGAGCGCGATCGCCGCCTCCGGATCGACGTCGAGGAATTCAGGCGAACGCGAGAAGCGCAACACCCATTCGGAGTGCATCTGCGCCATCAGATTGGCGAGCTCGATGCGGCGCGCGGAGGCAGTCACCAGATGCAGCGCGAGGTTCTGACTGCCCTTCGGCTGCGGCGAACGCAGCAGCGAAATGTCGAGCACGGCGGTCAGTTCGCCCTTGGTGTCGAAGATCGGCGCGGCGGTGCAGGAAAGCGGCGTATGGGTGGTGTCGAAATGGTCGGTCTGATGAATGGTCATTGCCTCGCCGGTGACGATGCAGGAGCCGACGCCGCAGGTTCCGGTGCGGCTCTCCGACCATTCCGAGCCGAGATAGAGCCCGGCCTTGCGCAACTGGTCCATGAACAGCGGATCGCCGAGAAAATCGACGGTGACCCCTTTGGCGTCGGCCAGCAGCAAGACGTAGTTCTGGCCAGCCACCTGCTTGAACAGCGTCTCTAGGCCGCTGCGGGCAATCGCGATCAGCCGCTCGGATTGCTCGCGGTGCTCGCGCAACTGGGTGTCGGGAACAATATAGGCTTCGGTTGGCCGGGCAGGATCGAGGCGGTGCGTGTCGACGCAACGCAGCCAGGACTGCACGACGATGTCGTCGCGGGCCGATCGCGCACCAGACAGGACCTGCTCGATCTCGCGGATATGCTCCCGTTCGCCAGCCATGCGTCCTCCTCGCAGCCAACGTCCTTTGCGACCGCATAGTGGTGTCTCGGCGGCACCCGCTCAACTGTACTATGGTAGCGCGCGACGGCGCCGATTTCACAGGCGGGTGAATTCGCGCGGCACCCCATTGACGAGTCCGCGCTTTGGCCCTTATTGTCCGCGGCCATGAAAACAGCACTCATTCTCGTAGGTTGGCGCGTGGGCAAGGCGGTGTAACCGCCGGGCGAAAACCTCCCATGCGCATCCCACAGGCTCCCTCGGGGGCCTTTTTTATTGCCCAAAATCCAACTAAACGACCAGCAAATCGCCAGACGGCGAACAGTACGGGACCAGACCGATGAGCAGTGGACAGAACGAACGGCGTGAAATGACTGGCGCCGAAATGGTGGTGCAGGCGCTGAAGGACAATGGCGTCAAGCACGTCTTCGGCTATCCGGGCGGTGCGGTCCTTCCGATCTATGACGAGATATTCCAGCAGGACGAGGTCGAGCACATTCTGGTCAGACACGAGCAGGGCGCCGGCCACGCGGCCGAAGGCTATGCGCGTTCGACCGGCAAGGCCGGTGTGCTCCTGGTGACGTCCGGCCCCGGCGCCACCAATGCGGTGACGCCGCTGCAGGACGCGCTGATGGATTCCATTCCGCTGGTGTGTCTCACCGGCCAGGTGCCGACCTCGCTGATCGGCTCCGACGCCTTCCAGGAATGCGATACGGTCGGCATCACGCGGCCCTGCACCAAGCACAACTGGCTGGTGAAGGACGTCAATGAGCTTGCCGCCACCATCCACGAGGCCTTCCATGTGGCGACCACCGGGCGCCCCGGCCCGGTCGTGGTCGACATTCCGAAGGACGTGCAGTTCGCCAAGGGCATCTACGTGCCGCCGCAGACGGCGCCGCGCACCAGCTACCAGCCGAAGGTCCAGGGCGATCTGGAGAAGGTCAAAGCTGCCGTCGAGCTGATGGCCGGCGCCAAGAAGCCGATCATCTATTCGGGCGGCGGCGTCATCAATTCCGGTCCGGAAGCCAGCCACCTGCTGCGCGAGCTGGTCGATCTCACCGGCTTCCCGATCACCACGACGCTGATGGGGCTCGGCGCCTATCCGGCCTCGGGCAAGAACTGGGTCGGCATGCTCGGCATGCACGGCACCTACGAAGCCAATATGGCGATGCATGATTGCGATGTGATGATCTGCATCGGCGCGCGCTTCGACGACCGCATCACGGGCCGGCTCACTGCGTTTTCGCCGAACTCGAAGAAGATCCACATCGACATCGATCCGTCCTCGATCAACAAGAACGTCCATGCCGACGTGCCGATCCTGGGCGATGTCGGCCGGGTGCTGGAGGATCTGGTGCGGCTGTGGCGGGCGACCGCCAAGGCCGACAAGAAGGCGCTCTATCCGTGGTGGGAGCAGATCGCGAAATGGCGCGCGCGGGACTCGCTCGCCTACAAGATGAACAACGACGTGATCATGCCGCAATACGCCATCCAGCGGCTTTATGCGTTGACCAAGGACATGGACACCTACATCACCACCGAGGTCGGCCAGCATCAGATGTGGGCGGCGCAGCACTATCATTTCGACAAGCCCAACCGCTGGATGACGTCGGGCGGGCTGGGCACGATGGGCTACGGCCTGCCGGCGGCGCTCGGCGTGCAGATCGCGCATCCGGACGCGCTGGTCATCGACATCGCCGGCGACGCTTCGGTGCAGATGACGATGCAGGAGATGAGCTCGGCGGTGCAGTACGAGGCACCGATCAAGATCTTCATCCTCAACAACCAGTATATGGGCATGGTGCGCCAGTGGCAGCAGCTGCTGCACGGCAACCGGCTGTCGCATTCCTACACCGAGGCGATGCCGGATTTCGTCAAGCTGGCGGAAGCCTATGGCGGCCACGGCATCCGCTGCGACAAGCCGGACGAGTTGGACGACGCGATCCGCGAAATGATCTCGGTGAAGAAGCCGGTGCTGTTCGACTGCCGCGTGGCGACTTTAGCCAACTGCTTCCCGATGATCCCTTCCGGCAAGGCGCACAACGAGATGCTCCTGCCCGACGAGGCGACGGACGAAGCGGTGGCTAACGCCATCGACGCCAAGGGCAGGGAACTGGTGTAGCCGAGGGCTCTGAATGTTTACGCAATTCCGGACGGAAAACCGCTATGCGCTTTTCCTGGAATTGCTGGAGCCTGCGGCGGGAAGCCGTGTGGAAACAGAGAATTAGCGCAAAAGTTTGAAATCGAGAGTCATGTCATGAACGCACAGCTCCAGCCGACCGGCTCCGCCTATTTCATCGCCAAGGAAACTGAGAAGCCGGAAACGCACACGCTTTCCGTGCTGGTCGACAACGAACCAGGCGTGCTTGCCCGCGTCATCGGCCTTTTCTCGGGACGCGGCTACAACATCGAAAGCCTTACCGTCTCCGAGACGGAGCACGAGAAGCATTTGTCGCGCATCACCATCGTGACGCGCGGCACGCCGCATGTGCTTGAGCAGATCAAGCACCAGCTTGAGCGTATCGTGCCGGTGCACCGCGTCGTCGACCTTACCGTGCGCTCGCATGAACTTGGCCAGGAGCGGCCGCTGGAGCGGGAACTCGCGCTGGTCAAGGTCGCCGGCACCGGCGACGCGCGTGTCGAGGCGCTGAGGCTGGCGGATGCCTTCCGGGCCAGCGTCATCGACGCCAATACCGAGCATTTCATCTTCGAGATCACCGGCAAGGGTTCCAAACTCGATCAGTTCATCGCCATCATGAAGCCGCTCGGCCTCGTCGAAATCTGCCGCACCGGCGTGGCGGCGATGAACCGTGGCCCGCAGGGCATGTGAGCGCGCGGCAACCGCCACTCGCACTGCTACAGTTCCCCTCTCTGGTCCTGCAGTCGCCCGTCCGTGGCTTTCGCGCGCCTGCAAAAAAAGGACAATAAGGCTGACATATCTAGGGAGGATACGATGTCTCTCAACGCGTTCCTTGCTCTCTTGGTTTATGCCTTCGTGACCTCGATCACGCCGGGGCCCAACAACCTCATGCTGCTGACGTCCGGGGTCAATTTCGGCATCGTCAGGACCGTTCCGCACATGCTGGGCATCAGCATTGGCTTCCTGGTGCTGCTGCTGGCCGTCGGCTTCGGGCTCGGCGCGGTGCTGACGGCGGTTCCCGCGCTGCACACGGCGTTGAAAATCGCTGGCGCCGCCTACCTGCTCTACCTCGCCTGGAAGATCGCCGTGTCACGCTCGGTGAGCGACAAGAGCGGTGCGGAGGCGCGGCCGATGCGCTTCATCGACGCCGCGGCGTTCCAATGGGTCAATCCCAAGGCGTGGGTGATGGCGATAACCGCCATGGCCGTCTACACCAACCCCGACCATCCGTTCGTCTCGGTGGCGCTGATCTCGATCGCCTTCACCATCGTCAACCTGCCAAGCGTCTCCGTCTGGGCCGGGTTCGGCACCGCGCTGCGCGGCTTCCTGTCGGATCCCGTGCGCCTGAAATGGTTCAACATCGCCATGGGTCTGCTGTTGGCGGCGACGCTTTGGCCAATGCTGCGCTGAGGTCATTTTCAGCCTGATGCGAGGGCCGCCACGGCACGTTAGCCGGGTGCACAGCGATTGTGCAGTGCACATTAAATCTTCGTAATACCGCGTTTTGGCCCTTTTCCGCCAAAGCCTTGTCCTATCTATTCGGCGAAAATCGCGGCAAGGCGCCGTGAATAGAGCTAGAATAGACCACCGGGTTCGGCGTGTCGGGTGATAAGGCTTGTTGTCGATGCGCGGAAAAATCGCCTTTGCAGTCATCGCGGCGGCCTGCCTCGCGGGCGCCGGCCTCTACCTTTCGCCAACCGCGATGGGCAAGGTCCAGCAGCTCATCTCAGGCCAGCAAGCAGCGACGGGCAGCGCGGACAAAACGGCGAAGGCATCGGACAACCCGAAGAGTGGCAGCGGTCGCGCGCGTTCGGCCTCGATCGTTGCCGCGACAGCAACCACCGCTGACTTCCCGATCCGCCGCTATGCCATCGGCTTCGTTTCCTCGCCGGCGGTGGTCAGCATCAATGCCCGGGTGTCCAGCCAGATCGTGTCGATCGCGGTCAAGGACGGGCAAATGGTCAAAGCGGGCGATCTTCTGCTCTCGCTGGATGACCGCTCGCTGAAGGCGCAGCTCGCCAAGGACCAGGCGACGCTGGCCAAGGACCAGGCGATGCTGGTCAGCGCCCAGGCCGATCTGCAGCGCGCCAAGGATCTCGTCGCCAAGCAGGCGGGCACGCAGCAGACCTACGATCAGGCGCTGGCGGCACAAAAGGCGGCGGCCGCCACCATCGATGCCGACGAGGCGACGATAGACGCCGATACGGTCCAGTTGAGCTACGCGACCATCACCGCGCCCATCTCGGGCAGGCTCGGAGCGGTCAACGTCTCCGTCGGCGATCTCGTCACCACCAGCAACGGCAACTCAAGCAGCACGACGCCACTTGTCACCATCACGCAAATGGACCCGCTGCAGGTGAATTTCACTCTGCCGGAAAGCAACCTTGCCTTGCTGCACAAGGAGCTCGCGAATCCGCAGCAAGGGGACGTGACGCTGACCAAGGACGGCGATCCGACGCCGATCGGCAAGGGCACGCTCGACTTCGTCGATTCCAGCGTCGATACCGCCTCGGGCACCATCGCCACGCGCGCGAGCATACCGAACTCCGATCTTTCGCTTTGGCCGGGCCAGTATGTGAACGTCGTGCTCGACGCCGGCACGATGCCGCAGATGACCTCGGTTCCGACGGTTGCGGTGCAGCCCAGCCAGAAGGGCTCCTTCGTCTATGTGGTCAAGCCCGACAACACGGTGGAGATGCGGCCGGTGCAGGTGGCGCTGACGGAAGGCGAAAACAGCGCTATCAGCCAGGGGCTGAAGAGCGGTGAGAAGGTCGTCGTCGAAGGCCAGACCAGGCTGAAGGACGGCGCCGCCGTCCACGAAGGCAAGACCGCCGGCAGCGGCACCGATCAGGCCGCTCCCAAGGTCGCGGAAGCCGACAAGGCCGGCGGGGCGCGACCATGATCTCCGAATTCTGCATACGCAGGCCCGTCGCCACGCTGCTGATGTCGTTGGCCCTCGTGCTGGGCGGAATTTTTGCCTACAAGTTCCTGCCGGTCGCGGCGCTGCCAAGCGCCGAGTTTCCGGTGGTCAATGTTTCCGCTTCGCTGCCCGGCGCTTCGCCGGAGACGATGGCGACCTCGGTGGCCACGCCGCTGATCAAGCAGTTTTCGACCATCGCCGGCATCGATTCGATCTCGACCACCAACTCGCTCGGCCAGACCTCGATCGCCATCCAGTTCGTGCTCAACCGGGACATCGACGCGGCGGCCGCGGACGTGCAGGCGGCGATCGCGCGCACGCAAAAATCGCTGCCGCCGGAGATGACCGCGCCGCCGAGCTATCGAAAGGTCAATCCGGCTGACGCGCCGATCCTTTTGATGTCGCTGGTCAGCGACACGGTTCCGCTCACGGACCTCGATGCCTTCGCCGAGAACGTCATCTCGCCGTCGCTGTCGACCATCGACGGCGTGGCGCAGGTCTCGATCTTCGGCCAGCAGAAATATGCGGTGCGCATTCAGATCGATCCGACAGCGCTCGCCGCGCGCGGCATCTCGATCGATCAGCTGCAGGCGGCGATCGCGTCGGCCAACAGCAACACGCCGCTCGGCGTGCTGCAGAACGACAAACAGCAGCTCACCATCACCGCCAACACCCAGCTCGGCAACGCCGCCGGGTTCTCCAACCTGATCATCGCCACCAAGAACGGCCACCCGGTGCGGCTGGGCGAGGTGACCCGCGTCGTCGATTCGGTGCAGACCACCACGACCGCAAGTTGGTACGATGGTACCCGCGCGATCATCATGGCCGTGCAGCGCCAGCCCGACGCCAACACCGTCGACGTCGTCGACAAGGTCAAGGCGATGCTGCCGTCCTTCCAGGACCAGATGCCGGCGGCGGCCAGCATCAAGCTGCTCAACGACCGCTCGACTTCGATCCGCCAGGCTGTCGACGACGTGCAGTTCACGCTGCTCTTGACCATCGCCCTGGTGGTGATGGTGATCTTCGTGTTCCTGCGCAGGATAACGGCGACGATCATACCGGCGGTGGCGGTGCCGATCTCGCTGATCGCGACGCTTGGCGCGATGTTCCTGTTCGGCTTCTCGATCGACAACATCTCGCTGATGGGCCTCACGCTCGCGGTCGGCCTCGTCGTCGACGACGCCATCGTCATGCTCGAAAACATCTTCCGCCATATGGAGGAGGATGGGCTGTCGGCCTTCGACGCGTCGCTGAAGGGCGCGCGCGAGATCGGCTTCACCATCATCTCGATCTCGATCTCGCTTGTGGCGGTGTTCATTCCCGTGCTTCTGATGGGCGGCGTCATCGGCCGCATCTTCAACGAATTCGCGGTCGTGGTGACGGTCGCCATCCTGGCGTCGATGTTCGTGTCGCTGACGTTGACGCCGATGCTGTGCTCGCGGCTGCTGTCGGTCACGAAAGCCGATCGCGAGGCGCATAGCGAAGGCCACGGCCATGACTTGTTCACGCGCGGCTACAACTGGTTGCTCAGCTTCTGCCTGCGGCACACCTTCTTCGTATTCCTCGTCTTCATCGGAACGGCGGCGGCATCGGTCTGGCTGATCCAGGTCTCGCCGAAGGGCTTCTTCCCGCAGGAGGATATCGGCCAGATTTCGGTGACGACGATGGCCCGGCAGGACATCTCCTTCGACGCCATGGCGAAGCTGCAGGGCCAGGTGGCGAACGTCTTCGCGCATTCGCCTTATGTCGCGCATGTAGCCTGGTCGGCCGGTAGCGGCAACAACGCGCTGAACCAGGGCCAGCTCTACGTGCAGCTGAAGGACAAGGATCAGAGGCCCAGCATCGAGAAGGTGCTTTCAGACCTGCGGCGGCAGCTGGCCGCTGTCCCGGGCATCGAGGCCTATATGCAGCCGGTGCAGAACCTCAGGCTGGGCTCGCGCTCGTCCGCCAGCGCCTACCAGCTCGTGGTTCAGGGCCTCGATACGGGCCAGACCGATATCTGGGCACAGAAGCTCAATGATGCGATGGCGGCGGACCACACGACGTTCACCGACGTCACCAGCGATCTGCAGAACAACGCCCTGCAGGCGACGCTGGTGGTCGACCGCGACAAGGCGGCCCAGCTCGGCGTCGACACCGACACTCTGCGCTCGGCCCTCTACGGCGGTTTCGGCACCGACCAGGTTTCCACCATCTTCGGCTCCGCCGACAGCTATCAAGTCATCACCGAGCTCGATCCGAAGATGGCGTGGTCGCCCGAGCGCATGCTGGCTATCCAGGTGAGGACGGCGCGCGGCAGCCTGGTGCCGCTCGGCGCTTTCGCCCATGTCGATCGCACGGCAGGCGCGCTGACCGTCAACCAGCTCGGCCAGCTGCCGGCGGTGACGATCTCCTACAACCTGCCGCAGGGCGTGTCGCTCGGCGACACGGTGACCCGCATCGACCAGCTGAAAGAGCAAATCGGCATGCCGAAGGCGATCTCGACCAGCTTCGCCGGCACCGCCAAGACCTTCCAGGATTCGCTCGCCAACCAGGGCCTGCTGATCGGCGGCGCGATCCTGACGATCTACATCGTGCTCGGCATGCTCTATGAGAGCTTCATCCATCCGCTCACCATCCTTACCGGTCTGCCGTCGGCGGTGCTCGGCGCGGTGCTGGCTTTGCGCTTCGCCGGCATGGATATCTCGGTCATTGCTGTGATTGGCATCCTGATGCTGATCGGCATCGTCAAGAAGAACGGCATCATGATGGTCGATGTCGCGCTGGAGCTCAGACGACAAGGCATGTCGGCCAAGGATTCCATCCACAAGGCTTGCCTGATGCGTTTTCGGCCGATCATGATGACAACGCTGGCAGCGTTGATGGGCACGTTCCCGATCGCGCTCGGCACCGGCGCAAGCGCCGAACTGCGCCAGCCACTCGGCGTCGCCGTGGTCGGCGGCCTGCTTGCCTCGCAGGCGCTCACTTTGTTCGTCACACCGGTGATCTACGTTTACTTCGAAAACTTCTCCGGCTGGCTGCTCAGCTTCTCGTCGAAGAAGAGCCGGCCGGCACTGCATGCGGTCGAAAGCAGCGAGCAGCCTTCGCTGTTCGAGGAAGAGGCCGAACCGAAAAAGGTGGCCGCCGAATAGAGCATGATTTCCGAAAAGTTGCAGACTTTTCGGAGAAGATCATGCTCCAAAACAACACTCTTCAAGCGAGATGGCGATCGAGGAAGAGCCGTCTCGCTTGAAGCGGCCGCCTCTGGCCCAAGGTGTGGTGCTTGCGGGGAACAGCACGCGATCCTAGTCTCAAGGTCATGTCCCATGATCACGACCATGACAACGAGCTCGACCCGTTTGCGGCGCGCGTGCGCGCGCTTGAGACGATCCTGACCCAGAAAGGCCTGATCGACCCGGCGGCCATCGACGTCATCGTCGATACCTACGAGACGAAAATCGGCCCGCGCAATGGCGCCAGGGTGGTGGCCAAGGCCTGGAGCGATCCCGCTTATGCCGATTGGCTTAGGCGCGACGCGACGGCGGCGATCGGATCGCTCTCCTACACCGGCCGCCAGGGCGAGCACATGCAGGCCGTCTTCGACACAGAGGACACGCACAACCTCGTCGTCTGCACGCTCTGCTCCTGCTATCCGTGGTCCGTGCTCGGCCTGCCGCCGGTCTGGTATAAAGCGCCGCCCTACCGCTCGCGCGCGGTGATCGATCCGCGCGGGGTACTGGAGGAGTTCGGGCTGACGCTGCCCGCAGGCAGGAAGATCCGCGTCTGGGATTCGACGGCGGAGCTTCGCTATCTGGTGGTGCCGATGCGACCGAAGGGAACCGACGGCTGGAGCGAGGAGCAGCTTGCCGGGCTGGTCAGCCGCGACGCGATGATCGGCACGGCGCTGGCCAAGGAGCCGGCATGAACGGGGAAGCTCAATGAACGGGCCGCAGGATCTCGGCGGGCAGATGGGTTTCGGGCCGGTCGCGCCCGAGAAGGACGAGCCCTATTTCCATGCCGAATGGGAGAAGCGCGCGCTGGGCGTCACGCTCACCGCTGGCGCGATGGGCGCCTGGAATATCGACGAGAGCCGGCATGCGCGGGAATCGCTGCATCCAGCCGACTATTATGCGTCCAGCTATTATCAGATCTGGATCAAGGCGCTGGAAGTGCTGCTGAAGCGCCACGGCTTCATCACCGAGCGCGACCTTGTGGCCGGCAAGGCGGTCGATGCGGCCGCGACGCCGAAAAGAGTGCTGAAGGCGGCGGATGTGCCCGCGGTGCTCGCCAAGGGCGGACCGTGCGATCGTCCGGTCGCCACGCCGGCACGCTTCCGGGCGGGCGACCGCGTGCGGACGAAGAATTTCAATCCCACCGGCCATACGCGCCTGCCGCGCTATGCGCGCGGCAAGAGCGGCACCATCGAGGCCGTGCGCGACGGTTTCGTCTTCCCCGACAGTAACGCGCATGGCAGGGGCGAGAATCCGCAATGGGTCTATACGGTGGTTTTCGACGGAGCCGAGATCTGGGGCGAGGGCGCCGATCCGACGCTTGTTGTCTCGATCGATGCCTGGGAGAGCTATCTTGAGCCCGCATGAGGCCAAACTGCCAGACGGCTTCGATGATCCGGTGTTCGCCGAGCCATGGCAGGCGGAAGCCTTCGCCATGACGGTGGCGCTGCACGACAAGGGATTGTTTTCGTGGAGCGAATGGGCGGACGCGCTGTCCGCCGAGGTGAAGAAGCCGGACGCCGAGAGCGACGGCCACGACTATTACGAGCATTGGCTGGCGGCGCTGGAAAAATTGCTGTCGACAAAGGATGTTGCCGGCAAGGGCGAAGTCGACGCGCTCGCGGCCGCCTGGGAGCGCGCCGCACACGCCACACCGCATGGCAAGCCAATCCTGCTTGAGAACGATCCCGGCCCTGGCAGGTAGCGTAACGAAGACAGGCTTGTTCCCTTTACGTTCTTGTTTGCCCCTGATAGCGTGCCGAGCTGGTAACAAATGAGATCGTCACCGGCGACGCCGGTGATGGGACGCCAATCTTGTATTTCGCTCGCGAATCCGGTCTGTCGCGTTGATGGAATTCTCTCCCCAACAGGACGAGGCTTTGAAGGCGGTCGGCCGCTGGCTGAAGGACGGCCGGCCGCAGATCTTTCGCCTGTTCGGCTATGCCGGCACGGGCAAGACGACGCTGGCGCGCTATTTTGCCGAGCATGTCGACGGCCAGGTGCAGTTCGCCGCCTTCACCGGCAAGGCCGCCCAGGTGCTGCGCTCGAAGGGGGCCATCAACGCCCGCACGATCCATTCGCTGATCTACAGGCCGAAGGGCGAGGAATCGGTTTCGGACGAGGTGACCGGCAAGACGTCGATCTCGCCGACTTTCGCGCTCAACCGGCAAAGCCCGATCGCGCGCGCCAAGCTGGTCGTCATCGACGAATGCTCGATGGTCGACGAGCAGCTGGGCCGCGACCTGATGAGCTTCGGCACGCCGATCCTGGTGCTTGGCGATCCCGCCCAGCTGCCGCCGATCTCGGGCGGCGGCTTCTTCACCGAGCACGAGCCGGACGTGCTGCTCACCGAAATCCATCGCCAGGCGCAGGACAATCCGATCATCCGGCTGGCGCTCGACGTGCGCGAAGGCCGCGAGTTCATGCATGGCGACTACGGCACGGCGCAGGTGATCGGCAGGGAAGGGGTCACCCAGGACCTTGTGCTCAAGGCCGACCAGGTGCTGGTCGGCACAAACCGCACGCGCCGGCGCTATAACCAGCGGCTGCGTGAGTTGAAGGGTTTTTCCGCCGATTTTCCGCAGGCCGGCGACAAGCTGGTCTGTCTGCGCAACGACCCGGCCAAGGGGCTGCTCAACGGCTCGCTGTGGAAGGTGATGACCTCGTCGCGCGAGACGGTGAAGCCCGGCATCAACCTGCTGGTCTCGCCGGAAGAGGACGATCCCGACCGCAGCGTCGCCAAGATCAAGCTGCTCAAGGCGGCGTTCGAGGATCCGGACGCCGAGATTCCGTGGCAGCAGAAGAAGCGCTTCGACGACTTCGACTATGGTTACGCGCTGACGGTCCACAAAGCACAAGGCTCGCAATGGAACGAAGTCGTGCTGTTCGACGAGAGCTGGGCGTTCAAGGAGACGCGGCAGCGCTGGCTCTACACGGCAATCACCCGCGCCGCCGAGCGGTTGACGATCGTGCGCTAGTTTCGTTTGCCGGCCTGGCGCCGAGCCACTGCCAGGCAGCGGCTTCGTTGTCACTGTCGAAATGCCTGAACTCGAACGGCAAAGCCTTCGGAAAGAACCCCCCGACAAGGGACGCCCAGCGCGGTTCCCCGATAGCCGCGCAACGGACGACATGCTCCAGCGCGTCGGCCACTCCTTGTCGGATCGTACCTTCCGAAATGTTGGCCCAATCGACGCTCTCCTCGTCGGTCAGTCTCACCAGCACGTCGATCCTCGGGTGCAGGGCATAGGCTGCTTCGAGCAGGCCGAAAAGGTTTTCCGCGTCCGCCGGCGAAACATCGCCGACGACGTCGATGGCAAAAAGCGCGTCACGGTTTGTATCGAGGCGGCGTATCGCCGGCACGGCTTCGAGGAAATTCACTGGCAAATCCTTGCGCTAGGGCAATTCCAGGAAAAGTGCAAAACGGTTTTCCGTCAGGAATTGCGTTAAAACAGAGAGCCTTAACCACCATCTCGTCCCCTGGAACACCGGAAACCCTCTATCTGTTCCCTGCAAAGGCGCTATAGATGCCCGCCGAACCGCTCTGAGTATTTTGTTCTTACGCAATTCCGGACGGAAACCCGCTACGCACTTTTCCTGGAATTGCTCCAACTGGACGCCGGATCATGCCTGCAAAGCTTTCGGTCAACCTCAACGCTGTCGCCATGCTGCGCAATCGCCGCGACCTGCCGTGGCCGAGCGTTACGGGGCTCGGGCGCATCGCGCTTGCCGCCGGCGCGCATGGGCTGACGGTCCATCCGCGTCCCGACGAGCGGCATACGAGACATTCCGACCTGCCGGAGATCAGGGCGCTGATCGACGATGAGTTCCCAAAGGCTGAATTCAACATCGAAGGCTATCCGACCGAGGATTTCCTGGCACTTGTCGAGAAGAACCAGCCGGAGCAGGTGACGCTGGTGCCCGACGACCCGGCGCAGGCAACATCGGATCACGGCTGGAACTTCGCCGCACAGGCGGCGTTCCTGACGCCGATCGTCAAGCGGCTGAAGAAGGGCGGTTTTCGGGTGTCGCTGTTTTCCGACGCCGATCCGGTCGGCGTGACTGCCGCGCGCGATACCGGCGCCGACCGGATCGAACTCTATACCGGGCCCTATGGCGGTTACCATTCCGATTCCACCAAGGCGGCCAAGGAATTGGAAAGACTGGGAAAAACCGCGGATGCGGCACTCGCGGCGGGGCTCCAGGTCAATGCCGGCCACGATCTGACCGTGGCCAACCTGCCGGCATTGGCCAAACGCATCCCGGCACTGGCCGAAGTATCGATCGGACACGGGTTGACAGCCGATGCGCTGGAGTATGGCATGGCCGGCACGGTTGGGCGGTTCTTGAAGGCTTGCGGATGGTAGCTTCAGGAGCTGCGCGTGACGGGCATGGGAGCCATCACGTTGGGGCACTTGATATTGCATCGCAGCAAGCGTAGAGCACCGCGCGTTTATCGGAGTGTCGTTTATGGCCCTTACCAACAGTGGTAGTGAGGCAGAATCCGTCGACCAATCGAGCCATTCTGAAGTCGAGCAGCACAGCACCAAGATGCTGATGCTTGGCGCGCTCGGTGTGGTCTATGGCGATATCGGGACCAGCCCGATCTATGCGTTGCGCGAGGCATTGCACGCTTCGTCCGGTGGCGAAGTGGCCACTCGTGGCGATATCCTCGGCGTGCTGTCGCTGATCATCTGGTCGCTGACCATTACCGTCACGATAAAATACATCATGTTCGTGCTTCGTGCCGACAACCGCGGCGAGGGCGGTGTGCTGTCGCTGATGGCGCTGGCGCGCGGCAGCTTCCCGGCGCGCTCGGCGATCATCCTCGGCATCGGCATCGTTGGCGCGTCGCTGTTCTTCGGCGATGCCGTGATCACGCCGGCGATCTCGGTGCTGTCGGCGGTCGAAGGCATGAACGTCGTCACACCCACCTTCCAGCCCTATGTGGTGCCGCTGACACTGGTCATTCTGGCGATACTGTTTGCGGTGCAGCGCTTCGGCACAGGCGGCGTCGGATTGGTGTTCGGCCCGGTAACCGCCGCGTGGTTCCTGGCCATCGGCCTATCCGGTCTCAACCACATCATCGACGATCCGGAAATCCTTTGGGCAATCAGCCCACATCATATCGTCGCCTTCCTGATCAATTCGCCCGATGTCTCCTTCGTGACCATAGGCGCCGTCTTCCTGGCCGTCACCGGGGCCGAAGCGCTCTATGCCGACCTCGGCCATTTCGGCCGCAAGCCAATCGTCATGGCGTGGCTGGCGATCGTGTTCCCCTGCTTGCTGCTGAACTACGCCGGGCAGGGTGCCTTCATACTGGCAAACAAAGGTGTAGTCGGACATCCGTTCTTCGAGATGAATCAGGGCTGGGCGCTGATCCCGATGGTGGTGCTGGCGACGGCTGCGACGGTCATCGCCAGCCAGGCGGTGATTTCCGGGGCCTTTTCGCTGACCAGACAGGCCGTACAGCTCAACATGCTGCCGCGCCTCGAGATCCTGCACACGTCGGAAAAGCAGTCCGGCCAGATCTTCATGCCGCGCGTCAATTTGCTGCTGGCACTGGTGGTGATGCTTCTGGTGGTCGGCTTCGGCGAATCCAGCAGGCTGGCCTCGGCCTACGGCATTTCCGTCACCGGCAACATGCTGGTGACGACCACGCTGCTGTTCGTCGTCATGACACGCATCTGGAAGTGGAACATCTGGCCGGCGGTCGCGCTGACGGCAGTGTTCGCGCTCATCGACATCGGCTTCTTCGCTTCCAACATCGTCAAGGTGTTCGAAGGCGGCTGGTCGTCGCTGGCGGTGGGCTTCGCCATCGTCATGGCCATGTGGACCTGGGTGCGCGGCAGCCGCTACCTGTTCGACAAGACCCGCCGCAACGAGATTCCGCTCGACTTCCTGGCGGCGAACCTTCTCAAGAAAAAACCGCAGCTTGTGTCCGGCACCGCGGTGTTCCTGACCAGCGACCCGCTGAGTGCGCCGACGGCGCTGATGCATAGTCTCAAGCACTACAAGGTGCTGCACGAACAGAACGTCATCCTTTCGGTGGTCACTGCGCCGCAACCGGTGGTGCCCGACAGCGAACGGGTGAAGATGGAGACGGTCAACGAACTGTTCATGCGGGTGACGTTGACCTTCGGCTACATGGAGCAGCCGAACATCCCGCGCGCGCTCGCGATCTGCCGCAAGCAGGGCTGGAAGTTCGACATCATGACGACGTCCTTCTTCCTGTCGCGGCGCTCGCTGAAGGCCTCGCCCAATTCCGGCATGCCCATCTGGCAGGACCGGCTGTTCATCGGGCTTGCGAAAACAGCGGCGGATGCGACAGAGTACTTCCAGATTCCCACCGGACGCGTCGTCGAGATCGGCACGCAGGTGGCCATTTGAGGGGCCGCAACGCTTAGAGCAATTCCAGGAAAAGCGTGTAACGGTTTCCCGTCAGGAATTGCGTGAAGACAAAGGGGCGGTTCGGCGTTTCGTGAAACGGTGAACCGCTGTAGAGGGGCAGAGGCGGGCATGGGCGGTGAGTTGGTGCTCGTTACCGGCGGCTCGGGCTTCCTCGGCGCTCACTGCGTCCTCGCGCGTCTGAAGGCAGGCTACCGCGTACGCACGACCGTCCGCTCGGCCAAGCGCGAAGCCGATGCGATCGCGCGAGGAAGCGCTTGCTGCGACCGGCGAAAGCCTGATCCGGCTCGGATTGCTCAAAAGTCAAAATAGCGCGCCCGGTAGAACGGCCGCCGGGCGCGCCGGTTTCAGCCGAGCAAAGCGGCTTTGTTCGCTTCGAGGAACTGCTTCAGCGTCTGCGGCTTGCGACCCGACAACGTCTCGATCGCGTCGGTCACCATGCCGATACGGCCGGAGCGCGTGTTGGCGTCGAAGGAGACGATGATGCGAGCAAAATCCTCGGGAAGGCCGGCCGCCTTGACGCCCTCGGTCAGAGCCTCATCAGGCAATCGGATAACCTCCAGCGGCTTGCCGGTGACTTCGGTTACCAAGGCGGCAATTTCGTTCGTGGTGTAAGCATGCGGGCCGGTCAGCGTGTAGATGCGGCTCTCCGTCGAGCCGGAAGCGAGGCTCGCGGCGATCGCGGCGGCCATGTCGTCGCGCGCGCCGTGCGCGATGCGCCCGTCGGCGGCCGACGTGTACCACTTGCCCGACGAAATGGCGTGTGGCAGCGCCATGAACAGGTTCTCCTGGTACCAGCCGTTGCGGAAGATGGTGTAGGGAATGCCACTCGCCTCGATCGCCTGCTCGGTGCCGTAGTGGTCGCCGGCAAACAGCACCGGCGAGACCGGCTCGGGATTGGGCATCGAGGTGTAGAGCAGGTGCGAGACACCGACTGCCTTGGCAGCGGCCACCGCGGCCTGATGCTGTTTGAGGCGCCGGTCGCTCTTGAGGTCGAGCTCTCCGGTCGAGACGATCAGCACCCGGTCGGCGCCTTTGAATGCGGTCTCGATCGATGCCGGATCGTCGAAATCGGCCGCTCTGACGGCGACGCCGCGAGCCGCGAGGTCGGCGAGGTTTCCGGGATTGCGCGTGGTGGCGATGATATTCGCCGGCGCGACTTTCTGCACATCGAGCAGATGGTTGATTACGGCGCGGCCGAGATGGCCGGAAGCGCCGGTGACGAGGAGGGTTTCGGTCATGGGAGGTTCCTGAAAATTGCGTCGAAGGGCGGGTATATTTGGTCTCAAAAAGAGACCAGCGCTAAAATAGGAATTGACCGGAAGCCGTAAAGAAGGCAGTTTTTCGGGAGGTAGGCACAGCCGGGGAACCACCGGGCGGTCGCCGCTTCGACCAATGGATGTCGCGATGGACAGCAAGATCTTCAATCTGAAATCGAAGCTCGAGGTCTACAAGGCCATGACCGGCGGCGGCAATTTCGCCGATTGCCCGGTTCGCGACGTGATCCAGGGCATCAGCGGCAAATGGAGCTCGCTGCTGGTCATGGCCTTGGCCGAGAAGCCTTACCGGTTCGGGGAGTTGCGCCGCCTTGTGCCCGATATCTCGCAGCGCATGCTGACGCAGACGCTCTACGACCTGCAGCGCGACGGCTATGTGCATCGCGAAGTCTTTCCGACCAAGCCGCCGAGCGTCGAGTACAGCCTCACCGATCTCGGCCGCTCGATGTTCGCGCCGTTGCAGATGCTTATCCAATGGGCCGAACTCAACCACGATGCCGTTCGTGAGGCGCGCGCCGCCTTCGATGCCGCGCAGGCCTGAGGCATTCGCCATCGGCGACAGCCTCAAAGCGCCAGTGGTGATCGATCCATTCAGGCCGATCGGGCCTGCGGAACTGCAATGGCCTGCAGCCGGATCATCTGCGACAGATAGGACGCCTTTGCCCGCAGGAAGGCGTGCAGCCGCAGCGGATAGCCCGGAGTGACAGCCTCCTTCACCGATTGCCGTTCGCTCAACGCCTTGCGCCAGGCCTGGACGAGAGGCTTTCCCTCCAGGATGCCGAAATCAACGATCCTGTCGAACGTGTCGAAGTAGCGGAAGATCGGCCCGTAGACGGCGTCGACCAACGAGAAGCGGTCACCTGCGAACCACGGACCGCCCTGCCTTGCCGACAGCTCCGCCTCGACACGCCCAAACATTTCCGACAAGCCGTTGCTTTCCTTGAAGAACGCAGCCTCATCGGCCGCGGAATAGAAGCGGCCTATCGCATTGAGGATGGCCGAGCCGAATTCGATCCAGGCGCGGTGCCTGGCCCTCATGAGCGGATCGGCCGGGTGCAACGGATTGGCCTCCGTCTCCTCGAGGAATTCGAGGATGACGGCCGATTCGAAAATGACTTCCTCCGCGCCATCTCGCCGGACACGAAGCAGCGGCACCTTGCCGAGCGGCGAGATGGCCTTGAACCAGTCCGGCTTGTCGGCAAGGTCAACGTCGACGCGCTCGAACAGCACGCCTTTCTCGGCAAGCGCGATCGCCGCACGCTGGACGTAAGGGCAAAGATGATGGCTGACGAGGGTGAGTCTGGCCGTCATCTCACTCTCCCCAGACATAGTTCAGCGCGCCATCCTCGACGAGGGTCGACAGGAACATCAGGCGCGAGCCCTTCGGTGCCGGGCCTTCGATCCGCTCGCCGCTTTCCATGTCGAAGCGGGCGCCGTGCCATTGGCAGACCAAGGCGCCGTCCTTGCAGTCCAGCGGTCCGCCGAAATGCAGGCAGGCATTGGCCGCGGCGCGGATGCGCTCGCCGCTACGCCAGACATGGACCTCGCGGCCGAAGAAAGGCGCCACCAGGCTGCCCGTCTGCGGAATGTCGGCCACTTTACAGATTTCGTGTTTCATCGGAGAACTCCATATAGATGTAATTGCATCTATATGGATGCATCTGCATCGATCGTCAAGCTTGATGCATTTGCATCTATCGAATAGAATCCCGCCATGACGAAGAAGTCTCCTTCGCCCGAGGCCGTCAAAACCTGGGGCCGCCTGATGAGCGTGTCGCGCCAGCTGGTCGAGAAGACCGAGGACGCCCTGAAGGCCGGCGGTCTGCCGCCGCTTGCTTGGTACGACGTGCTGCACGAGCTCGCCGAGGCGGGTGAGGGCGGCTTGCGCCCCTTCGAGCTGATCGATCGCGTCCTGCTGGCGCAGTACAACGTCTCGCGACTGCTGGCCCGGCTGGAGGCGGATGGCTTGGTGGAAAAGCTGCCCGTCTCGGACGATGGCCGTGGCCAGACCGTGCGCATCACACCCGCGGGGCGGGAGACGCGCCGCCGCCTTTGGGCTGTCTACGGAAAAGCCATATCGGAACTGATGGGCGACAAGCTTTCCGCCAAGGAACTGGAGATGCTGGCCGGGTTGCTTGGGAGGCTGCGCGACGCGCCAATCATGGAATGATTGCCGGCCGACCGGGCCTTCAGGGCAGATGCGAGGCCCAAAGAAACGCGATCGTCGCCAGCGCGCCAAGCGCGACGCGGACCAGATGCATTTTGCCCCATCTGACGATCATTGATCTTGCCTGCGGATTGTCGGCCTCGACCTTCATCGCTTCCAGCAAACGGTTGGTCGGCATCATCACCAGCAGTGTCCATGGCCAGGGCAGGATGATCGCCACTGCGCCGGCCAGAAAGCCAGGTCCTCCGGTTCGCCACCAGGCAATCAGCCCGAGAACGCAGGCGACCATGGCAATGGAAGCCTGCATGGCGGCGCCGCGCTTGTAGGAAGGCTGCCATTCCCGCAGCAATGCCTTGTCGTCAAGGCCAAGCCGCGCCGGCTGCTCCGCAACGCTGACATAGACTGCGGCGCCGGTGAAGGCGGCCGCAATAGCCAAGGCAAACAGACCGGCCCGCATCTCGTCCTCCGGCAAGAGAAGCCATCGGTGAAAAATAGCGCTTGCATGACTGCCGGCAATACGGCATAGAAGCCGAACCGTAACGTACGGTACGCCTGCCGACCGTGGTTAACGTCTCCCGAAGGAAGTGTGTTGCACAGCGTGCCCGATATCGACAACAGCGAAGCGCTGACCGAGCGGCAGCAGGCCGTTCTGGACGCGGCACTTCGCCTGCTGGTCGAGGAGGGCGACAACCTCACCATGACAGCGGTGGCGCGGCGGGCAAGCTGCTCCAAGGAAACGCTCTACAAATGGTTCGGCGACCGCGACGGGCTGCTGACGGCAACGGTGCAGTGGCAGGCCTCGAAGGTGCGTGTGACGCCGGTCGACCGCAAAGGCCTCGACCTTGCTTCGCTGACCGCAAGCCTCGAACGCTTCGCGTCCGACTGGCTGAGGGTGATTTCCAGTGACACGTCCGTCGCGCTGAACCGAGTGGCGGTCAGCCATGCCGGTTCCGGGAAAGATGACCTTGGCGCGATCGTGCTGCAGAATGGCCGCTTCGCGCTGGCCAGGCGCCTGAAGCCGGTGCTCGAAGCGGGACGACAGGCCGGGCTGCTCGACTTCGAGGAAGCCGAGACGGCGTTCCGGACCTTTTTCGGGCTGGTCGGCCGCGACGTGCAGATCCGGCTTCTGCTCGGCGACCGGCTGCAATTGACCGAGGCGGCAATCGGCGGCGACGCCGCCCGCGCGACGCAGCAGTTTCTCGCTCTCTACGGGTCAAAGACCCGGGGGGTAAACAACCGGCCGCAAGGCCTCTGATCTTCAAAACGGGAAGGAAGACGAAATGCGTGTCTATTACGATCGTGACGCCGATCTCAATCTGATCAAGGGCAAGAAGGTCGCCATCATCGGCTATGGCAGCCAGGGGCGGGCACACGCGCTCAACCTCAAGGATTCCGGCGTCAAGGAGATCGCCATCGGCCTGAAGGCCGGCTCAGCGACCGCCAAGAAGGTCGAGGCGGACGGGCTCAAGGTGATGAGCGTGGCCGATGCCGCCAAATGGGCCGACCTGATGATGATGGCGACGCCCGACGAATTGCAGGCCGATATCTACAAGAACGAAATCGCGCCGAATATCCGTGACGGCGCCGCGATCGCCTTCGCGCATGGCCTCAACGTGCATTTCGGCCTGATCGAGCCGAAGGCTTCGGTCGACGTCGTCATGATCGCGCCGAAGGGCCCCGGCCACACGGTGCGCGGCGAATACCAGAAGGGCGGCGGCGTGCCGTGCCTGGTCGCCGTCAACCAGGATGCCTCGGGCAACGCGCTCGACCTCGCGCTCTCCTATGCGTGCGGCGTCGGCGGCGGACGCTCGGGCATCATCGAGACCAACTTCCGCGAGGAATGCGAGACCGACTTGTTCGGCGAGCAGGTGGTGCTTTGCGGCGGCCTGGTCGAATTGATCCGCGCCGGCTTCGAGACGCTGGTGGAAGCCGGCTACGCCCCGGAAATGGCCTATTTCGAGTGCCTGCACGAGGTCAAGCTGATCGTCGACCTGATCTATGAGGGCGGCATCGCCAACATGAACTACTCGATCTCGAACACCGCCGAATGGGGCGAATATGTCTCGGGCCCGCGCATCATCACCGCCGACACCAAGGCCGAGATGAAGCGCATCCTGAAGGACATCCAGACCGGCAAGTTCACCTCGGAATGGATGCAGGAGTACCGCGCCGGCCTGTCGCGCTTCAAGGGCATCCGCCGCATGAACGATAGCCACCAGATCGAGGAAGTCGGCACCAAGCTGCGCGCGATGATGCCGTGGATCGCCAAGAACAAGCTGGTCGACAAGGCCAAGAACTAACGCAATCCACGTTCTTCTGCCTTGCGCGTCCTCGGGCTTCGCCCCGCGGTCGCGCGGGGTGATCGCCAAGAACAAGCTGGTCGACAAGGCCAAGAACTAAGGCGATCCACGTTCTTCCGCCTTACGCGTCCTCGGGCTTCGCCCTGCGGTCGCGCGGGCTGATCGCCAAGAACAAGCTGGTCGACAAGGCCAAGAACTAGGAAGCCTGCGCCAATTCTACCCTGCCGGCCATCTGCCGCGGGTTTCTGCGCTTCCGGTGCTCACGGACTTCAATGTCCGCTCCGCTCCGGTTCTCGAAACCCGCACCAGCTGACCCGGCAGGGCGAATTGTCATCAAGCTTCCGGTCGTGAAACATCAAGCCGGCGGAGCGATCCGCCGGCGTTTTCGCGCTCAGCCATAATGCCAATGCGGTTTCGGCCCGGTGCCGGTGAACTCGACGCCGATGCGGTCCTCGCGGCGCCAGCGGACGATCGCCTTGTAGCCGATGCCGTCGGTCGCCACGTAAAGCAGGAATTCGTCCGGCACGCGCGCCTCGATCGGCACTTTCAGTTCGGCGCCGCCGGGATGCATGTTGCGCACCGTGCACTTGACCTCGGAATTGTTGATGCCGGTCAGGATCGCCGCGCCTTTCAGCACGCGCTGCCTGTGCTTGCCTCTCAACTCGTTCTCAGCCATGGCGGGCACGTCCTAGCGGATCGCGGCTCCGCGATCGTCATGTGGGGGCATCGCATCACCAATAGACGCCCCCGCTAAATTTAAGGTTATTGCCCCGCAGGCGGTTTCTTTCTTGCCGAAAAAGAAACGGCGCCGCGATGGGCGCCGTCTCATTCTTCCTGCCGACGGGCTCAGATATAGGGCGAAATGCACTGCCGGCGCGGGCCATAGTTGGGCTGGAACGTGTTGTCCCAGGCCCGATAGGACCGGTAACGGTCGTAGCACCATTGGACATGGGCCCTGGAGAGCCGCTCAGTCCGGTAGATGCGCCGCGGCTGATAGTACCGCGGATACGGATCATAGTAGTAGGGATCGTAGTAGTTGTTGTAAGCGAGGCTGCCCAGGCCAAGGCCGAGGCCCAGCCCCAGAAGGGCCGCGTCACCACTATCGAAATGCCGATGATGGCGATGATGCCGCCAGCGCCAGTCGTCGCCATCCCAGTTGCGGGAGAAATGACGGCCGCGCCAGTCGCCGCCGCGCCATCTGAAATCGCGGCCGCGCCAGTCGCCACCGCGCCGCCAGCGCCAGTCATACATCTGCGGCGAGTAGTTGTTGCCGCCGGCCCAGCTGTCGCGGACGGGGATGATCGTAGGTGCCGCCGTGCTGGTGGCGGCCGAGAGATCGGGCTGCAGGATCGGGCCGGCGATCGACGGCGCCGTCAGACCCGTCATGAGGCCCAGGGCCACCAGCCCGGAGCCGAGGGAAGACAAGAGCGGTTTCATTTCACTCTCCAAGGAGTAAGGCCCCACGCCCAGAACACCCCGGGAAGAGGCCTATTGATGGGACTTTCCGTCTGAACGGAGGATGAACGGAAAGGTTCCGTCAACTATGACGGATCAACCGTAGCGGGTAGGTAAGGGCTCTTGTCTTCGTACACGCTTGCGGGCAAAGGTCACGGCCATGTCTCTGCGCCTCGCCACCTTCAACGTCGAGAACCTGATGAACAGGTTCGATTTCTCCGGCTATCGCAACCAGCTCAATGAGGACCGAACGCTGGCGCTGTTCGATATCCGGAGCGAGGCTGAGTACAGGCTGCTCGAACAGGCGCGCACCATCGCTCTGTCCGACGACACCCGCCAGCTTACCGCGCTCGCCATAGCCGCGACCCGCGCCGACATCATCTGCATGCAGGAGGTCGACAATATCGAGGCGCTGAAGGCCTTCGAATATGGCTATCTATTCAAGATGATCGGACAGGGCTACCGACAGAAATACACCACCGCCGGCAACGATTCGCGCGGCATCGACGTCGCCGTGATGATGCGCAACGAGACCGCGCAGGGGCAGCCGATCGAATTCGTGCGCATGACCAGCCATGCCTATGTTACGTTCGAGCAGTTCGGCCTGTTCACGCCGGAACTGGCGGCGCTCGGGTATCTGGCCAACGAACGCGTCTTCCGGCGCGACTGCCTGGAAATCGACGTGACGGTTGGCGGCATGCCGCTGACGCTCTATCTGGTGCATTTCAAGTCGATGGGCTCGCCGCGCAACGGGCTCGACGGCCGCGAGGCTACGATGCCGCTGCGCATCGCCGAAGCGCAGGCCGTGCGCCGCATCATCGAGGACCGTTTCGGCAAGGCCCATGCGGCCGACAGACGCTGGGCGATCTGCGGCGACATGAACGACTACCGGCAGCGCGTGAAGATCGAAGGCGACAGCTTCGACGGCTATCGCTTCCAGGTCGTCGACGAAGCCCAGTCCTCGATCAACGTTCTGACCGCCGGCGGCTTTTGCGAAAATGTCGTGGAGCGGCGGCCCGAGATGGACCGCTGGAGTTTCTATCACACGCGCGGGCCGGAGGAGCGGCATCTGTGCCAGCTGGATTACATCCTGCCGTCGAAGGCGCTGGCGGCGAAGAACGCCACCGCGGTTCCGGAGATCATCCGCCGCGGCCAGCCATGGCGCACAGTCTTTCCGTCCGGTCAGGAAGTCGAACGTTTCCCGCGGGCCGGCTGGGACAGGCCGAAGGCCTCGGACCACTGCCCGGTGGTGATCACCCTGGAGATGGCTTGAACCGATGAGTTTCGACCTGCCGCGCAACGTCATCTTGCCGGTCGACGATGTCGACGTGCGGCTCGACCCAACTCCTCATCCCTTCGAACGAGACAACCAGCCAGCGATCGCCGAGAACTGGCGGCGCGAAATGGCGGCGAAGCCGGCGCTCTACGACGGCACGGTGGTGCTGCTTTCGGCGCTGAGCTATCGCGACAGGCGGCTCATCGGCCGCTGCCATGCGGTGAGGTACTCGACCTTCATGCTTTGGCGCAAGAACCGGGAGCTCAGCGGCGCCGAACATGCCTATGCGCATGCCGTGCTGGTCGCCGGCGACAATGCGCTGGTGGCGATCCGCATGGGCTCGCACACGGTGAACGCCGGCTGCGTCTACTTCGCCGCCGGCTCCTTCGAGCCGATCGATTTCCGCGACGGCCTCGTCGATGTCGACTTCAACATGATCCGCGAGGTGAGCGAGGAAACCGGGATCGACCTTTCGGTGGCCCGGCACGGGAGGCGCTACCATGCGCTATCGACATCGAGCGGCACGGTGATCTTCCGCCGTTATCATGTCCCCGAGCCGGCCGACGAGGTTGCCCGGCGCATCGGCGCCTTCGTCGCCGGCGAGAGCGAGCCGGAGATCGAGGGTCCGGTCATTATCCGTAATGCCGATGACCTGCCTGACGGCCTGATGGGTCACATGAAGCCGCTGATCGAATGGCATTTCGCCAACGTGCTGGCCTGACAAGGGTGGCGGCAGGCGAGGCGTTCACTCATGCCTTAGCGCGTCGATCGGGTCGAGCCTTGCGCCGCGCAAGGCCGGGAAGAAGCCGAACACCATGCCGATCAGCGCCGAGAACCCTACGGCAAGCAGGATGACCGCCGGGCTCGGCGCGAAGGGTATCGTCAACGTGACCGAGGCGAGGCCGGCGATCGCCAGTCCGATCAGGATGCCGATGATGCCGCCGAGCAGCGACAGCACCGTCGCCTCGACCAGGAACTGAATCAGGATGTGGTTTTCGTGCGCGCCGATTGCCAGCCGGATGCCGATCTCGCGCGTGCGTTCGGTGACCGATACCAGCATGATGTTCATGATGCCGATGCCGCCGACAAGCAGGCTGACGCCGGCGACTGCGCCCAGCATGCCGGTCATGGTCGTGGTAGCGCTGGCCATGGCGTCGGCGATCTGGGTCATGTCGCGGATCGAGAAATCGGGATCGCGGTCCGGCGTGATGCGGCGCGTGTCGCGCAGGATGTCCTCGACGCGCGGCTGCAGTTCGGTGGTCGGCGTCCTGTCGTCGGCGGCGATGTAGATGTTGTCGATATCGCGGTTGCCGGCGATGCGCCGCTGATAGGCGGCTAAAGGCATGAGCACGACGTTGTCCTGGTCCTGGCCGAAGCCGGTATAGCCCTTCGGCTCAAGCAAGCCGATGATCCTGCAGGAGGTGCGGTTGATCCGGATGGTCTCGCCTTCCGGATCGCCCGCGCCGAAGAATTGCTGACGTACGGTCTCGCCGATCAGGCACACGCCGGCGCCGGCGCGGGTCTCGGAATCGCTGAAGGGACGGCCGGAGACCAGATTCCAGTCGCGCGCGTCGAGATAGGCGCTGTCGGTGCCGGTGACGCCCGACGTCAGGCTCTCCGTGCCGAAGATGACGCGCACCTGCTTCTGCGAGGCCGGCGCGATGGCGCGCGCGCCGCTGAGATGGGCGACCAGCGCTTCAACATCCTTGGCGGCGAGGGGACGCGTGACCTGGTCGAGCCCGCCCGGCCCACCGGGGCCTGCCGGACGGCCGGAGCGGACGACGAGCAGGTTGCTGCCGAGTTTCGAGATGTCGGTCTTGACCTTCTCGGTGGTGCCGGAGCCGATGGTCAGCATGGCGATGACCGCGGCGACGCCGATGACGATGCCGAGCAAGGTCAGGAACGAGCGCAGCACGTTCCGGCGGATCGAAATCAGCGAAAGGCGGACGGTCTCCCAGATCATGCGGCCTCGGCTTTCGCTGTATCTGAAGCGACGCGGCCGTCGAGGAAGCGCACGGTGCGCTCGGCATAGCCCACGACATCGGCCTCGTGCGTGACCATGACGATGGTGAGGCCGAGCTCGGCGTTCAGCCTGGTCAGCAATTCCATGATTTCGTGCGTGCGCGCGGTATCGAGATTTCCCGTCGGCTCGTCGGCGACAAGCAGCATCGGTTTGGTGACGATGGCGCGGGCGATCGCAACGCGTTGCTGCTGGCCGCCCGAGAGCTCGGCCGGCGTGTGATGCTCGCGTCCGACGAGCCCGACCTGGGCGAGCGCCTGCATGGCCAACTCCCGACGCTCGCGAGCGGAAACGCCGCGATAGATCAGCGGCAGCTCGACATTTTCCGCCGCCGTGGTGCGAGGCAGGAGGTTGTAGCCCTGGAAGACGAAGCCGACATAAATGTTGCGCAGCAGGGCGCGGCGGTTGCGGTCGAGCCGGCCAGCATCGACGCCCATGAAGCGGTAGGTTCCGGCGGTCGGCGTGTCGAGGCAGCCGATGATGTTCATGGCCGTCGACTTGCCCGAGCCGGACGGCCCCATGATGGCGACGAACTCACTTCTGCGGATCGCAAGATCGACGCCGGCAAGCGCATGCACGCGCGCCTCGCCCTCGCCGTAGCTCTTCCAGACCTTGTCGAAGGTGATGAGCAGGGGAGCGGACAAGGGTCAGCTCCGCTGCTGCGAGCCGGTGATGACCTCCGCGCCTTCCTCGAGGCCGGACGTGATTTCGGTCAGCTCGCCGTCGGTCGAGCCGATCTTGACGTTGACGGCATGCGCCCGTCCGTTTTCCAGTACATAGAGGGTGCGCGAGCCATCGGTCGGCACCTTGGTCGCCTCGCGCTGCCGGTTGGGGCGGCCCATGCGGCCTGTGAACAAGTCTCGCAGGCTCCAGCCTCGCGCCGCCTGTTCGGCCGGGCGATAGCGGAACGCCGTGGCCGGCACGGTGAGCACGCCCTTGGCCTGCCTGGTCACGACCGCAACCGTTGCGGTCATGCCAGGCCTGAGCAGCAGCTCGCTGTTGTCGACCTCGAGCCGCGCATTGTAGGTGACGACGCCGTCGGTGGTGACGGAGGCGTAAGAGATGTCGCGGATCTCGGCGTCGAAGGGACGGTCCGGGAAAGCGTCGACCGTGAAGCGGGCATGCTGGCCGGGCTTGACCTGGCCGATATCGGCCTCGTCCACCGCCGCCTGCAGCTCCATGTTCCGCAAGTCGGCGGCGATGACGAAGAGCACCGGCGCCTGCAGCGAAGAGGCGACCGTCTGTCCGGGGTCGACCGAGCGCGTGAGCACGATGCCATCGATCGGCGCGTAGATCGTGCTCTTGGCAAGGTCGGTCTGCTGCGCCTTGAGGTCGGCCTGCGCGATGGCGAGATTGGCTTCGGCGCTGTCGAGTGCCGCCTTGGAGCGGTCTCGCGTCGCGGTTGCCGCCTCGAGCGACTGATCCGTCGCCATGCCGCGCTTGGTGAGCGCGCTCGTGCGGACCACCGCGTTCTCGTTTTCCTGCAATGTGACCTTGGCATCCTCGACCGTCGCCGCTGCCGCCTTGGCCGAGGCTGTGGCGCGCTCGATCTGGACCTCGAGCTTGGCGGTGTCGAGCGTCGCCAGCACGTCGCCCTTCTTGACCTGCTGGTTCTCGTTGACCGCGACCGAGCGGACGATTCCAGAAAGCTCGCTGGAGATGTCGACCTGCGTCAGCGGCTGCAGCGTGCCGGTTGCCGATACCTGGACGGTCAGGTCGGCGACCGCCGCCGGTGCGGTCGTGTACTCGATTCGGGGCGGCGAGGCGGCGTTCAACCGGTAGACGCCGATCGCGACCGCCACGACCGCCAGTGCCAGCAGCGTGTAAAGCCAGCCGCGGCGGCGCTTGCGGCTCACGCCTTTGCGGTCGAGCCCGAGGGCGGCTTCGATGGAAGTATCGGATTCTGCGTTTGGCGGATTGACAACCTGGTCCACCCCGGACCCCTATAGCGAAAAATTGATGTCCCTATCCGTGCACAAATCATGCCTTAAGGTTCGAATTTCAAATTAAATTTCCCTCATGTTGGGATTGAGGCAGAAATTCGGGGCGAGGCGGAAGGTTTTCTCGATGGCGCGCAATTACTTGCTTTACGATGTGTTTACGACCGAGCGGTTGGCCGGGAACCCGGTCGCCGTCGTGCTCGACAGCCAAGGGCTCGATAGCGCCGCCATGCAGGCGATCGCGCGCGAATTCAACCTGTCCGAGACGGTTTTCGTGCTGCCGCCCGAAAATCCCAAACACCGCAACCGTATCCGCATCTTCACGCCCGACTATGAGATGCCGTTCGCCGGCCATCCGACGGTCGGTTCGGCTATCGCGCTTACGGAACAAGCAGGCGAAGCGACAGGCATCTTTGTGCTGGAAGAAAATATCGGCCCTGTGCGCTGCGCGGTCAGCAAGCATGATGGCGCCACCTTCGCGGAGTTCGACCTGGCGAAACTGCCGGAGCGCCTGGAACTCGCCGCCGACCCGGAAATGATCGGTGCAGCACTTGGCCTTGGCCCGCACGAGATCGGCTTCGAGAATCACCGCGTTTCCTTCTGGTCGGCCGGCGTGCCCTACGTCACCATTCCGGTCTCCGACCTCGACGCGGCGGCGAAAGTCAGGCTGGACAACCAGGCCTGGTCGGAACTTGCCCCGCGCAAGAGCGAATGGGCCTTCGCCAGCCCCTTCATCTATTGCCGCGAGACGGTGCATCACGACAGCGCCTTCCACGTGCGCATGATCGTGCCCGGCAATCCCTCCTACGAAGATCCGGCGACCGGCTCGGCCGCGGCCGCCTTTGCCGGCGCCATCATGGATTTCGATGCTCCAACGGACGGAATCTCGCAGCTTTGGATCGAGCAGGGACTGGAAATGGGCAGGCCCTCGCGCATCCGGCTCGAACTCAATGTCGACGGCGGAAAATTGGCCTCCGCGCGCATAGGCGGGCACGCAATCAAGGTCGCGGAAGGCAAGCTCCTGGTCTGACGCCTGCGGCCTTTTTTAAGCGGGCATGATCTTTTCCGAAAACTGGAATCCACTTTTCGGGATCATGCCGTGTCGATTTGTCGGGAAATGATCCGGCGGGGCTGGACATCGCCGAAAGCGGCGGCTATATGCGCCGCCGACGCTGGGTTTCCGGCGGTGTGGGTGTGTAGCTCAGTTGGTAGAGCAGCTGACTCTTAATCAGCGGGTCCACAGTTCGATCCTGTGCACACCCACCAAATTTTCCCCTAGATTTAGATGGAAAGTCCCGTCGCTCAAGGCGATTGGCTGCGTGAGCGGCATTGAGATATGAGGGGGCTGGCGGGCTGCTTATGAGCGGGCAACCCGCCATTTGTCCGCGGTATTACTTTTCCGATACACCCGCCTCAGCGAAGCTCGCCATGCGGGCATGGCATTCCAGTGCCGAGCGCACGATGTTGACGGCAAGGCAGGCGCCGGAGCCTTCGCCGAGCCGCATGCCGAGATCAAGCAGCGGCGGCAGGCCTAGGGCTTCGAGAAGGCGGCGGTGGCCGGCTTCGGCCGAGACGTGGGCAGCGATCGTGTGGGCCAGCCCGGTCGGGTGCAGCCTTGCAAGCGGCGCAACCGCGGCGGTGCAGACGAAGCCGTCGAGCAGCACCGGCACGTTATTGTGACGCGCGGCAAGCGTGGCGCCGAAGATCGCGGCGAGCTCGCGTCCGCCAAGTGCCGCAGCGATCTTCAGCGGGTCCGACAGCGAATCGGCGTGGCACTTGATGCCCGCCTCGATGGCCACGACCTTGCGCTGCAGACCTGCGTCGTCGACGCCGGTGCCGCGCCCGGTCCATTTTTCCGCGGCGCCGCCGAAGAGGGCGGTCGAGATCGCTGCCGCCGGCGTGGTGTTGCCGATGCCCATCTCGCCGAAGCAGACGAGATCGAGATCCTTGGACACGGCGTCATAGCCGGCCGAGACCGCGGCGAGGAAGGTCTGCTCGTCCATAGCCGGCACCTGCGTGAAATCGCCGGTCGGGTGGTCGAGATCGAGCGGGATGACATCGAGCTTTGCACCAGCGATACGGGCAAGCTGGTTGATGGCGGCACCCCCGCCGGCGAAATTCGCCACCATCTGTACCGTGACTTCCGACGGATAGGCCGACACGCCCTGTGCGGTGACGCCGTGATTGCCGGCAAAGACGAAGACTTTCACCGCGTCGAGCTTCGGCATGTCGCGGCCCTGCCAGCGGCCCAGCCAGGCGGCGATCGTTTCAAGCCTACCGAGGCTGCCCGGCGGCTTGGTCAGCGTGTCCTGGCGGCGGGCGACCGCATTGGCTGCGGCGTCGCTGCCGGCAGGTAGGTCGAGGCATGCGGCGCGAAGGTCTTCGAGCGATTTGAAGGAAGTTGATTGGGGGGACATGGGGGCAAGGTCTCCGAAAGAGAATCAGGAAAGGCAAACGGAAGCGGTAAGCAGCACCGCAGTTTCGCAGAGCTGCTGCAGCGCGCCGATCGTGTCGCCGGTCTGGCCACCGATCTGGCTGAGGCAAAGCGAGCGGAATGCGGCGAACAAGAGGCCGAGCAGGATGAGCGCCGCGATCGCGCCGCCAAGGCCGAGCGCCAGCAGCGACACGGCGCCAAGCGCTGCCCCGATAGCGGCTGTCTCGAAGGCTACGGTGCCGGCATTCGCTGACAGACCGTCGACGCGGGCCGACGGCAGCAGATGCATGAAAGCGCCGAACAGGCCGCGCGAGGCGGCATGCGCGGCAAGCAGCGCCAGGAAGACATGTCCCGCCCCGGTCAATTCCGAAAGCGCGCTCCAGCGGATGAGCAATGAGATGCCGAGTGCCGCCGCACCGTAGGCGCCGATGCGGCTGTCGCGCATGATCTCCAGCTTCTTCTCGCGTGTCCGGCCGCCGCCGAAGCCGTCGGCGATGTCGGAAAGCCCATCCTCATGCAGGCAGCCGGTGACAAGCATCGTCGCGGCAAGCGCGAGCGCCGAGGCCGGCCTGGCGGCAAGACCCAGGGCGACAGCAATGGCGTAGACAAGCGCGCCGATGATGGCGACGGCGAGACCGGCAAAGGGCGCGGCCCAGATCGCTTCGGCAAGACTGCGGCCGCCGAAATCGCCCGAAGGCAACCTCAGCCTTGTGAAGAAGACAAGGCTGAGGCCGATATCGTCAAGCAATTGCCGAGGCTTGGAGAGACCGCTCATGCGCCCCTCGCAATCGCGTGGAAGAAAGTGCCGCTGACATGGCCGCGCCGGTAGCCCGACGCGCCAAACGGATTGCCCTGGCCGTCGGCAAGGTCGGCCAGCGGCTCGTCATTGCCGGTGGCCGTCATCTGCGCATAGTGGAATTCGTGGCCGCGGATCACGGTCCCTTCGCCTCCGAGCGGGCAGGCGGCGCGCAGGCGGGCCTCGCGATAGCCGAGGTTCATCTTGCGCTTGGCGAAGCTGGTCGAGTGTCCGAGCAGCCCGAGCATTTTATGTGTCTCGCCGTCCGCATCCTCCAGCGTCTCGCCCAGCACCATGAAGCCGCCGCACTCGCCATGCACGGGCTTGGTCGCGGCGAAGCGCGCCATCCCAGCTCTGAAGTGATTGGCGGCAGCGAGCTTGCCGGCATGCAGCTCAGGATAGCCGCCGGGCAGCCAGCAGACGTCGCAGTCTTCGGCAGGCGCTTCATCGGCGAGAGGGGAGAAGGGCACGATCTCGGCGCCCGCGTTGCGCCAATGCCTGGCGACATGTGGGTAGAGGAAGGTGAAGGCGGCATCCTCGGCCAGGGCGATACGCTGGCCGGGTGGCTGTAGTGCGTCGCCGAAGTCGCCAGCCGCCGGTTCGAGCGGCGTCGCCAGCGCCAGGATGGCATCGATGTCGAGCGACTTCTCGACCATGTCGGCCAGCCGGTCGAGATGCGCCATCAGGTTTTCATATTCGCCGGCCTGGACGAGGCCGAGATGCCGCTCCGGCAGGTTGAGCATGGGATCGCGCATGATGGCGCCGACCACCGGCAGTCCGATCGCCTCGATGGCGTCGCCGGACAGCCGCCGGTGCCGCTCGCTGCCCAAGCGGTTGAGCACGACGCCGGCCATGCGCACATCCGGATCGTAGGTCGCAAAACCCTTGGCGACGGCGGCCGCCGTGGTCGACTGTCCGGAGACGTCGAGCACCAAAAGCACCGGCAGGCCGTAAAGCCGGGCCAGATCGGCTGCGGAGCCCGATCGTCCCTCCGGCGCGGGAATGCCGTCGAACAGGCCCATCGCGCTTTCCAGGATGACGTATTCGGCATCGTCCGCCGCCTGCGCGGCCAGTGCGTTGAGCAGGGAAGGCGACATCGCCCAGCTGTCGAGATTGACGCCGGACAGGCCCGTGGCGGCGGCGTGGAAGCCGGGGTCGATATAGTCCGGTCCGGATTTCGCGCCGCGCACCTTCAGCCCGCGCCGGGCAAGCGCGCGCAGCAGGCCGATGGTGACGCTGGTCTTGCCCGAGCCGGAGCGCGGCGCGCCGATGATGATCGCGCGG
>NZ_JHQR01000114.1 GCF_014843825.1 Mesorhizobium silamurunense
CGGCCGCCACCAGGCCCGCGATAGCGTCGATGCTGCCGACCTCGGCCGCGAGCTTCGGCCCGCCAAGGCCCGCCTCGGCGAAAGCCATGTCGACCATGGCGCGGTAGACGCATCCGGTTTCGGTGGCGACGAAGCGCTTTTCGGCAAGCTCGGCCAGATCGACATCCATCCGGTTCTCGCCGGGCGGCGCGATCAGCACCAGCGGCTCGGCCGCGACGACGCGCCTGGCAAAGCGCTTGTCCGGCTCGCCGGCGTCCGATCGCTCGAAGCAGAAGGCGACGTCGATCTCGCCCTCCCCCAGCATGCGGAGCAGCCCGCCGCTGCCACCGATCTTCAGCTTTATGTCGATGCCGGAATGGACGGCGCGAAAATCGGCAAGCCACCCGGCAAGCTTGACGGAAGCAATCGTCTCCAGCGCGCCGATCGACAACGTGCCGGCCGTCTCGGCCTTGGTGACATCGATGGCGGCCCGCGCATCGTCGGCGAGTGCCAGCAATTGTTCGGCATAGGGTTTCAGCGCCTCGCCGGCCGGCGTCAGTTCAAGCCCCTGCCGCGAGCGCGTGAACAGGCCGGCGCCAAGCTCGGCCTCCAGCGCCTGAATCTGGTCGCTGACGCTCGACTGCGCGAGATTGACCTCCGCCGCCGCGCGCGTGACGTTGCGCGTGCGCGCGACCGCAAGAAAGGTCTTCAGCAGCCTTGGATGCATGCGGCGTTACTGCAGCTGCGGCTTCTTGAGGAAGGAGTTGCGGTCGGCGGATTTTACCCTGAGCCAGGTCTCGCGGCCGTCGCGCACCACGCGCAACGGGATTTCCGCCCCGGCCGGGTTCTCCCAGAGCTTGCGGTAGAAGTCGGCGAGACCGTCGACCTCGCCGTCGCGCACGTCGGAGATGATGTCGCCCTGGCGCAGGCCAGCCTTCGCCGCCGGACCGCCTTCGGCGACGCTCATCACCACAACCATGCCGTTCGACTCTGCCGAGAAGGCGCCGAGCCATGGGCGCGGAGGCTTGGCCACCTGCCCGCGCTTCACAAGGTCGTCGAGGATCGGCGTCAGAAGGTCGATCGGCACGATCATGTTGATGTCGGCGATCTCGCCGGCGCGGCTCATTTGCAGGCGCAGCGACCCGACGCCGAGCAGCTTGCCGTCGCGGTCGAACAGCGCAGCACCACCCCAGGACGGGTGCGCCGGCGCGGTGAAGATCGCCTCGTCGATCAGATATTCCCAATAGCCGGCGAATTCCTGCTTGGTGACGATATGCGCGTCGACCTGCTGGCCTATGCCGTCGGCAAGCGTCACGGCGTCGCCGATATTGGCCTTCCTGGCGTTGCCGAACTTTACCGCTGGCAGGTTGAGCGGCGACAGCGCCTGCACCAGGCCGAAGCCGGTCTCCTGGTCGTAGGCCAGCGCATGCGCGGCGACCACGCGGCCGTTCTGATCGGTGAGCCATACCTCCTCGGCCTCGGTGATGAGATAGCCGATGGTGAGCACCAGCCCGTTGTCGCGGATCACCACGCCGCTGCCCTCGCGGCGCGTGCCCAGCGCATTGGCGGTGAAGGCGTCGTCCGGAACCGTTGCGCGAACGGCCACGACGGAGCGCGAGACTTTCTCGATGGTCATCGGTCGATCCTGAATTGCGAGTCTTTTTCTATAAGTATGGCCAAAGGGACGCGGTGCAAGGGCGCGCCTTGCCCTCCCCTCGTTGGAGAAGGGAAAGAGGCTGGCCCATTCATTAGTTCAACGAAATTTGAACTTTTTTCTTTGACGCGCGCACAACCGCACCTAAATCTTGCCCCAACGAACTCGCATCCGCCCCGCAAGAACAAGGCCTTTCAAGATGAACCATTACACCCCGCCGAAAGTCTGGACCTGGAACAAGCCCAATGGCGGCGCCTTCGCCTCGATCAACCGGCCGGTCGCTGGCCCGACGCATGAGAAGGAGCTGCCTGTCGGCAAGCATCCGCTGCAGCTCTATTCGCTGGCCACGCCCAACGGACAGAAGGTCACGATCATGCTGGAGGAGCTTCTGGCGCGCGGCCACAAGGGCGCCGAATACGACGCGTGGCTGATCCGCATCAATGACGGCGACCAGTTCGGCTCAGGCTTCGTCGAGGTCAACCCGAACTCCAAGATACCGGCGCTGATGGACCGCAGCGAGCCGAAGCCGGTGCGGGTGTTCGAATCCGGCTCGATCCTGACTTATCTGGCGGAAAAGTTCGGCGAATTCCTGCCGACAGAGCGTGCCGCTCGCGCGGAAACCTTCTCGTGGCTGTTCTGGCAGATGGGCTCGGCGCCCTATCTCGGCGGCGGCTTTGGCCATTTCTACGCCTATGCGCCGGAAAAGATCGAATACGCCATAGACCGCTTCGCCATGGAGACCAAAAGGCAGATGGACGTGCTCGACCGGCGGCTGGCGGAAAGCGAATACCTTGCCGGCCCGGACTACACCATCGCCGACATGGCGGTCTGGCCCTGGTATGGCGGGCTCGCCAAGGGCCGCAACTACAACGATGCCGCGCAGTTCCTCTCGGTGCACGAGTACAAGCACGTGCAGCGCTGGGCCGACGCGATCGATGCAAGGCCGGCTGTCAAGCGCGGCCGCATGGTCAACCGCATTTCCGGCGACCCGGCCTACCAACTCCGCGAACGCCACGACGCCAGCGACTTCGAGACGAAGACGCAGGATAAGCTGCAAGCGGCGGAGTGATGAGCTTTACCCTCCCCCTTGTGGGGAGGGTCGCTGCGAAGCAGCGGGGCGGGGGTACGGCGCCGACCCCACCCGGACCTTCGGTCCGACCTCCCCACAAGGGGGAGGCGCCGCTACCTCCCGTAGGTATACGTCACTGTCGCCTCGCCGAGCGCTGAGCTTTTGGCGGCCACCGACACCATCTCCGGCGACGGATTTTCCGGCGTGCGCAGCTTCGGCTCGCCGAGCGCATAGAGCGTGAAGACATAGTGGTGCGCGCCGCTGCCGGGCGGCGGGCATGGGCCGAAATAGCCGGCGCGGCCGACGCCGCCCTCGCCGGATACCGTGCCCTTGGGCAAGCGCTTGCCGCCCTTGGAGCCGGCGCCTTCGGCCAGGCCCTTGGCGCTTGCCGGGATGTTCCAGGCCAGCCAATGCCAAAACCCTTTGCCGCCATTGGCGTCGGGATCGAACATGGTGAGCGCGTAGCTCTTGGTGCCGGCCGGCGGGTCCTTCCAGGCAAGCGCGATCGAGACGCTCTTGCCGCCGCATCCGGCCTTGTCGCCGAGATATTTTGCAGCCCATTTGCCGTTGGAGACCGACGGGCTGGAGATTTCGAAGGCGGATGCCTGGGTGGCGAAGGCGGCGAAGGCAAGCGCGATGAGGCTGAGACGTGGGATCATGGCCGTCCTCCTGGCTAAGATCGCAGAGTTTAGCCGAAAGGCCCCGCCGCACCCAGCAACTTTGCGTGACGGCGGCCGCCAATCTCTCCCTCGAGGGCCTCGAGGGGAGATTCACTCCGCCGCGTTGCATTCCTCCAGCGGCGGAGCCACCAGATCCGCGACGGCAGCCATCCAGAGCCGGTCGACGTGGGCAAGCTTGGCCCCGTCGATCTCGTCGAGGTGGTTCCAGTACATCCCGTCCTCGTAGAAATAGCCGAACTCGCGCTCCAGCGCCTCGGCCGCCTCCACCGCCTCGATATCGATGCCGGCGCGCAATTCGGCCCGCATGGCGGCGAAGCGCGACGGCGACGGGTCCCGAACCTCCTCGAAGGTAAGTTTCGGAAAAACCAGCCGGCTGCGCGAGAGGTCCGACAGGTTGACGCAGAGCGTGCCGCGCCGCAGCGCATGGATGAGCAGGCGCGCGGACTTGGCCTCCAGGCTCTGCAGTGTGACGTCGTCGCGCAGCGGGTCGGGCCGGCCAGTGCCGTAGAAATGGCTATTGCCGGGGTGATCATAGATCATGTCACAGCCGAGGAAGGCGAGCATGTCCGGGCGCCGGCTGTGGACGATCCAGTAGGCCGCCGTCATCGACATGGTGCCGCCGGCATAGACGAAGCCGCCGAAAGCGTTTTGCGCCGGCACGTAGTCGGGGGCGCTGAAAATCTGCCGCGACGGGCCAGGCTGCGGCATGCGATCGGCCGGGAAATCGCCAGCATGCACCAGCGCGTCCCAATCGGGGCGCACGCGCCAGGCGTTGTTGATGGCAACGATGCCGGCGAAGGCATGCTTCGGCCAGGCGGCGCAGCGCATGACATCGGGGGCGCTGCCGATGAGCAGCGTCACGCGCGGCGATGCATCCATACCATCCTCTCCCACGAACCCGGGCGACACATTTGACCTTGTCGGCCCTCCCCTACAAGGGCCAAGCGCCATGCGATCCGCCCGCCAAGCCTCAAAAAGGCACAGCGATGCGGCCTTCACAAATTCTTTCAAGCCGGGAACATCCCTTGGAATGCTCCGTTGGCAAATTAATCAACGATGCAAACCGATGGAGATTTCCTCATGATGAAGAAAATCCTCGCAGTTTGCATGCTACCCTTGCGCTCGCGACTTCGGCCGCGATGGCACAATCGGCTGGCACAAGCGGTGGCGCGAATGCGTCGGGCAGCGTGTCGGGTGGTATGAATGCTGGCGAAACGGTGACAGGTACAACGCCGAGTCAGACGGATACCACCACGACGAGTTCCACGAACAAGACGAACGGCATGGAAGATCGCTGCAAGGACAGCGGCGGCTACGACACCGACAACAATACCCCCAGCGGCGCCATGACCTCCGATATGCAGAACTGCAACAAGTAGCGCCGCTTGGCCCGCTTTACCGCGTCGGCCCGCCGGCGCGGGAAAGGCCCATGAAAAAGCCCCGCCGGTGGAGGCCGTCGGGGCTCTTTCGTTCGGGCCGTGAAGGTGGGACCTCGCGGCCGGTCGATCCAGGGGTGTTGGATCGGCCGGGACCCTAGCCGAAGAATCGGACGCGCCGATAATCACGCCTGCGCACTACCGATCACGCCTGCGCGAGCGGGAGGTGATAGCCGGCGAAGGAAGAGCTGATCTCCCCCAAGGGGGGAGATTGGGCTTCGCACCGGCCTTCGCCAATCTCCTACGCTGCCGAAGGTGGCAGCGCCGGCGCCTTACCCCCGCAGCAGCTTCGCCAGCCTCGGCACGCCCTCGTTCACCGCGCGGTCATCGGCAAGCGTGAAGGACATGCGCAGCGTGTTGCGGCCGGTGCCGTCGGCGTAAAAGGCGTTGCCCGGCACGAAGGCGACGCGCGCCTCCTGCACCGAACGCGCCAGGAGATCGGTGGCGTCACTACCTTCCGGCAGCGTCAGCCAGACGAACATGCCGCCGTCCGGCCGGCTCCACGAGATGCCCTTCGGCATGCTGGCTTCCAGCGCGCCGATCAGCGCGTCGCGGCGCCGGCGATAGGCGCCGATCAGCTTCTCCACCTGGCCATCGAAGATGGTTTCGGCGACGCGGTGCATGACCATCTGGTTGATCGAGGGGCTATGCAGGTCGGACGCCTGCTTCATCAGCACCAGCTTCTCCACCACATGGCGCGGCGCGCAGACCCAGCCGACGCGCATGCCGGGCGAGAGGATCTTGGAAAAGGAGCCGCAATAGAGCGTGCGGGCGTTGTCGATGCCGCCGGAGCGCGCGCAGTCGAGCGAAAGAATCGGCGGCACGGCCTCGCCGTCGTAGCGCAGCGCCCGGTAGGCGGCGTCCTCGACGACGGCGATGTCGAGCTCGCCGGCGAGATCGAGCACCGCCTCGCGCTGCCTGGCATCGAGCGTGTTGCCGGTCGGGTTGGCGAAATCCGGCACCAGATAGGCGAACTTCACCTTGCCGCCATTAGCAGCGGCTGCCGCGCGATAGGCCTCCGGCGTCATGTTGCCTCCGGCCGTGTTGAGCCGGTCGTAGCGCGGCTCATAGGCGTTGAAAGCCTGCAGCGCGCCGAGATAAGTCGGCCAGGTGACCAGCGCGGTGTCGCCGGGAGACAAAAAGAGCTTGCCGAGATAGTCGAGCGCCTGCTGCGAGCCGGAGGTGATGAAGATGTTGCCCTCGTCGCAGGCCACGCCGAGCTTGCCCATATAGCCGGCCAGCCATTTGCGCAGCGGCAGGAACCCTTCGCTGACCTGGTATTGCAGCGCAGTGCCTGCCTCCGCGCCGCCAAGCACGGCCTGGTAGGCGTCGCCGATGGCCTCGGCCGGAAACAGCGAAGGGTCCGGAATGCCGCCGGCAAAGGAGATGATGTCGGGCTGGTCGAGCAGCTTCAACAGCTCGCGGATTTCCGAGGCCTTCATGCGCGAGGAGCGCGAGGCCAGAAGGTTCAACAGGGTCAAGGCGCACCTCCCGCAGTGCTTTGTACTTATGGCTTCGTATTTAGGTCAGCTTAGTTGACCTATTATCAGGCCACGCCGCTTGCGTGAATACACAAAACGGTCATGGCGCATCGTTCAGGCGACATTTGGCCCACATATTTTCGGCAATGCTAATGGAAAAATGTTGCCCAGGAAGTGACATTGGCGCAGCATGCAAGCCTAGGCCGGCCTACCAAGAAGAAAATCAATCCGACCGAAGGGGGACGGCATGACACTCGAGCTTATCGGGGCCGGATTCGGCCGCACCGGCACGTGGTCCACTTTCGCCGCGCTGAACAAACTCGGCTTTCCGAGCTACCACATGCAGGAAGTCATCATAAACAAGGCCAACAAGGGCCATCTCGACTTCTGGCGCAAGGTGGCGAACAGCCCGGCGGGCACGCAGCACGACTGGAGCCGGGTCTTTGCCAACTACCGCGCGACCGTCGACAATCCAGGCTGCTGCGTGTGGCGCGAGCTGATGGCGGCCTACCCCGACGCCAAGGTGCTTCTGACATTGCATCCGAGCGGCGCCGAGGCCTGGTACGAAAGCACCATCGACACGATCTACTTCACCGAAAATGTCTGGCAGTTCAGGGTGCTGGAATGGCTCACGCCGTTCGGCCGCAAGTTCGGCGACATGTCGCGCAAGCTGGTCTGGGGCCGCACGCTGAAAGGCGTGATGAACGACCGCGACAAAGCGGTGGCGCGCTACAACGCCTATATCGACGAAGTGAAAGCGGCGGTGTCACCGGAGAGGCTCCTGGTCTTCAAGGTCACCGACGGCTGGGCGCCGCTCTGCGATTTCCTCGGCGTTCCGCTTCCGAACGAGCCCTTCCCCAACCTCAACGACCGCGCCAGCATCAAGAAGATCATCAATGGCATGATCATAGGTTCCTACGCGATACTCGCCGGCGTGGCGGCGCTGATCGCGCTGGTGATCGGCGGGTTGTGGTGGTGGCTGGGGTAGCGCGAGGGAATGCGGGCTTGGCCATTGCCATCCCGCAACGGCCCGTAAGAACGGCCAAGCGAACCGGGCGCACAGCAGGATTGTCGTCATATTAGAATAGGCGCATATTATCGCGAGCCGAAGCCATGCTCCGGCTGGACCGCCGTTGGCCATGCTTGCCCAGGCGGTCCACGACCAGGTCAAATGTCAGTGAAACAACAAGCACCTCGGTTCTGCTCAAGCCATTGAGCAGCCGAGGCAATGATATTTGGAGGAGGTTCCCATGAAGGTTACCATATTGGCGAATTACGAACCCCATGCCGCCAAAGGGCTGATGCAGGGATCGAACCGGGAAGTTGCAATCAAGGCGCTTTTTGAAAGCGTCGGCGGCAAGATGAGCAGCCTGATGTTCACGCGTGGCCTCTATGATGTCGTCGTCAATGGTGAGGTGCCGGATCAGGTTGCAGGGATGGGCATGGCGCTTGCGGTGCGGGCAAGTGGTTCGGTGAGCGACATGGTCGTCCTCGAAGAGCTCGACATGAAGGCGGTGCTCGCGGCCGCCAACAAGGCCGCCGGCGTCTACAAGCCCGCCGGCTGATCAACCCGACGCGGCGCCGCAGAGCCGCAAGGAGAATGCTGCTCAAATCGATCGGAGGAAGCTATGACCGCCTACAACGTAGTCCGCTTTCGCACCAAGCCAGGCAAGGAGAAGGCCTTCGTCGATGCGCATGAGAAGGTGTCGCTGAAGGCCAAGGGCTTTCGCAAGGGCGCCCTGATCAAGACCGGCGAGCGTACATTCTGCATGGTCGGCGAGTGGAACGACATGGACAGCCTCGCCGCGGCGCGCCCGACGATGATCGGCATTCTCGACACGTTCCGCGATATGCTTGAAGACCTCGGCGGCGATCTCGGCGTGACGGACCCGGTGTCCGGGACGGTCGTTGCGGAAATAAGCTGAGAAAGCCGCCGATGGGCAATGGCCGAGCCGCCAGACGCGCTCGGCCGGCGCCCTTCGGCCGGAAGCTCGCGCCTGCCTCGGCCCTTTAAAACGGCAAACGGATCTCTTCGATCTGATCTGCCTCCCGCCAGCCGATGTCCTTGCGGATCTCCGGCGGCAGGCTGTTCAGCTCGCGCGCCGTCCTGCGGCGCTTGCTCGCCTGCGCAAAGGCGGCTCGGATGCGGCTAAGGCTCTTAAACATTGGGACCTCCACAAAGCAGCGGCAGAAAGATCGGTGCTGCCCGCTCACCAGGGCGCCGCTTTTGCGATGCGTCTGTAACCAGCCGATTGCGCGGAAACGGTGAAATGCTTCACGAAGCCGGAATAGCCTGAAACATATGCATGCAAACTAACTAAATGGAGTTGTGGCGATCCCGCCGCCGTTTCAACGTGCCGCCCAATTGCTTTTCAGGCCGGTCGGCCCAGCCTCCCTCACGATGACCTCGCGGTGCGGATAGGGGATGCCTATGCCGTTCTGCTTGAACGTGTCCCACAGCGCCAGCAGCACCTTGCCGCGCACATTGGTCAGCCCCTGCTGGGGGTCATGTATCCAGAAGCGCAAGACGAAGTTGAGCGAGGAGTCGCCGAACCCCGTCAGCCAGCAGACCGGCCGGCGGTCGGCTTCGACCCGGCCGACGCTGATCGCGGCCTCTATCGCCAGTTCGCTGACCTTATGGGGGTCGGCGTCGTAGGACACTCCAAAGTCCACGTCGAGCCGCACGAGATTGTCGCTGAACGACCAGTTGATGACCCTTTGGGTTATGAAGTCCTCGTTCGGGATGAGATACTCGCGGCCGTCGCGCGTCACCACCGAGACGAAACGCGCCCGCAATTCACGTATCCAGCCGAATGTGCCTTCGAGCGAGATGGTGTCGCCCGGCTTGATCGACTTGTCGAGCAGGATGATGATGCCGGAGACGAAGTTCGAAACGACCTTTTGCAGCCCGAAGGCGAGACCGACGCCAATCGCTCCGGAGAAAACCGTTAGCGCCGTGAGGTCGATGCCGATGGCGGAAAGGGCGACAACGCCGGCAACCACGACCAGGCCGATCTTTGCCACCTTGCCGACGAGGACGCGAATCGAGGGCGTCAGTTCCTCGGAGATGCGGACGCGCTCATCGACATAGTTGCCGATGACCACGGCAAACCAGACCGCGGCGACCAGCAGCAGTAGCGCCTTGAACAGCAGGAGGGCCGACAAACGGATCGCGCCTAACGAGATCGCGAGGCTGTCGAGGAAGGTTCCAGTCTCCTCACTGATGCCCAAGATGACAAGCGCCGCATAGATCCAGATCAGCCAGCCGAGAAGCCGGGCGACGAGGCGGTTGTGGATGATGCGTGACAGCACCGACGCCACCAGCCATGCAAGCGACAGCGAAAGCGCGATATGGAGGAGATGGGTACGGCTTGGCCAGGTGAAGGCACGCAAGACGCTGAGTGCTGCAAACAGGAAGAGCGCGAAGAGGATCCAATCGGTGCGCCGCAACAGGGCTATCACGACCCTCAGCAGTCCGGGATGGCCCTTGATCTGGCGCGCTTGGTCCTCCGCGAGCGGCTCGATACGCCGCGCCGCGAGCTTGGCCGCGAGGAACAGTGTGACGATGATGGCGGCCTGATAGAGAAACCACGGATTCGCGGCATAGTCGAACCATCCGCTGGCCCAGGCCAGTGTTCGACCGATGGTGTCGCGAACATCCATTGCCACACGACCATCATGGACGGGCTAGCAAACCGCGACCCGCCGTTGCGGGGCCCACTTCAGGGCCGCGTATTCATGGCACTCCGGGCTAGAGCGAATCAGCTTTTCAGAGAATCGCTGATCCGCTCCCAAGCATTTGTTTTTTACGCAATTCCGAACGGAAAACCGCTACGCACTTTTCCTGGAATTGCTCTATGCGCCGCCCTGGCCGGCGCGTTTGCCCGACCTATCCTGCCTTTGATCTTCTTCGTCGATCTCGCCCATCGCCTGTTCCCAAAAGCGCAAGTCGGCGCCCTCGGGCTTTCCTTCCTTTTCCCAAAGCTCATAGGCTCGCTGTCGGATGCGGTCTTCCCTGCTCTGGTCAGCCATGGATTCCTCCCGATCTCTGTTTCATCGGAAGGAACGTCGGCGCCAGCGAAACGATCCATGCGAAGGCCTGGCGGCAGCCAATTTTCTCGGCGCCGCCCGGCCCTCACCCGATCATTGCGCCATCCTTGGCAATCGCGTGCCGGCTCGATAGATCATGTGCGGTTTCAAATATTCTTTCTTCATGATTTGGCCCCCTGGCTAGCCCAGTTGCGGCGCGCAGGCTGGGCCTGTCAGACAAACCAGCAGAACTCGCGTCGCGGTCGCCCGCCTGTCACGACTTGCCTGTGGTCACCCTCAGAACTTGTAGTTGATCTTGCCGACGACGACGTTTTCCGTGTTTCGGTTGTCGACGAAGAAGCCCGGCAGCTGGTCGCTTTCACCGGCTTTGGTGCCGAAGTCGTAGTAATTCCATTCGACGCCGGCGGTCCAATGGTCGGTGAAAGCGTATTCGGCGCCGAGACCAGCAGTCCAGCCGACGCGTGAGCCACCACCAAACGACTGAGGAAAAAGGTCGACCTCGGCGATCTTATACTTGGTGAATGCGACGCCGGCGTCACCATAGATCAGGAAGCGGTCGAACGCGTATCCGAGACGTCCGCGCACCGACGCCAGATAGTCCTGCTTGGTCTCGCAAGTCGTACCAGGGGTGGTCGAACATTGGTTGTCGCCCTTTACGGTCGAGCCCGCAAGGTCGCCTTCAATGCCGATGACATACTGGTCGATCTGGTAGTTGTAGCCGATCTGTCCGCCGAAAATACCGCCGGAGCCGTTGGTGTTAAAGGGAACGAAGTCGCCCGACCAGCGGCTATTGTTCCATCCGCCGCCTGCCTGGCCGCCGATGTAGAAGCCGGTCCACGAAAAAGGCATGGCCGCAATGGGCTGGACGATATCCGCAGCCAGAACCGGAGAGGATGCCGCGAGAAATGCAACGGAACAAAGTAATGCCAGCTTCATGGAAGATCCCCGCATAGATCGATGCAAAATCAATACCACAACGCGGACTTCGCGGCATAACCAAAAGCCTCAACGCGAGACCTTTTTGAGCGAGTTCAGTTGCAGCAAAGCAACAAATAAGCACTTGCTGTTGCACGAAAACCCGATGTCTGTGGCGATGGCGTCAGCCCGCCATCCTGCCGTCCCTCCCGACCAGCCTGCCTCGGCGATACACGGCGCGCTGCTTAGGCACTGCCACCACCGCTTCCGGAGCGTGCTCGGCCTTCAATGCGACGAAATCGGCCTTGGCGCCGACGGCGATGCCGTAGCCCTCCAGGCCCAGCGCCTTCGCGCCGGCGCGGCTCACTACGTCATAGGCCGCTTCCAGTTCCCAGTCCTCGTAGAAGCCGGAGCGGTAGCCGATCATGTTGGCGCGGTTCAACATGTCGCCATCGCCATACGGCCACCAGGAATCGCGGATGTTGTCGGAGCCGCCGAAGACGGTGACGCCCGCCTTGCGCAATGCCGCCACCGGCGGGAAGGGATCGTTGCCCGGCGCGTTGGTCATGACGGCAACGCCGGAGGCGGCCAGCATCTCGCCGGCCCTGGCCAATGCGTCGGCGGAAATATGGCCCAGCGCATAGGCGTGGCTGATGGCGACTTTTCCTTGCATGCCCAGCGCCGCGGTCCGCGCGGCGATCTCCTCGATCTCGAACAGGCCGAGCATGCCGCCGTCATGCAGATGGATGTCGACGCCGACGCCGCGCTTTTCGGCGAGGCCGAAGACGACGTCGAGATGGCCCTTCACGTCGCGGTCGAAGCTCGCCGGGTCGAGCCCGCCGATCAGGCCGCAGCCGAGTTTTAAAGCCTCGTCCAGGAGCTCCGCCGTGCCGGGTGAGGACAGAATGCCGCTCTGCGGGAAGGCGACGAGCTGGATGTCGATCGCCTCGCGGTATTTTTCGCGCACGGCAAGGATCGTCTCGACATGCTTCAGCCCGACCGCGGCGTCGACCATGACATGGCTGCGCATAGCCAGACTGCCATTGCCAACGCAAAGCTCGAGCTGGTTTTTCGCGCGCTCTTCCATCGGCGCGGCCTGCTCAAGGTTTTGCATCTGGAAGGCGACCCGCTCGCGCACGTCGAAGCCGTTGGTGCAAGGCATATGCGGGCGCCAGGCATCGCCATAGAAGGAGGTGTCGAGATGGATGTGGCCCTCGACGAAGGCCGGCAGCACCAGTTGGCCGGCGAGGTCGATGGCGCCGGTCGGCGGGCTGTCAGAATTGTTGGCCGCAGGGGTAATGGCGCTGAAGCGGCCGTCGGAGACGGTCAGGTCGGCCAGCGAGCCGTCGGTGAGTTTTGCGTTGAGGAAATGGGGCTGGTGCAAGATGCATCCATTGGAAGTGAGAGCGTTATTCGTTGCCGTTCGGGAGGCCGAGGTCAATGCGACGGAAAATAGAAAGTCTTTCGCCGAAGCCGCCGATCTTTCCCGCAAGGGGGAGATTTGCGCGCTTGGTCACCTTCGCAACTGCCGCCGTTAACCATGATCTCACGCGGCGGTGGGGAAGTCCTTGCCCCCTGCCTATTCCGCTATCGCGGAAGTTTCCGCGCGCCAAAAATATGCGATAGTGCATTCTGCGGTACGAGGCCGCCGTGGTCGACGCGGACGCCCAAGCACATCCCCAACAATGTCGCCCCCAACGGCCGCGTCGACCATGAACTTAACGGCGATCTGACCCGGGTCGCCGTTTTGTTTGGGCCGATCAGGTTGTCTTGGCGTGTCAGGCTTGGGACCTGGCGTATTCCGCGACCAGCCCGTCATATTCCTCGAAGGCCGGCAGGGCCGCATAGCTGTGCGCGGCGGGCGTGGTCGCCCAGGGCAATTTCTCGCTGGTCCAGGTCTCGACGAAGGGCGTGAACCAGGCGGGGTCATCCAGCATGGTCGGGCGCAAATTGACGAACCAGTCAAGCCCTTCCGGCCGGGTGAACATCCAGGTCATGCAGTAGCCGCAGAAATAGTGTTTCGAGGCGCCGTGCAGGCCGCCGATCACCGGCTCGCCCTTGGTGATCTCGAAGCCGTCCGCGGGAATGGCGGCGCTCAACGAATAGGCGCTGGACGACATCCGTTGGCAGCCGGTGCAGTGGCAGGCCATGGTGAGCAAAGGCTTTGCCGAGATCCTCAGGCGCACGCGGCCGCAGCGGCAGCCTCCTTCGGCAGGCAGGGAAAGATTGGGCAAGACGGGTCTCCTTTGCGGGATGATAAGTTCGTTTCACGAACTGCGAATGCCGGCGCGAAGGATCGCGGCCTTTCAGCCCTCAGGCCCCAACCAGCGCCGCCGTCGTCGTCATCCGCGCGCCCTGCTCCGCAAAGGCCTGGTTGTGCCGCTCGATGATGTCGGACGCCTTCTCCTCCTGGGAATCCAGCGTCGAATGGGCGTCCGAAACCACGGTGACGCCAAGCCCTTCGGCAAAGGCGCCTTTCACCGTGGCGGCAACGCAGAAATCCGTCTGAGCGCCGATGAGCACGACGTCCTCCGCGCCCTGCCCCGCCACCCATTCGGCAAGGGCCGCGTTGGAGAACGCATTGCCGACCGTCTTGCCGAAGGTCGGCTCGTCTGCGGCCTGGCCGAGCAGCGGCCACACCGGCCAGCCGGACGCGCCCGGCGCCAGCGGATCGCCCGCCGGCCCGTCATGACGGATGAAGGCCACCTTGCGGCCGGATTTCCGCGCCCAGTCGATCAGCGCGCGGGCGCGCACGGCGATTGCATCGGCATCATGGATCGGCGGATCGAAACGGCCGTCGAACATGCCGGTCTGCAGGTCGATGACGATGAGCGGAGCGGCGGCAGAGGGTGCGGTGTCTGGCATGGCGCGAAGATAGCGTGGGTGGGGGATGGGTCAAGGCTGTGACGAGCCGGCCTTGAGTCAGGACTGACAATCCCCAGCTGAACTTGTAAAACGTCACAACCACGATGGTCGAGGGCCTGGGGGATGACAATGAATGAACAATACACCGTATTCCTGATCGGAGGAGGCACCGGGGGTAAGGAGCAAGCGGTGTTCATGCTGCATGACGTGGGAACCAGGTGCAGACTCACCTGCAGTTATCGGAACAAGGTCATCGAGGCGGAAGAAGACGACTATTTCGAAGCCCTGTGCCAAATCCGCAAGCAGCTCGAAGTGGAAGGAATTCTGCCCTTTTGTTACGGCGCGAGTTGCAATGTTTTCCCTGAAGGCACCGTGACAGACATGAGTCGTGGATTGGTGGTCTGCAAGGTGAAAGCGGGAGAGCGTCCCAAGGAGAGCGAATTAGTCAACATATTTTGACGAAGGTTATGACGTGGTGCCCGTATTCGTCAAAATGCAGCGGCAGTTTTGGGATTCATGGCTCGCCTCCCTGCCCTCTCCTGAGTTGAGCAAAGGGAAGGTCGGCGCTGCGCACCCTCTCTTGCGATTTCTAACACTTAGCTTCGCTAAAGTGTTGAAATCGCTTTCTCCCCCGGGGAGATAGCGCCGCCTCACGACATCAGGGGCATCGGGCCTTTCAGCGCCTCGGCCAGTGCGTCTCGGAAGGCCGCGATCGGCCGCGCCAGCCTGCCGGCCGGCGGGCGGTGGAGCAGCCAGCAGCGCACCT
>NZ_JHQR01000118.1 GCF_014843825.1 Mesorhizobium silamurunense
CCTGCCTCAAGCACCAGGCCGCACTGTCGGTTGCCTATGGCGCGGGCTTGCGCGTCGCCGAGGTCTCGGCGCTGAAGGTCGCCGACATCGACAGCGAGCGCATGCTGATCCGGGTGGAGCGCGGCAAGGGCGGGCGGTATCGCAACGCCATGCTGTCACAAGACCTGCTCTTGTTGCTGCGTCAGTGGTGGAAGGTCGGACGCCAGCAGGGGGGGATGCATCGCGACGGCTGGCTGTTCCCGGGGCAGCATGCGATGAAGCCCATCAGCCCCCGCCAACTCTATCGCGTGGTCGTCGAGGCAGCACAGGCCGCCGACATCGCCAAGCGGGTCGGGCCGCACACGCTGCGTCACAGCTTCGCCACCCACCTGCTGGAGGACGGCACCGACATCCGGATCATCCAGGTCCTGCTCGGGCACGCCAAGCTAAATAGCACCGCCTTCTACACCAAGGTTGCAACCCGCACGGTGCGCACCGTCACCAGCCCGCTCGACAAGCTTGGCCTCTTCAAGCCGCAAGAGATCTCACCCGCCGGCTGAGCGTGCGCGCCTCGATCGAGGTCGCCGACATCTTCCGCACTGCCGGGCCCGCCTACCGGGCCGCCCATGCAGGGCATCTGACACTGCAGCAGCTCAAGGTCATGTCGGCGATCGAGCACTGCCGCACCGCGGCCCTTGGCGGCCACGTCGAGGCCTGCGAGGACTGCGGCCAGTGGCGCATCGCCTACAACTCCTGCCGCAACCGGCACTGCCCGAAGTGTCAGGGCGCAGCGGCGCGGACATGGTTGGCCGAGCGCCAGGCCGACCTGCTGCCGGTCGGCTACTTCCACGTCGTGTTCACGCTGCCGGCCGAGGTCGCCGACATCGCCTTCCACAACAAGCTGGTCTACGACCTGCTGTTCCGCGCGGCATCGGAGACGATGATGACGATAGCAGCGGACCCCCAGCATCTCGGCGCACGCATCGGCATCACTGCCGTGCTCCACACCTGGGGCTCGGCAATGACGCACCATCCCCATGTCCACATGATCGTGCCGGGCGGCGGCATCGCGCCTGACGGGACGCATTGGGTCTCCTCGCGCCCGGCCTTCCTGCTCCCTGTGCGCGTGCTCGGCAAGCTGTTCCGCCGCCTGTTCCTCACCCGACTGCTCACGCTGCACGACGCCGGGCGGCTCGTCTTCTTCGGATCGATGGCGCACCTCGCCGAGCGACGGGCCTTCCTGCGCCACCTGGCTCCCGTCAGGAAGAAGCGCTGGGTGGTCTACGCCAAGCCGCCCTTCGCCGGGCCTGAAGCGGTGCTCGCCTATCTGTCGTGCTTCTCTATTCGGCGTGTTGAGGTCAAG
>NZ_JHQR01000122.1 GCF_014843825.1 Mesorhizobium silamurunense
CTTCGAAGAACCGCTGGTAATTCATGTCGAGCTCCTGTGCAGGAAGTGCTGCCGCGGACTGCGGCGGTTCGATCCGCTGGGCTCAACTTACGAACCAGGGGAAGGCTCCGCTTTGAGCTATGTCAAATTGGAGACGCGTGGATGCCTCCGGGTAGGCAGGTTTCCTCGACGCAAACCCGTCCAAAACTGATTCAAATCAAAGCGCGGAGTTCCAATTCGGCGCACGCTGGTCGGATGTGGAATCCAATAGCAAGCGCTCCGTTTGGCCGCAGCCTAGAACTAGCCGTTCTGGACGAGGAGGGCCTGCACGCGCTTGTATTTCCTTGCGAAAAAGGCAGTGAGGGATGGCGGCATGCCATTACCGGTATCCGCGTAGATATCCGGCCGACCCATTGGCGCGACTGGCACCTGGAGAAAGACCGGGAGGATCCTCCTCAGAACCCGTCCTAGAGCAATTCCAGGAAAAGTGTGAAACGGTTTTCCGTCCGGAATTGCGTCAAAACAAAGACTTAAAGCCCATTGCCTGAATCCGTTTCAGCGTGACGAGCTTTAGTGTTTAGGATCGGCGATCAATGCCATTCGGACAAGGTGTGAAAGACTGCTGGCGCCCATCTTGCTCATAAGGTTCGCCCGGTGGATTTCGACGGTGCGCGGGCTGATCCCAAGATCGTAGGCTATCGTCTTGTTCGGCAAACCCGAAACGAGACCGTCGAGCACCTGGCGTTCCCGCTCCGAGAGCATGGCCAGATTCTTCCGAATGTCGGCGGTTTGCGGGTGTGACGCAGCGGCATGGTTGCGGGTGTCCAGAGCCGAGCGAATTGCGTCGATCAGCACTTGGTCATCGAATGGCTTCTCGATGAAATCGGCGGCTCCCTCTTTCATCGCCTGCACTGCCAATGCGACATCCGCGTGTCCCGTCATGACGATGACTGGCACGGCATGGCCGTTAGCCTTCAGCTGCCGCAGGAACTCTATGCCGTCGATGCCGGGCATGCGCACATCGGTGACGATGCAACCGTCGATATCCTTCGGTTCCGTTGCCAGGAATGCTGTCGCCGATTCATAGAGGCGCACCGCAAAGTCGGCTGTCGCGAGAAGGAAACCCAGAGACTTGCGAACGTCGACATCGTCGTCAACCACATGAACGATATCACTGCCCACTGGCGACCTCTTCCTTCTCCACGGCGCGCAAAGTGAACCGAAACGCGGTCCCGCCGCCAGCCATTGGCTCCGCCCATATATGACCGCCATGCGACTCGACGATAGTCCGACAAATAGACAGGCCGACGCCCATTCCATGCTTCTTGGTGGTGACGAAAGGCTGGAAGAGCTGAGCTGAGACCTCAGGCGCCAGTCCCGGGCCCGTGTCAATTACGCCAACTTCCGCCATGCCGTCTTGTCTTGCCCCGGTAACGACATGCAATTCCCGGCGAGGCGCGCCCTGCATGGCCTCAACGGCATTTCTCATCAGGTTGAGCAACACCTGCTCGATCTGGATTCGGTCGGTCAAAACAAGCTCGGCCGCCGGATCGAGATCGTAACTGACACGCACGTCCGCCTCCCTGGCCCCAACCAAAGCCAGCGATGAGGCGTCCTCGATGAGCGCTGGCAGAAATTCGACCTGACGCTCGCTTTCGCCCCTGGCGACAAAATCCCTGAGGCGACGGATGACATCGCCGGCGCGCAGGGCCTGCTCGGCAGCCTTCTCGACAGCCTCCTGCAACATGGCGGCATTCTCGTCCTTGCTCTTCTCAAGGAGACGGCGGCTGCCCTTGAGGTAGTTCGTGATGGCTGTCAGCGGCTGGTTTATCTCATGCGCCAATGTCGAGGCCATTTCGCCGAGCGCGGTGAATCTTGCCATGTGAAGCAGCTCCTGCTGCTGCTCCTGCATCCTGGCTTCCGTTCTGTGGCGTTCCGTCAGGTCGCGGCAGAAGCCGGTGAAGAAGCGGCCGGTTCCCGGATGCATTTCGCCGACGGCGAGTTCCATCGGGAAGGTCGATCCATCCTTGCGCATCCCGGTTACCGTGCGCCCAAGCCCGATGATGCGGCGCTCTCCTGTCGTCAGATAACGCTGCATGTATGCGTCATGCTGTTCCCGGTATGGCGAGGGCATCAGCAATTTGACGTTTTGACCGATGACTTCGCTGGCTTTGTAGCCAAACAATGTCTCGGCTGCCGTGCTGAAGGACTGGATAAGAGCGCTTTCATCGATGACGATCATCGCATCGGGCACTGTCGCCAGGATCGAACGCAGGTGATCCTCACGCAACTGCAGCGCGGCGTTGGCGAACGACAGATCGCTGACGTCGGTGCCTTGCACGAAGATAGCGGCGATGCGGCCGTCTTTGCCTCGGATGGGTTGATAGACGAAGTCCAGGATACGCTCTTCGGCAATGCCGGTCTCAGCGTTGCTAAGGACGATCTTGGCATTGCGGCCAACGTAAGGCTCGCCCGTTTCACCGACACGATCGAGCAATTCGAAGAATCCTTGGCCCTCAAGCTCGGGCAGGGCCTCGCGAACCGACTTGCCAATAACCTGCCTTTGACCGATCAGTCGCTGGTAAGCCTCATTGGTCAACTGGAAAACGTGATCAGGCTCGCTGAGCAAGGTCATGAAACCGGGAGCCTGATTGAACATCAGCGAAAGAAGATCATGCTCCGGCAAATTGTCACTGCCGGCCAGGTGAGCCGCTTTGGCAACGGTTTCGGGCGAAGCTTGCCCCTTCTTGCTCACGAGTGATCTCCGGATCGGGGAACAGCAGTGGTCGCTGATCTAGCACTCATCCGCCTGCCGCCAAACAGCTGCTGTGACCATTTGATCGGTATCAAGGCGCCGCCCGCCGCAGAATGCAAATGACGATGCGTTCCGCTCTCCAGGCGAGGTGCCCGCATGTCCTACAAAACGATCGTCAACCTGGCCGTTGATGCAAACCCGGCGGCGATCGTCAAGGCAAACGGAGTTTTGGAGTTGAAATATACGCATCCTCGGGATCAAGCAGATTGAATAGCCAATTTTTTCTGGAAGCATTTCTGCTCTTTGTCGCGCCAGGGCCAACCAATGCCCTCTTGATGGCGGGTGCGGTCAAGCGAGAGAAGGCGATTACGCTCTTGGTCGCGCAAGCATGCGGATACGGGATCGCAGCGGCGCTTTGGCTTTCGTTACGCCCCTTGATGCCGCCTGACGCTGTCCAGATACTCAGACTGATCGCAGCCGGGTGGCTTGTGGTTCTAGGCCTGCGTCTGATGGGCTGCAAGCCGATCGATGCATCCGAAAGCGGTGATGGGCTTTCCGTGCTGGCGACCACCGTCCTCAATCCGAAGGCGTTCATCTATTGCCTGGCGATGGTGCCGATGAATGCCAAGCCGCACGTTTTGGGCGGTTTCTGGATTGTACTGCTTGGGATCACAGCAACTACAGGATCGCTCTGGCTTTTGTTCGGCAAGCGACTTCGGGCAGGCAGGTGGACCGCGGACAAGGTTACCGGCGCGGCGCTTGTTGGATTCGCCCTGATGCTGCTTCGACCGCTTATAGCCGCAGCGGCGATCTAGGGCTGGATGAGCCAAGGATTTGCATCGTCAACGTCATCTCGACCGCACGGCTTCGCCGGGCCGGTCATCGGGGTCGATCAATATCCGCTCGGCAGCTCCATCGAGATCCTCGTATTGGCCGCTGCGCAGCGCCCAAAGGAAGCCCGACAGGCCGAGCGCTCCCAGGAACAGGGCGACGGGAATGAGATAGACGAGCGTGGTCATGGGTGGGCCACTCCCACGACATCGGAGCGGCGCCTGGACGGAGTCACTTCGGGAACCGCTTTCACCGTGGCCTGAAGCCGCATGGCGTTGGCGATCACGATCAGCGAGGAGGCGGACATGGCGATCGCGGCGATGAGCGGCGTCACATGTCCAAGGATGGCGATTGGAACGGCGAAGGCATTGTAGGCGATCGCGATCGCGATGTTCTGGCGAATGAGCCCACCAGCCTTTCGCGATATCTCCAGCGCAAGTGGGACTGCGAACAGGCTCTCGCGCAGGAAGACGAAGTCCGCGGCCTTGCGGCCGATATCGGCCGCGGTCGCCGGGGCGATCGAGACATGTGCCGCCCGCAGCGCCGGCGTGTCGTTGAGACCGTCGCCTACCATCAGCACCTTGTGTCCCGCACGGGTCAGCGACTCGATCCACTCAACTTTTCCCGAGGGCAGCAACGCTGGCACGAAGCTCTCGATCCCGAGTGTGCTCGCAACTTGGCTGCAGGCCCTCTCGGTATCACCGGACAGCATATCGACCGATACACTGGCGTCCTTCAGTTGCTGGATTGCCTCCCTGGCGTCTGATCGGGTCGCGTCCTCGAAGGCGAAACATGCGACGATGCTGCCGTTCTTCGAAAGCACCGTGCCGCCATAACCGCCGATCTTGCCTTCACCGCCGGTGCGAGCTTTCCACCCGGCCCATCCGCGCCGCCCGAGGCGCCAAATGTCGCCGCCGGTGAGCGCTTCGACGCCGAAGCCGGGCTCCTCTCGCACGGAGTCGAGCTTGGGCTGGGCGGCAAAACCCCCGTGGGCCGCAACGGCTTTCGAGAACGGGTGGCGCGAATGAGCTGCGATATCGGCAGCCATTGCGAGCATGGTCGGATCTATTGACGAGGCATTGACAAGCTTTGGCTGTCCCAGTGTCAGTGTTCCGGTCTTGTCGAAGACGGCGGTGTCGATTACAGCGAGGCGCTCCAGAGCCGAGCCGTCCTTCACCATTACGCCGGCCTCGAACAGGCGCCGGGCTGCCACGACCTGGACGATCGGCACGGCAAGGCCGAGAGCGCAGGGGCATGTGATGATAAGCACGGCGATGGCGATGGTCATGGCCCGGTGCCAATCGCCGGACGCCACCATCCAGCCCAGGAAGGTCATGAACGCTGCAATATGAACCACCGGCGCATAGAGTGCGGATACCCGGTCGGCGATCCTTCGGTATTGTGAGCGCCCGCCTTCGGCGGCCTCCATCAACCGGACCATTTCGGCTAGGAAGGAATCCTTTGCGGCGGCGGTCGCCCGCATCGTCAGCGGACCGGTGAGGTTGAGCGTCCCGGCCTGGACATGCGCCCCGGCGCTCACGGCCTTGGGCGTGCTTTCGCCGGAGACGAGCGAGCAGTCGAGATCGGAGTTGCCGATCAAAATATCTCCGTTGACAGGTATCCGCTCGCCTGCCGCGATAAGCAGGCGCATGCCGGGTTCGATGTCACCTATGGACAAGTAGTCGCGCCTACCGTCGTCGCGCAGAACCAAGGCGCCGCGTGCGGCCAGCCTTGAAAGGCCGTTGACGGCCGTTCGCGCCCGCTCGCGCATCACGTGGTCCAGGGTGCGGCCGATCAACAGGAAGAAAAGCAGCGATACGGAGGCGTCGAAATAGGCGTGCTCACCGTGGTTGATGGTCTCATAGAGGCTCATCGCGTAAGCGAGGGAAACGCCCACCGCGATCGGCACGTCCATGTTCATCCGGCCATGGCTCAGTGCGTTCGCAGCAGAGCGGAAATAGATACCGCCGGCAAAAGCGAGAGCCGGAATGGCGATCAGCGCAGACAGCCAATGAAACAGATCCCGTGTCGCGCCCTCGGCGCCGGACCAGACTGAAACCGACAGCAGCATGATGTTGCCGGCAGCGAAGCCTGCCACGGCGACGGCTCGGACCAGTTCTGAGAGCGTCTTGTCCTTTTCGTGAATTTCCGGGTCGAACAGGTGCGCCTGATAGCCGAGCCGGCCGAGCACTGCAAAGAATGGCGGGACACTGTCTCCGTGCCAGCGAATTGACACGCGCTTCGTCGACAGGTTGACGCGAGCGGACTCAACATTCTCGACCTTGTCGAGCGCGGCCTCGATCGCCTGAATGCAAGCCCCGCAATGAACCGTCGGCACCGACAGTTCGGTCTGGCGAATGTCGCCGCCCAGAGAGCGGCTGGCCAGCTTGATCTCCTCGCTCGATGGCGAAGCGGACGCCGCGTTGGCGACCTCCAACGCCATTTCGGCGCCCGGCGCGCAGCAGCTCATTGCAGGGCTCCTTTCACGATCATGATGCGGCGGACATCGCGAAACGCTGACATCAGTCCCGCGCTTGCATCGATCTCCACGATCCAGACGCCATCCTTCGGCGCGTGCCGGGCGGCAAACTCCTGCGTATTGCCAGGAGAAGCGCCGGACGCCGCAGCGAGTGTCACGGCTTCATCCTCGGCCTCGTAGGCCGGATGGCGAAACAGCATTCTGACGCCGTGCAGCGGCACCGGTTTGCCGTGGCTGTCGATAAGGCTGTAGTGGACTTCGCCAGAGGCGATGGTCAGCTTGCCCGTCCAACCGAGGGCCGCCTGCGCCCTTCCTTTCCTTGCTTCTTCGTTGAACTGCTGGCTGGCAACATAGGTGTTCTCGACGACGAGGCCGGTCCAACTCCTGCCGGCGAGCGTTGCCATGGTGACATTCACTCCGATGACCACCGCGAAGAAGGCGACGATGGAGATCAACATGTGCCTGCCGGTGAACTCGCGTGGCTTCCGCGTTTCGGCGCTCATTTGCCGCTCTCCGGTGCGTTGAAACTGGCGGTGTACTCGGCGGATTCGGAACTCGCCTGGTCGTTGATGCGAAATTCGAAGCTTTGCACCGGCTTCTTGATCTGGTCCGCGGGTTGCCGAACGAAGACCTTCAGCGTCTTCAGCCGGTCAGGTTCGACCGAAATGGAAAATGAGCGGCTCGGAGGCTGGTCGATGCCGACAACGCTCATCTCACCGCCGTCGAGACCCTCCAGCGTCACCTCAATCGTCCTCGGCTCGGGTATCATCTATCATGTTGAGCAGCTTGACGGTGTAGCCGTTCCGGATCGAGCCGTCCGAAAGCGTCACGAACTGTGGATTTCTGTCATGCAGGACATTCAGCTCCAGCCGCTCGCGCGTCAGCAGCGAATAGACGAGCACCAGCCCGATCGCCGACCACGCGCCGAGATAGATGTAGGTGCGCAGCCGGAAGATCTTGCCCAGGTGGAAATGTGCCAAGCCATCGACGAAGCTGCCGCTCGCCGTCCGTACGAGCGCCGGATTGACCGGGCTGGCCCCGCCGGAGGTCGCCACCGCCATGTTGGCGTTGTAGTCGGCCAGCGTTGCATAGGAAATCAGCCCGCGTTCTCGGCCGAGCTTGTCCATGACGCTGTCGCAAGCATCGATGCACAGCGCGCAGGTGATGCATTCCAGCTGCTGGCCGTCACGGATATCGATCCCCATGGGACAGACGGCGACACAGGCATTGCAGTCGACGCAATCGCCGACCGGTTGTCCGGCGGCCGTGGCCTTCTTGGCATGCCGTGACCGCGGTTCGCCGCGCCAGTCGTTGTACGTCACCGTCAACGAATTTTCGTCGAGCATAGCGGCCTGGATGCGCGGCCAGGGGCACATGTAAGTGCAGACCTGCTCGCGCATCAGTCCGCCGAAAACGTAAGTGGTGCCGGTCAGGACGGCGATCGTGACATAGGCGACTGGCGCCGCCGTGCCAGTGGCGACTTCGCCGAGCAGCTTCGGGGCATCGGCGAAGTAGAAGATCCAGGCGCCGCCCGTGGCCACTGCGATGACGAGCCAGACGGCATGCTTGGATACGCGCAGGAAGAGCTTGCGAGCGGTCCACGGGGCGGCGTCGAGCTTGATGCGGGCATTGCGGTCACCTTCGATCGCGCGTTCCACGACAAGGAACAGGTCGACCCAGACGGTCTGCGGGCAGGTATAGCCGCACCAGGCGCGCCCGACCGTCGATGTGATCAGGAAAAGGCCGACGCCTGCCATCATGAGCAGGCCGGCGACATAGTAGAATTCCTGCGGCCAGATCTCGACGAAGAAGAAATAGAAGCGGCGGTTCGCCAGATCGAGGAGCACGGCCTGGTCGGGAGCGAAGGCTCCGCGATCCCAGCGCAGCCAGGGTGTGAGATAATAGATACCGAGTGTGATCGCCATCACCAGCCACTTGAACTGGCGGAAACGGCCGGACGCGCGCTTCGGGAAGATCTTCTTGCGCGCCACGTAGAGCGGCTGTCGCAACTTGGCGGAGTTGACCGCCTCGGCTTCAAGCCGTTCTACCTGTGTCTGATCCAGCACGACGTTCTCCAATCGCGCCGAAAATGACGCCGCTTCTGTCCTGCAATCTTGCAATCGCTCACGTCGTGTCGCGTTGATGCAGGTCAAATTGAGGGATCAAAAAAATCGAGGCCCGGCACAGCCGGGCCTCGTCGCTTGAACGGCCGAGGGCCGAGAATAGGCCCCGCTTCCTATTCTCCACCGCCAAGCGAATGGACGTAGACAGCCAGCTCCTTGACTGTCGTCTCGCCGAGGCGGCCGACCCAGGCGGGCATCACCCCGTTCTTCGGGGCACGTACCTGTGCGGCGATGGCTGCCTCGCCGGAGCCGTAGAGCCAGATCGCGTCAGTCAAGTCGGGAGCTCCAAGTTCCCTGTTGCCCTTTGCGTTCTCGCCATGGCAGGCGGCGCAATTGTCCGCAAAGACCTTAGCGCCGGGCTCAATCAAGCTTTTGTCGTGCATTGGTCCGGAAAGGCTCGCCACATAGGCACTGACCTGGGCGATCTGTTCCGGTTTAAGCACATCGACGAAAGCAGTCATCTCCGACTGGCGGGTATCGGCATCCGCAGCGAAACGAATTCCGTGCGTGATGGTCTGATGAATCTGCTCCGTCTTTCCCCCCCAGAGCCAATCGTCATCGTTGAGGTTTGGGAATCCTTTCGACCCCAGTGCGCCGGATCCGTGGCATTGCACGCAGTTGACCTTGAATGCGGCACCACCGGCCGCGACGGCAAACTCGCGCAGCGCGTCGTCGCCGGCGATTTCGGAAACGCTCTTGGATTGAATTGCCGCGACGTACTTAGCCTTGGCGGCTTCCGCGGCGGCCAGTTCGTTCTTGACGTCGTTGCGACTGGAAAAGCTCAGGACGCCGTTGGTGGCCGAGCTCAGCATCGGCCAGGCGGGGTAGGCGATCGTGTAGGCGAGCGCCCAGGCGATGGTGACGTAGAAGGTGATCACCCACCAGCGCGGCAGGGGATTGTTGAGCTCCTTGATTCCATCCCATTCGTGGCCGGTCGTCATCACGCCCGAGATTTCGTCGATATGCTCGTTGCTCATGATCAATCGTCCTTGAGTGGGATCTGTGCAGCCTGGTCGGCATGCGTCCTGCCGCCAGGGCGAAACGCGAAGGCCACGCAGCCGATGAAGAACAGGGCCATGGCCAGCAGCCCCCAGCTGTCCGCGAACTCGCGCATCAGGTTGTAGTCCATCGTTTGCCCTCCTCAGCGATAGCCGGCGGCTTCGTCGTAATTCTTGAAATCGACCAGTGTGCCGAGCATTTGGAGATAGGCCACGAGGGCATCCATCTCGGTGACCTGTTGCGGATTGCCGTCGAAGTCACCGACTTTGGCCTTTGGATAGCGCTTTTCCAGGCCGGAGGTGTCGGCATTGGGATCGGCCTGCGCCATCAGATCGACATTGGCATTGGCGATCATGTCATCGGAGTAAGGGACGCCGACACGCCGGTTGGCGACGAGGTGCGTCGAGAAATCCTTCACCTCGATCGGCGTGTCCTTCAGGAACGCATAGCTAGGCATGATCGACTCGGGCACGACGGAACGCGGGTCCGTAAGGTGCTGGACGTGCCAGCTGTTGGAGTAGCGGTCGCCGACGCGAGCGAGATCGGGGCCGGTCCGCTTGGACCCCCATTGAAACGGGTGATCGTACATCGACTCGGCCGCCAGGCTGTAATGGCCATAGCGCTCCACCTCGTCGCGGAACGGCCTGATCATCTGGCTGTGGCAGAGGTAGCATCCCTCGCGCACATAGATGTTGCGTCCGGCGAGCTCGAGCGGCGAGTAGGGGCGCATGCCCTCGACCTTCTCGATCGTGTTGTCGAGATAGAATAGAGGCGCGATCTCGACGATACCGCCGACGGTCACGACCAGCAGGGATCCGACAAGAAGCAGCGTGGCGTTCTTCTCGATCAGCGCGTGTTTATCCATCAGGCCCATGTCTGGCTCCTTATTCGGCAGGCTGGAGGGCGGGGGCGGAACCCGGCGAGGACTGTTCCTCGCGCTGGTAGCCAAGAATGGTCATGGTGACGTTCCAGGCCATGATCAGCATGCCGGTGAGGTACATGGCGCCGCCCGCGGCGCGCATGACATAGTAGGGATGCATGGCGGCGACGGTCTCGGCGAAGGAGTAGACGAGGAATCCCTGCTCGTCGTACTCCCGCCACATGAGCCCCTGCATGATGCCCGAAACCCACATCACCGCCGCGTAGACAACGATGCCGAGCGTTGCCAGCCAGAAGTGCCAGGTGACGAGCCGCAGTGAATAGAGCCGCTCGCGGTTCCAGAGCTTCGGCACCATGTAGTAGATGGCGCCGAAGGTGATCAAGCCGACCCAGCCGAGCGCGCCCGAGTGAACGTGGCCGATGGTCCAGTCCGTGTAATGCGAGAGCGAGTTGACCGTCTTGATCGACATCATCGGGCCTTCGAAGGTCGACATGCCGTAGAAGGCGATAGCCGCGACCATCATGCGGACAATTGGGTCCGTGCGAATCTTGTCCCAGGCCCCGGAGAGGGTCATGAGGCCGTTGATCATGCCGCCCCAGGAAGGCATCCACAGCATGATCGAGAACACCATGCCCAGCGTCTGCGCCCAATCGGGCAGTGCGGTGTAGTGAAGGTGATGAGGGCCCGCCCAGATGTACAGGAAGATGAGGGCCCAGAAGTGGATGATTGAAAGGCGGTAGGAGTAGACTGGCCGGTTCACCTGCTTCGGCACGAAATAGTACATCATGCCGAGGAAGCCGGCCGTCAGAAAGAAGCCCACGGCATTATGCCCGTACCACCACTGCGTCAGCGCATCCTGAACGCCTGAGAAGGCGGAGTAGCTTTTCGAGCCGACCAACGAGGCGGGCATCGACAGGTTGTTGACCACGTGCAGCATCGCAATGGTCACGATGAAAGAGAGATAGAACCAGTTGGCGACGTAAATGTGCGGTTCCTTGCGCTTCAGAATGGTGCCAAGGAAAAGGATCAGATAGGCGACCCAGACGATTGTCAGCCAGATGTCGACATACCATTCCGGCTCGGCATATTCGCGGCTCTCGGTGATGCCCAGCAGATAGCCTGTCGCGGCCATGACGATGAAAAGCTGATATCCCCAGAACACGAACCAGGCGAGGTTGCCGCCAAAAAGTCGCGCCCTGCATGTGCGCTGGACGACGTACAGCGACGTGCAAAGCAGGGCGTTGCCGCCAAAGGCAAAGACGACGCCGGAGGTATGGACAGGTCGCAGTCGGCCGAAATTGAGCCAAGGCCCGAAATTGAGGTCAGGGTAGGCAAGCTGGAGAGCGATGACAACGCCAACCAGCATGCCGACGACGCCCCAGAACACCGTGGCGATGGCTCCGTAGCGGATCGGGCCATCCATGTAGGCGGTGGGGTCTATCGGAGCTGCCGGCTTGAAATCCGTGTTGCGCAGCAGGATCGCGGTAAAGCCAGCCACGGCGAAGAACAAAACCCACATATGCTGGCGAAAAGGTTCATCTGCACCGAAGCCGGCAGCCACAAGGGCGGCAAAGGCAAACAGGGTTAGAAGGACGATCTCCGTGCCAAATCTCATCGCAAGTCCCCGATCTCGTCTCAAAAATTTCTGCGGAAGTTGACCGCTCGCGGCACCATTTCGGGTTTTTCCATCCTCCGGCCTTGATTCAGGTCAAACGCGTACTGTTTTGTTTGGGAGGCATCCGTGTCGCCACGAGTTCGCGCGCGGTGGGGCGATCATGCAAAGACCGCAAAGAAGCGGGCCGACTCGGGACCGATTCGATGAGGCCGAAGCTCGATACTGTTTGGCAGAGTGTCGGAGGTTGCTATTCAGTCCCCGCAACGTTCCTCGAGCTCACTCGTGCTTGCGAGACTGATATGCCGCTTGTTGACAATCTGGATTGCACCGTCCGATCGCAGTCTGGACAATTCGCGGCTAACCGTCTCGATGGTCAGTCCAAGAAAATCGGCGATATCGGCGCGCGTAAGCGGTAGGTCGAAGCTCGTCGAGCTAGCCGGATGGTTGGCACGATCGATGTTTCTGGCGACCATGAGAAGGAAGCTTGCGATTTTTTCGGACGCAGTCTTGCGCCCCAGAGCCGCCATCCAGTCGCGCGCCTCGTCGAGTTCGTTCAGCGCGTGCTCAAGCAACCTATGCCCAAGCTCCGGGGTGTCGTTCGTCATTCGCTCGATGATCGTGCTTGGAAACGAGCAGAGCGCCACCTTCGTCAAGGCTTCGGCCTTGATCGGCCATTTTGCCTCGAACTGCCTGCCCAGAAAATCGGGCGCAAAATGGAACCCGACAATCTGCTGACGACCGTCCGACAGATTTCTCGTCAGCTTGACTACGCCGGACAACAGGGTCGAGTAGGTTTCATCGTCGGACAGTTCCGTCCCTGCCAAAACCTCATGTCTTGACGAGGCTTTCGCCAGCTCGGCGAGTTGGCTGGTGTTGAGCGCACCGCATAATCCGCCGCGCCGCGCTTTGCAGGATCTGCAAATCGGGGGAACGTCGGCATGTTTGGCATCCTGTTTGACGGCCATTACGACGCTCGCAACAAAATAGGAAAGCAATTTGCGCCGGTTGCGTCCTGTGCCGCCTTGATCGAAATCAAGGCTTTGTCGGAGTAGTTTCGGCAGTTTGCCTGCCATGAGCAACGCAGCGGCCACCATCCAAGAAACTCGCCCAACGCCCACCCCAGGCCTTGGCGATAGCGTACCTCGCTATACGAGCTATCCGACGGCCCCGCACTTTCACCCGGGCGTCGACGCGGTAACGGTTCGCGGTTGGATGGACGCGCTTGAGGGCGATGACGAGATATCGCTGTATCTGCATATCCCCTATTGCGACAGGCTGTGCTGGTTCTGCGCCTGCCACACCAAGCAGACCCGACACTATGCGCCCGTGGTCACCTTCCTGCGCTCGTTGCACAGGGAAATCGAAACGGTCGGCGGGCTGGTGAGCGGCCGGGGCAAGGTCCGCGCCGTTCATTTCGGCGGCGGTTCCCCGACGATGCTGAAGCCCGAAGACATCCTCTTGCTCGGAAAAGCGCTGCGGGATCGATTCGACTTCCTCGACAATGCCAGTCTCAGCGTCGAAATCGACCCGAACGACATGGATGAGGGTCGGCTCGATGCCTTCGCCGCGATCGGCATGACGAGAGCGAGTCTCGGCGTTCAGGACTTCGATCCCAAGGTTCAGAAGGCGATCAATCGCGAGCAGAGTTTCGCGCTGACCAAAAGCATCGTCGATGCAGTGCGCGCGCGGGGCGTCACTTCCGTCAACCTGGACCTTCTTTATGGCCTGCCACATCAGACCTGCGAGAGTGTTGCGGCGACTGTCGGCCAAGCGCTGACACTGGCGCCGGACAGGCTTGCCTTGTTTGGCTACGCGCATGTGCCGTGGTTCAAGAAACATCAAACGATGATCGATGAGGCCTGGCTGCCCGATTCCACCGCGCGCCTGGCACAGTCGCAACTTGCCGCGCGAACGATTGTCGGCGCCGGCTACGAGGCCTTGGGATTGGATCATTTCGCAAAGCCGCAGGACACGCTTGCGGTCGCTGCGCGCGGCGGCAAGATCCGCCGCAACTTCCAGGGCTATACCGAGGACCAGTGCGAAACCCTGATCGGTCTCGGTCCCTCCTCCATCAGCCGATATCGGCAGGGCTACGCCCAGAACATCGTCGCGACCGGTGAATATGAAAGGGCCGTGGACTCCGGACAACTGGCGATAGCCCGCGGGATTGAACTCAGCGTCGATGATCAGGCGCGAGGCTGGGTCATCGAGCGCCTGATGTGCCAATTCGCCTTCTCGGCGGTGGACCTGGTCGAGCGCTTTGGAGCTGTCGGCCAAAAGCTGCTCTGCGAGGCAAGCCGCCTCGCCATCAGCGGTGCCGGCGAGCTTCTCCGGCTCGAAGGCGAGAACTTCGTCGTGCCGGCGGAAAGCCACCCGCTGGTCAGGACGGTGGCGGCGAAATTCGACAGATATCTCAGGAATGGAAACGCCAGGCATTCGGTGGCCGTTTGAGCAACGGCTTAAGGCTGCGCATCAAAAATGCTCGCCGATCCTGAATGGGCCGACACGGGTGCCGGCCGCGATCAGATAGGCCGTCGACCAGCCGATCAGCAGAAACCCGTTGATGCCTTCCAAAGCCGCCAGGACGCGCCAGCCATGGGCCGGCACCACGTCTCCATAGCCGACCGTCGAGAAGGTGATGGTCGAGAAGTAGAGCGCCGTCTCGAAGTCGCTCAGGATTCCGAGCAGCCGGTACACGCCGGCCCATAGCCAGACTTCCGCCGTCATGACCGCAAAAAGGCCCATCACGACTGTAATCATGGCGATGACCCGGCTGCGGCGGCCGTGCATGCGGAAGAGCGCCACGAGGCGCGCCATCGCATGAGTGACGGCGATAAGGCCGAAAGTGTGGATCAGGACCGTCAGGCTGATGACGATCGTGCCGACGAAAAGATTGAGGATCATTCGGGGACACTACGGTCCGAAGAACCGTATTCCTTGCGCCAGATCAAACCTGCCGATCCGGCTGTTCTGGAGAAGCCTTACTGGCTGTCCGCAGGCGCGGTACGATCAAGGCGAAAGAACATGGCGAGCTTCAGGCTCGCGGCTATTCGTTGCGCCCGCTCGACGAACACTACCGAGGTTTCGGGCGCGAACGGCTCTGCCGCCGTCTCGCGGAAGAGAGCCAGCCAGATCTCGAAGTCGGCTTCGGTGACATCCTTGAGCTTCAGGTGAGCCGGCACCGGCCGCCCCTGATAGACGCCGCTTTTCAAAATGACGGAACACCAGAAGTCCGTCATCTTCTCCAGGTGAGGCTCCCAATCACCAACGATCTCGCGGGCGAAAATGGGGCCAAGGCGCTTATCCTTTCTCACCCTGGAATAGAATTTGCGGACCAGTGCTCCTATCGATGTCCGATCGACGCCGGGACGGATCAGAGGCTGTTCGGCAGCAGGGCGAACCCTGTCAGGCAAGACTGACTTCGAGGTCATTCATATTCCTTGTTGTCTACGCAATCAGGTTAGGCCCAGGCGACGAAGCGCCTGCGCGAAGCCACCACGGTCACGGACAAGGCGGAAGCCCAGATTGTCGGGCGGCGTGCCGACCGCGCAACCGCCGCTTTTGCCGTCGCGGACGAAGTTCGACATGTAGGTCCTGTGGAAACCCTCCACAACATGCACGCCGCAATTGCTGATCGATCTGGCAACGCGGCCGCTGGACACCGTCGCGTGGGCGTAACATGTGGAAGTCCACTCCCAGACATTGCCGGCAATGTCCGCAACACCCTTTGCGTTGAAGCCGAAGGACCCGCGCGCCCTCGGTTCAGGATCTGGTTTGCGACCGAGCGCGGTCTCGTTGCGATATTGGGTGAGCCATCGCTTCGCCGGATCGGCCGGGTCGCCTTCACCGCCCTCAATGTCGGCCCGGAACCGTTCGCCTGCCGCATAGGCCCACTCCACGTCGGTCGGCAGCCGCCATGTTTCGCCCGTTCGCGCCGACAGCCAGTTCGCATAGGCCTGCGCATCAATGAAGCTGACGCCAGTCGCCGGAACGTTGCCGGCAAGGCGCGAGTCCGCAGGCTTGCAGGCGCCATCCGAAACGCAACGGTCATAGTCCGATGCGGTCACCTGGAATTTCATGATCTCCAGCGGCGCGTCGATGGTCTCTCCCACCACGGGTGCCGGTGCGGGATGGTTGTCCTTCAGGAATTCGCCAGGCTGCGCGTGGTCGAATGAGCCGGGTGTCAGCGTCACCAACTCGTTTACCGCGTCTGGACCTCCCAGCTGCGATGACGTGTCATCGATCGCGTGGCTGACACCCAAACCGATGAGCGCGGCGGCCGCGATCGTTCCGAATGTGAATACAGGATCGAAGGACATACTCGAACCCCGCTTGCCGGTGCAGCCAGCCGGCAGGTGCCGGCGGGCTGCAGAGCGGCCCTCTGCCTATGAAGCAATTACCTTGGGAGCTTCGACCTGCATCATCAGGTCGTCGTCCCAGCTTCCGTCGACCATGAAGTGCGCGGTCGCGCCGAGCTCGACTGCCTCGATCAGATTGTGGTTCACGTAGGCGTAAATCCCCGGCTGCCGGAACGTGTAGAGCGCTGCGCCCGCCGATCCGCCGCGGATGAACCAGGTCTCCATGTCCTTGGCGGGCGGGTTCGCGAACTTGCCGCCTTCCCAGACGAAATCGCCATGGCCGCCGATCAGATGTGGGCGGGTGTCGCGGTTGGCTTGGGAATGGACGATCAGGATCGTTTCGCCGACCTTTGCCTTCATGGCGTTTTCGCCGGTCAGCGATCCGGCCGTGCCGTTGAACACCACATGCGTCGGGATCAGACCGCGCATCACCTTTACGGTGTCGTCGTAGTTGTCGCCGGCCGAGTCGTACTTCTTGAATTTTCCCTGCTCGTCGCGCGGGATGTAGAAGTCGTTCTCGCCGATATAATAGATGCGGTCGTAGCGTACGGGCTTGCCCTTCTCGTCCTTCAGCCCATCACGCGGGAGCACCATCACCGCGCCGCTCATGCCCGACACGACATGCCAGGGGATCATCGCTCCGCCGGGCGCGCAATGGTAGACGAACGTCCCCGGCCGGGTCGCCTTGAAGCGTAGCGTCACCTGTTCGCCCGGATTGACCAGGGTCAGCCCGCCGCCGCCGAGCGCGCCTGTCGCCGCATGGAAGTCGATGTTGTGGGCAAGCGTGTTAGTATCGGGATTGACGAGCGTAAGCTCGAGATAGTCGCCTTCATGTACGACCATGAGAGGGCCCGGAATGGAGCCGTTGTAGGTCATGGCGTTGAGCTGCGTGCCGTCGGCGTCGATGACCATCGGCTTCTCTTCGATCGTCATGGTGAACTCGACAACCCTGGGGCCGCCCTTGGCCACCTGGTCGTGAGCGTGCACGAAAGGTGGCGCGACCAGGGTCACCTTCTCGCGTGGCAGTCCGGCCACATCCTTCGCGGCCGCCATCGCCGGCGCCGAGCCGATGGTGGCAATGGCAGCGGCGGTAAGAACAGAACTCAGCAAAGCCTCGCGTCTCGTAAGCATTTTCATCTCCTCGACCTCAACGTTTCGACGAAGCCAGAATAGTATCTTTGCCGTGCTCGTCTTTGCGTTTGCGCAAATCTGCTGCAGGTCGCCCGACCATTTTTGAGAACCTTGACTCGAAAGAGACGCGTAACGGTCTGGTGAGCTTGCCAGCGCCGGCGCAACGCGCGGCCGGCACAAAAAATGGCCGGACAGACCTCTCCCCTGGTCTGTCCGGCCAGTGCCTCCAGCCCGCCATTGCCGGAGGCAGCCTCGCATGCTGTCGGATCAGTTCGAAGCGGTCTTGGTCGCTTCGGCGAAAAGCTCGGCAAAGACGGGCTTTGCCTTGCCGATCTGCTTGACGGCTTCCGCCGCTTCCAGGTTGACAGGCTTGCCGACGACGATCAGGGCCACCATGCCCATGCCGTAGTGGGGGGCGCACTTCACGCCATAGACGCCCTCTTTGGTAAGGGTGACCGTTATTTCCTCGCTAGGCTTGCCCTTGAAGGCTTCGGCGCCGTCCGGGATCATGCCCTTGATGACCTCGGCATTGTGGCTCTTGTCGGTCGGCACGAACTTGATGGTGTCGCCGGGTGCGGCCCGGACAAAGTCGGGCTGGAAGACCATCGCGCCCTTCTCACCCTTGTTCAGCATCTGGACGACATGTTCTTCGGCATTTGCAGCACCGGCGATTGAGATCAAGGCGATCGCCGCGGCAATCAGGGGCAGTTTCATTGGAGAGTTCCTTTCTTTGTTTCACCACGGCATCAACCGTTGCGTCCTTGTAGATCGTTGGGCGACCCGGCGATTTGCGCTGGCGCAAATTGCTCGACGAAAATGAGCGGCTGCCCCGCCCGTTCTTCAAGAAGGCCCGCTCTTCAAAGAACGATTGGCGGCACGTGCGCGCAGGCGGGCGCGCGTGAGAAACCCGCCAAACAGCACCGCATAGCCGGCGAAAGCGGCAATCCAGAACGCCGCTGACACGTGGAGGAGAATTGTCTCGGCAGGCGCGATTGCGGCGGCCACGCGCAGAACGGCAGCAATGAGGATCGCAACGAAAACCGCACATGTTCCGGCACTTGCCTTCAGCGCACGGCCGGTGTGGCCGAGAGTGGCCCGCGTCATGACGGCAAGTGTCATGCAGGCGATCGCGCCCACCGCAAAGGCATGAATGCCGGCAACCGGAGGGATCCTTGCTGGAGAGAAGACGGCCAGTCCGGCGAGCAGCAGCCCAAGCGGCACAAACGCGAATGCAACATGCAAGATCAGAACCAAGGGGTCGGACAACGTCCGGTCGCCGGCCCAGCGGGCGAGCCGAACAGCGTTGAAGACCGCGGCGGCGATTAGCAGCACGCCGGTTGCAATGCTGTCGGGGAAAAAACTCCACGCAGCGAGTCCGACAGCGGACAGCGCGATCGTTCCGATGTCGAACCTGCCGAACGATGCCGGGAGCCGTCCCGGCTTCTCGCGAACCAGCCAGTTGCGGGTGAAGCTCGGAACGATGCGTCCGCCAATGATCATGATGAGGACGACAACCGCTCCAAGGCCGAGGCGCCGGCTCATGTCGGAGACGCCCTGGTAATGCGCTTCGGCATGAAACATGACATTTGCAGCCAACAGGGTCGCGACCGGCAGAAGCACCTTGAGGTTTCGCCAGTTTCGCCCAGCGATGATTTCGATTGCCGCAGCAACCACCACCGCCAGCAGAAAAGAGCAGTCTATGACCGCGCTTGCCAGCCAACCCGTTTCCGCGGAAAGGAACACGGCCACTCGGCCAGCGATCCACAGCAGCACAAGGATCATAAGGCGAAAATCTTGAACCGGCAGTCGTCCGGTCCAATTCGGAATTGCGGTCAGCAGGAAGCCTGTCACGACCGCGGGCAGGTAGCCGAAGAGCAACTCGTGGATGTGCCAGTCCACAGGCAGGAACAGGCTAGGGGTTCCAAGCTTGCCGTAGTAGAGAGGCAACCACAAAAGCATCGCGGTGGCGGCTTGCAGCGAGCCCAGCAGAAAGAAGGGTCGGAACCCGTAGGAGAAGATTGCCGGATAAGCGCTTGGCCGCGTCCGCGGAATTGCCATGACATGCCTCATTGGAAACCGGGCAGGATTTCCTGTTTGGGGCTCTTTTATCCCGCCCCTGAAGGAGGGAATTTGCCTCAGCGCAAACAGCCGACTGATTGACGGCGACAGGAGGCTTCACTTGTCGACAGGCGGTCGTCCGTGACACAGTCTGGCCAGGGGACCTGAGCGCGTTTGCGCAGTTGAAGTTGGGGAGAAAAGGCAATTGACAAGCCTTGACCGATCACTGATTGCCGGGCTTTCCCTCTTCGAGGGCATCGCTGCCGCGGATCTCGATCGCATGATCGGGCAGGCGAGGTCGGTCCGGATCGCGAAGGATCAGCCGGTGTTCGAGCAGGAACAGGAGGCGCATTCGTTCTTCCTGCTGCTCGACGGCCATGTGCGCGTGGTGAAGTCGACTCCGGACGGACACGAGGTGACCGTGCGATACATAAGCCCGGGCGAGCTGATGGGGATCGCCCACGCTCTGGGTCGGACCACCTATCCGGCAAGCGCGATTGCCGTTGTCGATTGCGTTGTGCTTGCCTGGCCCGGCCAGCTCTGGCCGACATTCGCGACAACGTTCCCGAGCTTCAGCGCCAATACCTACAAGGCGGTGGGAAGCAGGCTGCAGGATGCCCACGCGCGTATCATCGAGATGTCCACCGAGCAGGTGGAGCAGCGCGTCGCGCATGCGTTGCTTAAGCTGATCAAGCAGTCGGGGAAAAAGACCGAGGAAGGGATTCTGATCGACTTCCCGATTTCACGTCAGGATGTCGCGGAAATGACGGGCACCACGCTCCACACGGTAAGCCGGCTGCTTTCCGCTTGGGAGGACCAAGGGTTCGTCAAGAGCGGACGGCAAAGGGTAGTCGTGGTCGAGCCGCATCGCCTCCTTGTCATCGCCGAAGGTCGCGTGGCAAAGGGCTAGTCCGTTTCACCGGCGTCAATGACCGCCTCCAAATCGCAGCGAAGCTGGTCCTCGTCAAGATCATGCTCGCGTGCCGCATCGGAAACGGTATGAAAGGAAGCGATCGGGCAGCCGACGCACAGCATTCCGTGCTGGAGAACGACACGGATTGCCGCCGGCGCCTTGCGCATGATCCCATCCATCGTCGCATCGTCGTTCAATTTGCGTTTCATGTTGCTTGTCCGCATTTGCAAACAACTATCCTGCCTGGCCTTTTCAGTGCGTTCGTTGCTCTGAAGCAAAGACGGCGCTTTCCGCCTTGCTCGACGAAACCGCAGTTGAGGTGCGTTTCGAAGCTGCGGCCGCCTGGCGACTTGGCATTTGCGATGGATCAAAGCTCGACCGCGTTTCGCCGGGTAGATCGATGGCGCCCAGTCTTGACACCGACGGGTCATGAACCGGTGGCCGCGTCGATGCGTTGTGCTTCAGCCGGGTCGGTTTGGAACCAACGAAGGAGTCGGAAATGACCGAGCATCCCAGCACCAATCGCTTGTCCGCACAGGAACTGCGCAACATCGACGCCTACTGGCGTGCCGCCAACTACCTGACGATCGGGCAGATCTATCTGCTCGACAATCCGCTGCTTCGTGAGCCGCTTCGTCTGGAGCATGTCAAACCCAGGCTGCTCGGCCATTGGGGAACCTCGCCAGGTCTCAGCTTCATCTACGCGCATCTCAACCGCGCGATCAGACTGCGCGATGCCAACGTCATCTATGTCTGCGGCCCTGGCCATGGCGGACCTGCCATGGTTGCCAATACCTATCTCGAAGGCACCTACAGCGAGATCAATCCGGATATCTCGTTGGATGAGGCCGGAATGAAGATGCTCTTCCGGCAGTTCTCGTTTCCCGGCGGCATCCCAAGCCATGCCGCGCCCGACGTGCCAGGCTCGATCCATGAAGGCGGCGAGCTCGGCTACGCGCTCTCACATGCCTACGGCGCGGCCTTCGACAACCCCGATTTGATCGTCGCCTGCGTCGTCGGCGACGGCGAGGCGGAAACCGGGCCGCTGGCAACCTCCTGGCACTCCAACAAGTTCCTTAATCCGGCGCTTGACGGCGCGGTGCTGCCGATCCTCCACCTCAACGGCTACAAGATCGCCAATCCCACGATTCTCGCCCGCATCCCTGAAGAAGAATTGCGTGCGCTGTTCGTCGGCTATGGCTACGACCCGCTGTTCGTCGAGGGTGACGATCCGGCCCCGATGCATGAGCGGATGGCCGCCGTGCTCGACGATGCACTAGATCGCATTCGGGCGATTCAACAGACCGCGCGCAGCGGCGCGGAGACCGAACAGCCTCGTCCGAAGTGGCCGATGATCGTGCTGCGAAGCCCGAAGGGCTGGACCGGTCCCAAGGAGGTCGACGGGCTGAAGACCGAAGGGTTCTGGCGCGCGCATCAGGTTCCGCTCTCCGGCCTCGCCGAAAACCCGGCGCATCTGAAGATGCTCGAGGATTGGCTGAGGAGCTACCGGCCTGAAGAACTCTTTGATGCCGCCGGCGCGCCTGTGGCCACGATCCGTGCCACCGCGCCGGAAGGCGCCATGCGCATGAGCGCCAACCCGCATGCCAATGGCGGCCTGCTGCGCCGATCTCTCGAACTGCCGGATCTGCAAGAGCACGCAATCTCGGTCCAGCAGCCCGGCGGCGTGAAAGCAGAGTCCACTCGTGTGATGGGCAATTTCCTGCGTCACGTCATGGCATTGAATCAAAGCACCAGGAACTTTCGCATCGTCGGTCCCGACGAAACGGCATCGAACCGGCTGCAGGATGTATTCGAGGTGACGGAGCGTGCCTGGATGGAAGAGATCCTACCCGAGGACGTGCACCTCGGCCGGGAAGGCAGGGTTCTGGAGATCCTATCCGAGCACACCTGCCAGGGTTGGCTGGAAGGCTATCTTCTCACCGGCCGCCACGGCCTGTTCTCCTGCTACGAGGCTTTCACGCACATCGTCGATTCCATGTTCAACCAGCACGCGAAATGGCTGGATGCCTGCCGCAAGTTGCCATGGCGACGGCCGATCGCGTCGCTGAACTATTTGTTGTCCAGCCACGTCTGGCAGCAGGAGCACAACGGCTTCAGTCATCAGGATCCAGGCTTCATCGACGTTGCCTTGAACAAGAAGGCGGACGTCGTGCGCGTCTATCTGCCGGCGGATGCCAACAGCCTGCTTTGCGTGACCGACCATGTGCTGCGGACATGGAACCGCATCAACGTCATCGTCGCCGGCAAAGCCAATTCCTGGCAGTGGCTGTCCATCGACGAGGCGAAAGTCCACTGCAATGCCGGCATCGGCATATGGGAGTGGGCATCGACCGACGGCGGGGCCGAGCCGGATGTGGTGATGGCCTGCGCCGGCGATGTGCCGACGCTCGAGACGCTGGCCGCCGTCCAAATCCTGAAACGCCACATTCCCGACCTCAAGATCCGGCTGGTCAACATCGTCGACCTGATGACCCTGCAGCCAAAGGAACACCACCCGCACGGCCTGTCGGATCGCGAGTTCGACGCGCTTTTCACAGCCGATAAGCCCGTCATCTTCGCTTATCACGGCTATCCTTGGACCATTCATCGCCTGACCTACCGGCGAACCAACCACGACAACATCCATGTGCGCGGCTACAATGAGGAAGGGACGACGACCACGCCCTTCGACATGACCGTGCTGAACGGTCTGGACCGCTACCACCTCGTGCTGGGTGTGCTCGACCGCATTCCCGAACCGGCCGGCGCGCATATCAAGCTGAAGCAGGCCATGGAAGGCAAGCTGATTGAGCACCGGGCCTATATCCGCGAGCACGGCCAGGATATGCCCGAGATCCTCGCCTGGAAGTGGGAGCAGTAGTTCGATGCCGAAGCGCCAGGCCAAATGGATGAGCGCTCCGAGATTGGTTGGGGCGGGCCGACGATGACCGATGCCATTCTCGTCCTCAACGGCGGCTCGTCGAGCCTGAAGTTCGCCGTGTTTCAGCAGCGCGACGAACTTGACCTGCTGGTGCGTGGCAGCGTCTGGTCGATAGTGCGCAGTCCACGACTACGCATAGCGTCAACGGCTTTCTCGACCGAGATAGACAGAAGCTTGGGGGACGGGCCGACCGACATCGCCAAGGCATTCGAGGCCATAGCGTCCTATCTCGCCGACCACGCTCTTTTGCGCCGGATCGGCGCGGTCGGCCACCGCATCGTCCATGGCGGGCAAGAATTTACCCATGCGACCCTGCTCGATGAGCGTACGCTCAATGCCTTGCATGGGCTTGAGCCGCTCGCGCCTATCCATCAGGCGATCAACCTGGAGATCGTCCACATGGCCGGTCAGCTTCTGCCTGAGGCCAGTGAGGTCGGCTGCTTCGATACGGCCTTTCACACGGCGCGGCCGGAACTCGCCAGACTGTACGGCTTGCCGCACGAAATGTCGGAGCAGGGCATCGTCTCCTATGGCTTCCACGGGCTTTCCTACAGCCACATCGCCGCGAAGCTCCGTGAGCGCTACGGCGACGGTACCGGTGGCCGAACGATTGTGGCCCATCTCGGCAGCGGCGCCAGCCTGTGCGCGATGAAGGCAGGGGTAAGCCTCGCCACGACTATGGGCTTTTCGACGCTTGACGGCCTCGTCATGAGCACGCGTTGCGGCGCCATCGATCCTGGCGTGATCCTGCATCTTTTGCAGGAGTGGAAGCTGTCGCCCGACCGATTGACCGAATTGCTTTACGAGCGTTCCGGCCTGCTCGGCGTATCCGGCATTTCCGGGGACATGCAGACGCTGCTTGCGTCGAGCGAGCCAGCGGCGGCCCGCGCAGTCGATCTGTTCGTCTACCGTGTCGGGCGCGAGATCGGCTCGCTTGCCGCCGCGCTTGGAGGCCTCGACACGCTGGTGTTCACCGCGGGTATCGGCGAGCATGCGCCTCAAATCCGGCAAAGGATCTGCGAGGCCGCCGCATGGCTTGGTGTCGTTATAGATGACGGTTTGAATCGCGGCGGCGAAGAACTGGTCAGCGATCCGGATTCCCACATTGACGTTCTTGTCATCCCAACCGACGAGGAACATGCGGTGGCCACGGAACTCCTCGACCCTCGAAACGGTCCGATTTGCCGCGTGGCAGGATAGCAGGAACTAGCTCGGCAGCTTGGCGCCGATCTTCCGCTGAACCAGGACAAGTGTCGGGTCATCGGGATCCGTCGTGACGATGAAACCCATGTCACGTTCAAGTTCGATCGCTGCGCGGTTTTCGCGGCTCTCGATCGACTCAATCGACTCGATGCCCTGGTCGTCCGCATAGTGCGCGACATAGCCGAGAAACTCCCAGCCGACGCCGAGATGCTTGCGATCCTCGCGAATGCAGATAGCGACTTCGCCACGGCGGTCGGCCGGATCGCTGGCAAGCGTTGCCACCGCGATCAACATTCCGTCGGTCGAGAAGGCGAGAAAATTATGGATATGCGGATCGTCGGACCGGGTCATCGCCACCAGCCGCTCATGCGAAACTTCCCGCACTGCTCCCAGGAAGCGGAAGCGCAGATCCTCCGGCGTCACATGGGTGAAGAATTCGGCGACGAGTGGCTCGTCATCAGGACGTGCACGGCGCACTTCGAAGCGAAATCCGGTGTGGGTTGTAAGCGTGGCTTTCATTGTCGTGCCCTTTCAGGATCGATGCGCGGGCGATTGGACCCGAATGGCCTCATTCCCCCATCGCCAGCAAGGTGTCCCGCTTGAGGATTTCGATGCTGCGCAGGCTGAGCAGGCGGATCACGCCTTTCTCCTTTAAGCGGGTGAAGACCCGCGAGACGGTTTCGATGGTGAGGCCGAGATAATCGCCGATGTCGTTCCGCGACATAGGCAATTCCACCTGCCTCAACCCACACTGACGCTCCGACATTTCGACCAGGAACGCCGCGACGCGCTCGATGGCGTTCTGACGGCCGAGCACGAGAAGATGTTCCTGCGCACGGGTCAGGCCTTTGAGGGCAAGGGGCAGAAGCTGGCGAGACATGTCCGTGCCCACAGGGGCGCGGAAGATCCGCACGCCGGTTGCGTTGATCGCTTCGGCGAAGAAATGGTGAGTGGCGTCGGCTTCGAAGCCGAAAGTTTCTCCCGCCAGATGGAACGCGCTGATCTGCCTGCGGCCGTCGGCAAGCAAGCGGTAGATACGGACGGCGCCGAACTCGACCTGATAGAGAGCGCCCGCCTTTTCGCCTTGGGCATAGATCTCGGCGCCCGCACGGAAGAAGCTGACCGGCTGCACTGCGGCCCCCTCAAACATGGGCGCAGGGCTCTGATGAGGGAGATATGACGGCAGTTCGATCTTGGCGGAAGCTTGAGCGTACATGACTGTGGTCCCGGTGAATTGTGACAACAGCAATCGCGCAAATCCCGCTATACCGAAATTCGGTTATGTCCCTACGGGAAACTACTTAGAGTGGCGGACGTCTATCCGGACCGGCTGTCCAGTCGATAAGCTAGGCGCTATAGGCGGGATCCGGGAGGTTGCACCCAAAGCTGGAGCCCGCCCCAGTCAGACAGTTTCACGAGTTCTGGAAGCGGGCATTTCGGCATGTCGGAAAGGACCACTACGCAGCGGTCCGCGCGAAGGCTGAAGCGAACTTCGCGGCCCATCAGGCTCACTGGGATGCCGCCGACAGGGAAATAGGGTACTCCGCCGCTATGCGCGCTGAGCAAGAGGCGGCCAACCGAGCGGGGGCCTTGCTCGAAGAATTGTCTGAAACGCCTGCCACTACCCTTGCCGGCGTAGGAGCCAAGCTTGATGCAGTGCTTAAGGAAGGTCAGTCGTCTGAGGACGATGCCGAGTTTCCCTGGCCCCAAATCCGCTCGGCCATCGAGGATATTGTCCGGATTAGCCGGCAGAGAGAGCCGGGTTGAAGGCATCCATGCCGTTTCGCGCCGGTCTGTAACTCCCCAAACATTCGGAAATTTGCTGAGTTCTCCGTGCGCTTCCTCGTGGCGGCTGACACTGAAGATGCGTGTAAACGTTGACACTCCAATGGAGAAAGCCATGTCCCCGACGTCATCAACCCTGTTGCTTCGCAATCTCCACGAGGTGTTCGGTGAGATCGACCCCGCGCGCCGGCGGGCCACGATCGAAGAGATCTTCCACGAAGACGCCGTCTTCTACGAACCGGGCGGCACCTACCGTGGCCACGACGAAATCAACCGCATCGCAGGCGTGATCAAAGCCATGCATCCCGACTTTCAGTATCAACTGATCGCGCCGCCCGAGGAGGTAGGCAATGGCGGCCGGGTTCGGTGGGTGGAGGGTAGCCCGGGCAAGCCGGCTGAGGTGGCCGGAACCGATTTCATAGTCGCCCACGACGGCAAGATCGCCGTTATCTATCTCTTCTTCGACAAGCTCCCGGATTGAACGCTGAGGCGGCAGCATTGCCGTCGGAAGCTAATCCCAATCCGGCGCGAGATGCGGAGGATTAACGATCCGGCTGCCGGGAGCGCCAAGCGCGGAAATCGCTGCCATCTCGTCGTCCGTCAGCAAGAAATCGAAAATCCGCGTGTTGGACCGGATGCGTTCGATATTCTCCGTCCGTGAGAGCGCCACGCCGCGCTCCTGCTGTATCAGCCAGCGCAGGACCACTTGTGCGACGCTTCGTTGGCGGCGGGCGGCAATGGACGCGAGCAAATCTGTCTCGAAGACTCGGCCGACCGCCATGCCGCAATATGCCATGAGGCTGGACCGCTCGGCGGCAAGTTGCGCCAGGACAGCGGATTGATCCAGAAATGGATGATATTCCACCTGGTTGGTGATGAGCAGATGCTTCGACAGCGCCGTGGCTGCGCGAAGCATCTCGCTGTTGTAGTTGCTGACGCCGATATGGCGCACTCTGCCTGATTCCACTGCCCTGTTCAGGCCCTCTATCTGCTCGGCAATAGATGCTCCACCGTGCGGCCAATGCACGAGCAGCAGGTCGATGTAGTCCGTTTGGAGATCCGCCAGGCTCTGATCGACGGATGCCATGAATCGTGAGCCGGAGTAATTGCTGACCCAAACTTTGGTGGTGATGAAAATCTGGGACCGCGCGATCCCCGCCGCGCGGACGGCGGCTCCGACATCCGCCAACGGAGACGACCACCACCGCCGTTGGTTTGGGCATGACGTTGCCCCCAGTTTCTATCCAGCTT
>NZ_JHQR01000123.1 GCF_014843825.1 Mesorhizobium silamurunense
CGTGCGGGCGCCGGCGCCGCTGTTGCGGCGCGCGGCGAGGAAGCCGCGCAGATCGGCCGGCCGCAAGTCGGCGATATCGGAGATGCCGGGCGGTCCGCCGCAGTGTCCGGTCAAAAAATGCAGGAACTGACGGGTGTCGCGCTCATAGGCTTCGACCGTCTCCGGCGACAGCCGGCGCTCGCGCGCCAGCATCTTCAGCCAGCTTTCGCGCGCCGCCTGAAGATCGGGTTTTGCCGGGATGAGGAATTCCTGCATGGCGGCATTTTCCGGCGCGGAGGTTAGGAAGCAGTGAAGAGGCGATCATTGAAATGGCGGCCGGGGAGGGTTAGAGCAAGGCAAAGGAAGTGACGCCGATGTCGAAGCTCCAGAACCCCGTCCAGATGGCCGTGATCGGCGCCGCGCACGGCATCAAGGGCGAATTGCGGGTGAAGACGTTCACCGGCGATCCGCTGGCGCTCGCCGATTATGGGCCGCTCCAAGCCAAGGATGGCCGCACCTTCCAGATCCTCGACATCAGGCCGGCCGGCACGGTGGTGGTGGTGCGCTTCAAGGGCATCAGCGACCGCAACGCCGCCGAAGCGCTTGCCGGCACGGAACTCTTCGTCGATCGTTCGGTGCTGCCGGACGACGGCGAGGAGGACGAGTTCTACCATGCCGACCTCATCGGCCTGGAGGTCAGGGACGACACCGGCGTCATCGGCAGGGTTGTCGCCGTGCACAATTTCGGCGGCGGCGACATCCTCGACGTCACACTCGCCGGCCGCAAGGGGGTGCTCATCCCGTTCACCCAGGCGGCGGTGCCGCATGTGTCGATCGCCGACGGTTATGTCCAGGTCGATCCGCTGGCGGCGGGGTTGCTCGACGACGAGGAGAGCGAGGCGCCGGGCCATTCCGGGTTCGATCCGAAAGGCAGGCCGCGCGGACCGAAGGACGCCGGGGGCAACCGGTGAGCTTTGCCGCCTCGGTGCTGACGCTCTATCCGGAGATGTTTCCGGGCGCTCTCGGCCTGTCGCTGGCGGGCCGGGCGCTGGAGGCCGGCACATGGTCGCTGGAGGCGATCCAGATCCGCGATTTCGCCACCGACAGGCACCGCACCGTCGACGACACGCCGGCCGGCGGCGGCGCTGGCATGGTGATGCGCGCGGATGTGCTGGCCAAGGCTATTGATCACGTTTCGCCGCAAGGCGACGAACGTCCAAGGCTGCTGATGAGCCCGCGTGGGAAACCGCTCACCCAGGCCCGGGTGCGGGCGCTCGCCGCCGGGCCGGGCGCTGTCATCCTGTGCGGCCGCTTCGAAGGCGTCGACCAGCGGCTGATCGAAGCGCGTGCTTTGGAGGAAGTCTCGATCGGCGATTTCATCCTGTCGGGCGGCGAGCCGGCGGCGCTCGTGCTGCTCGACGCGGTGGTGCGGCTGCTGCCCGGCGTCATGGGCAACGTCGTCTCGGGCGAGGAAGAAAGCTTTGAGAACGGCCTGCTCGAGCATCCGCACTACACGCGGCCGCCGGAGTTCGAGGGCAGGCCAATCCCGGACGTGTTGATCTCCGGCAACCACAAGAAGATCGCGGAGTGGCGGCGCGCCCAGGCGGTGAAGCTCACTCAGGAGCGGCGGCCGGACTTGCTTGGCGCCGTGCCTCACCCCTTGGTGAAGTAATAAAAAGCCAGAAGCAGGCCGACGGCGACGACGAAGCCGCGCACGACGCCTTGCGGCACGCGTTTGGCGATCCAGACACCGGCATAGCCGCCCAGCGCGACGCCCGGGATCATGACGACCGCCTGCGGCCAGGCGATGACCCCCCCGGAAACGAAAACCAGAATGGCGACAACCGCGATCACTATGGACAGCATGTTCTTCAGCGCGTTCAGGCGGTGATAGTCGCCGGCTTGCGTCAGGCCGAGGGTCGCCAGCATCATGACGCCCATGCCTGCGCCGAAGAAGCCGCCATAAACCGCGGTCGCGAACTGCACGAGCGAACCGGCGAGCGAGCCGACCGAGGCCTGGTGCTCCGGCCCGGCCGCCGGCTTCAGCCACGGGCCGGCGGCAAACAGGGCAGTGGCGGCGATGAGCAGCCATGGCACCAGCGCCCGGAACGACGGATTGGAGAGCGCCAGAAGGATGAGCGAACCGGCCAGCGCGCCGAGAGCCGAGATCAGGCAAAGCACTAGGGCGCCGCGCCAGAAATGCCGGATATCGGTCCAATAGGCGAGCGTCGAGGCGATGTAGCCCGGCAGTTGCGTCACCGAGGAGGTGGCGTTGGCGACGATCGCCGGCAGGCCGACCAGCGTCATGGCGCCGAAGGTGAGGAAAGTGCCGCCGCCCGCAACCGCGTTGGCGGCACCCGAAGCAAAGCCCGCGAGGAAGAGCAGGACGGCATCGAAGAATGTCATTGAGGAGAAGCCCGGGGAATACGCTTTTCCCGGCTTAGAAAGCTTGCGGACCTCGCGCAACCCGGCACCGCGGCAATTGGATGGTGCCATGGCCGCAAAAAATACGCCTTTAAAGCGCGTCGCGCTGAAACGGTTTCAGGCGACGCGCTTTAAATCGTTGTTTTGATGCATGTCGTTGTCCCAGAGCCGCGCACCACTTCTGGGCGACATGCATTAAGGCGTGACAAAGCGCCGAAATAGCTGTATGTGGCCGCCCGAACCGGAAGAACGATCTTCGGGGCCCGTCAACAAATGGCGGTGTAGCCGTCCCTGTCCGATGCTTACGGCAAAGGGCATAGCCGAGCGGTCGTTGGAACTGCAAGGCGAGTCGAGGACGCTCTGGCTGTCGGAAGAACAAGAAGTGGATTTTTGAGATGGATCTCATCCGTCAGCTTGAGGCCGAGCAGGCCGCCAAGATCGAAGCCAAGCGCAAGCTGCCCGAATTCCAGCCCGGCGACACCGTGCGCGTCCAGGTGCGCGTCACCGAAGGCAGCCGCACCCGCGTCCAGGCCTATGAGGGCGTCGTCATCGCCCGCTCCGGCTCCGGCTTCCAGGAGAATTTCACCGTCCGCAAGATTTCCTACGGCGAAGGCGTCGAGCGCGTTTTCCCGGTCTACTCGCCGATGGTCGAGGCCGTCGAGATCGTGCGCCGCGGCAAGGTGCGCCGCGCCAAGCTCTATTACCTGCGTGACCGTCGCGGCAAGTCGGCCCGTATTTCGGAAAACACCGGCGTGCGCGCCCGCAAGCTGAACGACGAGGAGCGCGATGCTTTGGCCGCCGAGCGCGCCCGCATCGAGGCCGAGAAGGTCGCCGCCGCCGAGGCGCTGGCCGTCGAGAAGGCCGCGCAGGACGCCGCCGAGAAGAAGGCCGCCGAGGCTGCTTCGGCCGAGTCCGCGTCGGCCGAATAAGGCTCTCGCATCGGTCCTTTGGGACAGAGTGTTTGGAAAGGCGGCTTCGGCCGCCTTTTTCATTTGGCGGAGCGGCGAAGGCCTCTCGGCTCCCTGATCAGGTCCTATCGTGCCTGCGTTCGTGCACTGCATGCCTTGGCGATTGGCCCGAAAGATCTGCGCGTCGTCATCCACGGGCGGAGCAAGGAGCGAAGCGACGCGGCGCAGACCCGAGGATCCATGCCGTGAACGTTAAGGCATTGCAACGGTGCAGAATTCTGCTCCGCTACAAACTTCGGCTGAGGTTACGGCATGGATCCTTGGGGCTTCGCACCGCTTCGCGGTGCTACGCCCAAGGATGACGACATCCGGCTTGACATCCTGTTATCTTGTACACTAAATAATCGTGCACAAGATAAATGGAGACGAAAATGTCAGCACTCTACACCACCCAGGCTCGCGTCGTCGGTGGCCGCGCGGGTCATGCCGAGACCAGCGACGGGTTGCTCAAGGTCGATCTGGCAATGCCCAAGGAGCTCGGCGGGCAGGGCGGCGCGACCAATCCCGAACAGCTCTTCGCCGCCGGCTATGGCGCCTGCTTCGAAAGCGCGATCCGCTTCGTGGCGCGCAAAAAGAAGCTGCCGCTCGAGGATGCGGCGGTGACGGCGACCGTCAGCCTCTACCCCAACGACCAGGGCGGCTTCAGGCTGGGTGTGGCGCTGGCGGCCGAGACGAAAGGTCTTGATCAGGCGGCCGCGGAAGCGCTTGTATCCGAGGCGCACCAGATCTGCCCCTACTCCAACGCCATCCGGGGCAATATCGACGTGGCGCTTTCCACGGTGGCGCTCGCGGCAAAGGCGGCATGACGACTGAAACCGAAATTCGAGCAAGCGACGTCCCGGCCGACAGCGCCGGGACGATTGCCGTTCCGCGTCTCGATCAGCAGCTCTGCTTCGCGCTTTATTCCGCAAGCGGGCTGATGACGAAGCTTTACCGGCCGCTGCTCGACCCGCTCGGCCTCACTTATCCGCAATATCTGGCGATGCTGGCGCTGTGGCAGCGCTCGCCCATGACCGTCGGCGAGCTCAGCGAGGCGCTGGGTCTCGATTCGGCGACGCTGACGCCGCTGATCAAGCGGATGGAAGCGGGCGGCCTGGTCACCCGCCGCCGAGACAATGCGGACGAGCGCGCGGGTGCTGGTCGAGCCGACCGCCAAGGGCCAGGCGTTGCGAGCGAACATGAAGGATGTTCAGGCGGCGCTTGCCTGCAGCATGCCGCTGGAGCGAGCCGAGTTGGAAGCCCTGCATGGCACGCTCAGGCGGCTGGTCGCGGGCTTGCGCGAAGCGGTTGCGGAATCCGCGGAATAATCGCTCGCATGGCTGAGTTCGGGAACCGTGCCGATCGGAGCATGGGAATCCGCTTTGGCGCTTGTCCATGCAGTGGATCGGCTTGCAAGGCGCTTGCGGAAAGCTAAAGTCGGCGCCGGATTTTCTCTTGGCGCGCGAGCGTAGCGCGGCCAATTACTTTCGGGGAGTTTATCATGATCAAGTCGAAACTGCTGCTGGCCGCCTTGCTGGCCTGCCTTCTCGCGCCCGCTGCGGCGCTCGCCGACACGCTGCCCGATCTCGGCGGCAAGAAGGTTGTGGTGGTTACGGAAAACGCCTACCCGCCGCTGCAGTTCATCGACAAGAAGAGCGGCAAGCAGATCGGCTGGGAATATGACGCGATGGACGAGATCGCCAAGCGGCTGAACTTCAAGGTCGAGTACCAGAACACCTCCTGGGATGCGATGATCCAGGCCGTTTCCGACAACCAGTACAACATCGGCATGACCGGCATCACCATCAAGGAAGAGCGCAAGGCGAAGGTCGACTTCTCCGATCCCTATATGCGCTCGGAGCAGTTCATGCTGGTGCGCGGCGACGAGAGCCGCTTCACCGACGCCAAGAGTTTTGCCGCCTTCAAGGACGGGCTGATCGGCGCGCAGGCCGGCACCACGCCCTTCTACACCGCCGTCTACAGCGTGCTCGACGGCAATGAGCAGAACCCGCGCATAAAACTGTTCGAGACGTTCGGCGCCAGCGTCCAGGCGCTGAAGTCCGGCGATGTCGACGTGGTGCTCACCGACGGCACCGCCGGCAAGGGCTATGTCGATGCCTCCGAAGGCAAGCTCAAGCTGATCGGCGGGCCGCTCGGCACTGAGGATTTCGGCTTCATCTTCCCGAAAGGCTCCGACCTGGTGAAGCCGGTCAACGCCGCGATCGCCGCGCTCAAGGCCGACGGCACGCTCGACGCGCTGAACAAGAAGTGGTTCCTCGACTACAAGATGGGGCAGTAGGCGCTCTTGTTGAGAGCGATGTGCAACGGCGAGGGGCAGAAATCTGCAAAGGCCTCATTCCTTCCCACCCCCCTCTGTCCTGCCGGACATCTCCCCCGCAAGGGGGGAGATTGGCAGCTTCATCGACGGCGCCTTTTCTTCAACGTCGGTGATTGGCGAAAGCCGTCGCGACATCTGATCTCCCCCCTTGCGGGGGAGATGCCCGGTAGGGCAGAGAGGGGTGTGCCGGAACGCGACCGTCGTTGCTTGGTCGCCGGTATCGCCTGATGCCGCCCGCAACCTCCACCGCCAAGTCCGAATTCCCCTGGTGGCTGGCCGCCGCCCTTGTCCTCGCCTTGATCGCCGCCCTGGCGATCGCCGCGAGCGACCTCTATGCCGAAGTCTTCGCCACAGTCGCCAAAGGCATCGGCATCACCGTCTTCGTCACCGTGGTCGCTTTTGCGCTGGCCTCGGCGCTCGGGCTCGGCATCGCGCTGATGGCGCTGTCGGGGTCGCAATGGCTGCGCCAGATCGCACGCTTCTATGTCGAGATCATCCGCGGCGTGCCGATCCTGGTGCTCCTGTTCTGGATCGCCTTTGTCGGGGCGCCTGCCTTCGTCGCGGCGTGGAACGCGCTGACGGCGCCGCTGCAAAGCGCCGGCTTCATGGGCGAGCTTCTGGTGCGCGACGTGTCGCTTCTGTGGCGCGCCATCATGGCGCTGACCATCGGCTATTCCGCCTTCATCTCGGAAGTGTTCCGGGCCGGCATCCAGTCGGTCGAGAAGGGCCAGATCGAAGCGGCGAAGGCGCTGGGGCTGACACGCGTGCAGCGCTTCCGGCTGATCGTCTTCCCGCAGGCGATCCGCACCATCCTGCCGCCGCTCGGCAACGATTTCGTCGCCATGGTCAAGGATTCCTCGCTGGTCTCGGTGCTGGGCGTCGCCGACATCACTCAGATCGGCAAGATCTATGCCGCCGGCTCCTTCCGCTTCTTCGAGACCTATTCGATCGTCGCCTATGTCTATCTCATCCTGACAGTCGGCCTTTCGCTGGCGCTGCGGGCGCTGGAACAGCGGCTGCGGCGGCAGCACGAGGAATAGCCGGCAGAGGTAGTCCGCGCTACGATCGTCTTTGTTTGATGCATGTCGTTTTGCCAAAACCGCTGCACACTTTTGGGCGACATGCATCCGGCGCGAAGGAGTCAGATCCATGAATTTCGACAAGACCAATGCTGCGCTGGATTCCGTCTACACGGCAGAAACGCCGGAAGCGCTGGCCAAGGCCTATGCCGAATGGGCGGCGAGCTATGACAGCGAGACCGCCTCGCTCGGCTATCTCTTGCCCTTCCTCATCGCCGCATGGGTGGCGCGGCATGTGCCTTCGGGCGAAGGTCCGCTACTCGACGCCGGCTGCGGCACAGGGCTTTCGGGATCGTCGCTGAAGGCGCTGGGCTATGGCGACATCGCCGGCCTCGACCTCTCCGACGACATGCTGAAGATCGCCGGCAGCCGCCAGGCCTACAGCGAGCTGAAGAAGGCCATGCTCGGCGGCCCGCTGCCATGGCCGGACGGACATTTCCGCGCCTTCTTCTCGACCGGCGTCTTCACCATCGGCCACGCGCCGGCCTCCGGCCTGCACGAGCTGGTGCGCATCACGAAGAGCGGCGGCCACGCCATCTTCACCGTGCGCGACCAGGTGTTCGAAAGCGGCGGCTTCCAGGCTGTGTTCGCCGATCTCACCCAGGCAAGGAAATGGCGGCCGGTCGAGCAAAGCCCGTGGTTCCGCTGCTACGCGATCGGCGATCCGGAAGCGCTGGTGAAGGCGTTTGTGTTCGAGGTGCTTTGAGCAGGCTAAGTTTAGCGCCAGTTCCTCGCCCCCGCGCAGCGGGGGAGAGGTGGCCCGCGAAGCCGGGACGGAGCGGGGGACGACGTTGGCGACGCCAGAGCGGTCGCAAGATTGTCAGTTCCCAAGGCGGTCAGGAGGACATTAATTTCCCAACGCCGCGCAGCCCCCTCTCCGTCCCGGCTTCGCCGGGCCACCTCTCCCCACTTCGTGGGGCGAGGAACTTGAGCCACACCGCAATTGCCGAAATCGGCAAACATTGATATGAGCAGCGCCATGGAAGAGCTATTCGGCGATCCGGCCTACAAGGGTTTCGTGCTGCAGGACAGGAAGCGCCTGCCGTCGCGATTTGCCGCGCGCGTTTGCGGCGCGCTCACCAGCCGACTTAGCTGAGGCCGACCGATCCAGGTCGCTTCGCCGGCTCGAAACCCGGCGCCAGCTTATCCCATTCTCATATCGACGGATTTACGCACATGAGCGCACCGCGCACCCTCTACGACAAGATCTTCGACGACCATGTCGTCGACCGCCAGGACGACGGCACCTGCCTGCTCTATATCGACCGCCATCTGGTCCACGAAGTCACCAGCCCGCAGGCCTTCGAAGGCCTGCGCATGAGCAACCGCAAGGTCAGGCATCCGGAAAAGACGCTGGCCGTGGTCGATCACAACGTGCCGACCTCGCCCGAGCGCAAGTTCGGCATCAAGAACGAGGAAAGCCGCATCCAGGTCGAGGCGCTGGCCAGGAACGCCAAGGATTTCGGCATCGAGTACTATTCCGAGAACGACGTCCGCCAGGGCATCGTCCACATCATCGGGCCCGAGCAGGGTTTCACGCTCCCCGGCATGACCATCGTCTGCGGCGACAGCCACACCTCGACGCACGGCGCCTTCGGCGCGCTGGCGCATGGCATCGGCACGTCCGAGGTCGAGCATGTGCTCGCCACCCAGACGCTGATCCAGCGCAAGGCCAAGAACATGCTGGTGCGCGTCGACGGCCAGCTTCCGGAAGGCGTCACCGCCAAGGACATCATCCTCGCCATCATCGGCGAGATCGGCACCGCCGGCGGCACCGGCTACGTCATCGAATATGCGGGCGAGGCGATCCGCTCGCTGTCGATGGAAGGCCGCATGACGATCTGCAACATGTCGATCGAAGGCGGGGCCCGCGCCGGCCTGATCGCGCCGGACGAGACGACCTTCGCCTATGTGAAGGACAAGCCGCGCGCGCCGAAGGGCGCCGCCTGGGACGCCGCGCTCGCCTATTGGAAGACCTTGCATTCCGACGAAGGCGCGCATTTCGACAAGGTCGTCGTGCTTGATGCGCGAAAACTGCCGCCGATCGTCTCCTGGGGCTCATCGCCCGAGGACGTCGTCTCGGTACAAGGGTTCGTGCCCAATCCGGCCGATATCGCCGACGAGAACAAGCGTTCGTCGAAGCTGCGCGCGCTCGACTATATGGGGCTGATGCCGGGAACCAAGATCACCGATATCGCGCTCGACCGCGTCTTCATCGGCTCCTGCACCAATGGCCGCATCGAGGACCTGCGCGCCGCCGCCAAGGTTGTCGAGGGCAAGAAGGTCAACCCGCGCGTCAACGCCATGATCGTGCCGGGCTCCGGCCTGGTCAAGGAGCAGGCCGAAGCCGAAGGCCTCGACAAGATCTTCGTCGCCGCCGGCTTCGACTGGCGCGAGCCTGGCTGCTCGATGTGCCTTGCCATGAACGACGACCGGCTGAAGCCGCATGAGCGCTGCGCCTCGACCTCGAACCGCAATTTCGAGGGCCGGCAAGGTTTTAAAGGCCGCACCCATCTGGTGTCGCCGGCCATGGCGGCGGCGGCGGCGATCGCCGGCCACTTCGTCGACATCCGCGACTGGAAATAACCACCGGCTGCAAACGCGATAGAAGGCCCGGAGCGCACTGCGATCCGGGCCTTTTTGCTTTGTTGCGCTCAGCGGTCTCCGCGCCGAATGATCTGATGGAACTCCTCGCGCCGGCCGGGCTCGTCGGCGGCGACCACCAGCGCCAGTTTCTGCTCGTCGAAAACGCTGAACCATTCATCCCATTCGACCAGCTCATAGCCGCCGGCGTTGAACGGCCGCTCCGGGCGGTCGTTGTCCTCATAGGCGTTCTGGCCAAAAACCAGGCGCAGCATGGGTTGCGTTCCGGCTTCGGGCGAAACGTCGACGATGGCCGGAAATCCGGCGCGCGCCGCCGCCCAGGAACGGATCGCATCGTGCTCGGTCAGGGTGATTGTACCGGCCATCGGCGTTCTCCTGTTTTGTTGAGAACGCCGGTCTCCCGGAGCTGTTCCGTGGCATGGCTTAACCGCTTGTTTGCGCTTCCGGACTAGCATCTCCCCTTGGGTCAAGTTGGGAAAGTCTCGGTCCGTTGGACACCGGTCTGCTCATAGCGCTGCTCAATCCGACGATAGCGCTGGCGCTTGGCGCTGCGTTCCTCGTGCTGTGGTTTCATCAGCGCCATCGTCCCTATCTGGCGGTGCTGGCGGCAAGCTACTGCCTGTCGGCGCCGGGTTTCCTGCTGCAATATTTCACGCTTCCGTTCGGCATCGTGGCGACCAAGCTGATCTCCAACATATGCTTCACGATAGCCGCCTGCTGCCTTTCCGGCGCGATCGTCGCGCGCTACGGCCGGCGCGTGCCTTATGTCGGCATCGGCATCATGACCGGCGGCGGGCTCGCCGCCTTCGCATGGTTCATGTTCGTCCAGCCCGATCTCACCTGGCGCGTGCTCGGCATGAATTTCGGCTTCGGCGGCCTGAGCCTGCTCGTCGCCGCCGAGCTCAGGCCGGTGCGCAACAATGGGCCGACCGAGAAGATCCTGCTCGTGCTGTCGCTGCTTTCAGCACTGAACTTCACCGCCCGTACCCTGATCGTCGTCATCGCGCATGGACCGTTCCCGAGCTATGACGGCTTCTACGGCTCGTCCTATTGGACGACGGCGCTGCTTTCGCATGCGCTTCTATCGCTCCTGATCGCGCTCTGCCTGTTCACGGCGGCGGCGCTCGATGTGCTGAAGGCGCTGAAGGCCGAGACCCATACCGATCCGCTGTCCGGCCTTCTCAACCGCCGCGGCTTCGAGGAACGGGCGGCATTGCTGCTCGATCAATGCGCCAGGGCGGGGTTCCCCGTCGCGCTGGTGCTTGCCGACCTCGATCACTTCAAGGCGCTCAACGACCAGCACGGACATGAGGCGGGCGACCGGGTGATTGCCGATTTCGCCGCCAAGCTGCGCTTTGCCACGGGCGCGCGAGGCGCTGCGGGCCGCATCGGCGGCGAGGAGTTCGCTGTGCTTCTGCCGCTCAGCGATCTCGCCGCGGCGCGCCTGTTCGCCGAAGCGATCCGCACCTTCTATTCCGCCGGGGCCGTCGACGGCCTG
>NZ_JHQR01000018.1 GCF_014843825.1 Mesorhizobium silamurunense
ACCGGATTAGATCAAAGGGGCAAGGTCACGGCTGTACAACTTGAAGCTTGTGGAGAAGCCGGGAGGCAGGCGAATGACGTATGCGCCACAGTCTGGCGGCGAGCGCGTCGCGACTTTTACCCGAGAACTGGCTGAAGAAATCACGCGTGCCGCAGGCACAGCCTTGGGAGGCCTGAACGCCTATGACCGCAGCAGAACCTAAGGCGTCTCTCACTCGCGAATACTGGACACACAACGTCGGTGAGCCGACAGGGCCGGTGGCCCAGTTTAGGATGTCTCAGCTGGTCGACTACGACATGCGCCTGACTGATCCGGCCCGCATCGTTTATCGCTTCTTGATTGGCTGGTACATGCGGAGCAACGGCGACGCGCTTGCGTCTGTCCGCCACATCGTGGCCACCATGAGAACACGCGCCCCTGATGGCGCCAGGCATCTTTCCCGCTCAGCCGTGCAACGGGCAATTATCCTCCTAATCGAAACCGGATGGCATGTCCGTCGCTTCACTGGAAAGGGGCGCAGCGGCTCGCGCTATGTACCAGTTCTCAACGTCCTCGAGCTGGCAGCGCAGGGCAACCTGCCGTCGGTGGAAGTTGATAGCGTCCCACTCTACTGGGACACAAACGAAGATTCCGTAGCGTCCCACTCTACCGGGACAGAGGTGTCCCACCCCACCGGGACACTAAGCGACGTAGCGTCCCACTTGCCGGGACAAAGACCCTCATACAGTAACCCGTCGACAGACGGGGTTACATGTAAGGAGGACAATGATTGCGCCGCGCCTATGGCGCCGCCTTTGGCTGGCCTTTCGGCCGCCACGGCGGGTACGGCGCAAGGGAAAGAGAAAGACCCCTTTGAGGAGTTGTATCGTGCGTACGGCGTCCGTGCTGAGTTTGCCGCTGCCAGGCATGCATATGAAGAAGTTGCGCCAGATGAAGCCTTGCACGCAATCATGATGTCCGCTGCCTGTGCCTGGAGGGAGGCTGCGGGGCAGACTGTTGAGCGAATGCATCTGCGCCGCTGGATAAACGAACGGCGCTACCTTGAAGACCCCAAGGGTACCTCCCAAAAAGCTGAAGCCGAAGCGCGAGCCAAAGCCGAAGACCAAGCCCATGCTTAAGCCTACCAAGGAAGTCAAAGCCGACGACGACAACGGAGTCAGCACTCAGCCGGCACCGAAGAAAAGGGACCAAGAGTACATCATCGAAAAGGCGGATATCGATGAGGGCCGGTTCGGCAAAACCTTGAAACTGTACATGCGGGGCAAAGACGATGGACTATGCCGACCACGCAACATCTGTGTTGAGCATCGAAGGCCGGAAATGCAGGAAGCAGGTCAAGCAGAAATTGAACGCCTAGCCGACGCCTGTGACCTCCAGTTATCGGGCGATCTCAAAACTGCTGATTTTGTTGGCCGCTGCATCCTCATAACCGCTGACAACCATGTCCAACGACCATGGAAGCCAGCACCAAGCGTCGCGAGGTCAGTCAAGTTCGTCCCAAAATTCTCTGTGGTCCCGAAGGCGCAAACCACGGCTCGGGAGATGGCCAAGGTTTGGGCCGCGAAATTCAACGACGACGTGGAGGACGCAGCATGACAACACTTTTCGACAATCCAACCGCCGCAACCACTGCCCGCTTTGACGGCGCCTATCGCGGCAGACGATTGAGTTGGGCGGAATTCTGGAAAATCCGACCGGATTTGAAGCAGGCCGACAACGATAACGAACGGCCAGCCGACAAGGCTGCCGCGTAGCGCTTTTAGGGAAGCCGCGGCTCCCCGTTGCTGGAGAGCCGCGACAACCCCCGCCCGGCCCGCCCAAAGGGCCTATTAGCAATTTCTAAAGCGCAGACGTGTGCAATGCAACAATTTTATTGCGCTGCACAATGATTTCTTAACCACGCCTCTTGCGGGGCGGCACTACCGGCTCTGGCGGCCGGTTCTTTAGCCTGGGGAACAAAGACCCGCATGATGGAACAGCAACTAGACCTGACGGGCCAACCGGCCGGATATTTCGGCGCGCGCCTTGGCAAAAGGATACCCTGGCAGGCGTTCGCCTCGCTCACTGGCCGCCCAATCCCGGACGGCGCCATCATGCGGCCACGGCAACCGCGGGCCGCCTCAGAGCCCCGACCAGTTGACCAATATTGGCTTGGCGGCCTGTGCCGCTTTGCGAAGCGCTACACGGATCCAACGCGCCATTGGAATGGCTGGAAACCGAAGCCTCTAGAACAGGCTTCGCTGCCGTTGCTGTTGCTTCTGTCGCCTTTGTCGGCCCGCGCGACGGCACGCCACTACATCGCGTCTGTGGCTGTGCTCGGGGCCACAATCAGGCCACCCATAGCGCCCCGCAGGCCGCTCGCCGAAGAGCATGTTGCAGGCCGCATCCAAGCGCGTCACGTGACTGCCGCGGATTGGTTCCAGATGGACATCGAGGCGAGCGCCAGCGCGCTTGTCGACGGCGTGCGCGTGCGCACCTCCACTGGCGCTATGGTGCCATCGGGCAGCCGGGATCCCGAAGCGCTATGGCCGGCCGAAGCCACCGCTGATCGGGCCATCCGCTTACGGAGCCGGTTCCGCACACTAGGACCGCTGGCCCGCGTCGTTTGGCGCGCGTTGAACGGAGCGGAAATGGCAGAGCTTGCCCCGGCGTGGCAGATACCTCAGAGACATAAGGCTGAGGCTGGCCGCATCCGACTGCGCGCTGGTTTGGAGCTTTGCGCCCGAATGGCGGAGCGGGATGTCGACATCTTACCGGAATGGGAGGTGATCGAGGTGGTGCGTGCTGCATGTTCGGAATGCGCCAAACTTGAAGCAACGCGAAGAATGCGCGTGCTGGCCCCGGCAAATGACAACAGAAGACGACTCATCGCTGCTTGATTTTGTTAGTGTTTCTGACTTCGCACGAGGGTCATTGCAGAGTTTTGCTATATTGTAATTATAGGAAGTAGTTCAGCGCTGCCCCCCAGGCGCGCCGCGCTTCGCCGGAACTGCGTTGCCAGCGCAACCGGCGCACCCGTCATTGGCTCAGTAGGCCAGGCGGAAACATTGCCGCCGCTTTCGTTGCGCATTCGGAAGCGGTGGCTTTTTATTTGCTCATCGCATGCGCGTTTCGCGCACCACACAAAAGGACAATCAAAAATGGCTAAGCTCGCCGCCGTACCGGCGGCTCTTGAAACCTATTGCGGATTTCCAACCGCTCGAACCCGTCAAGTCGATCGCCGCCTACTCGAGGAAGGACTCCTTGAGCCAGGTGCGCCGTTCGTGTCGGTTGAAATCAATGAGGCTGATTTCGCACTCCTGCTACTCGCCGTGGCATCCGGTGCTTCGGTGCCCCGAGTCGGCGACGTGACTGTCGAACTTGCCGATACAGTACCAAACGGGATCGACGTTGCCGTCATGCCAGAGAACATTCGACCGGCAAGGGTGACGGCGTTCGACATCCTGCACGGCCAGATTTGGAACGCAGCTAGGGATCCGGGTGCCATCGTATCCGACCTTGAGGTGGTCGAAACGTGGCCAGAGGTGGTGTTCCATCTGCCTGAAGGCGCCGCTCGATTCCAGCCAGTAGGAAGCGTGCCTGACCATTGGCAGGGCCACAAGCAGCGGCGATCGACGCGCATTCCTGGCTCAGCAATCGCGCTCGTCGCGAAGAACCTTTTTGGAGAAAAATGATGACTTCCATTTTCAAGAAACCCGACGTCATCACTGGTAAGCCCTTCGTCATGCCTGAACTGGGCGATGTCGACCCGGAATTCGCAAAGCTCGAAGCACAGCTTCACGACCTCAACGCCAAGAAACGCGACATCATGCGCTTCGAAATCGAGGCGCAGCGACTCAAGCTCTCGCAATGGCTTTTGAGCAGCCTCAATCGCCGCGGCTACTTCGGCAGCGCGCCGGTCATATTCCGGTCGGATAGCAGCGATGAACGGGCGTTTAGCGATATCGCGCCGCTCACGGAGGCGCTGGCTGACTATGTCGATAGCCATACCAAGGTCGGCCACCAGCTTGCTCTGCTCTGAGGCCCGCTGGCGTCGACCGGTGACCGAGTCAGTTTCCTCTCCGAGGAGAGCAGCAACACCAGCCGAGAGGGTCGGGCCGCGCGTTTCGGCGAGTTCCTCGCGGATGATGATCGCCGTGCCGCCCGGCAGTATGACCAGGCGCCTTCGTCATATGGCGTGACCCCGAAGCTTCATTTCCATTTCGGCGCGCCGGATCGAAGCGGCTTTCGCCTGCCGAGCAAAAAATTGCATTGAGGGATGGAACCAGATATTTGGCTGGCGGTTTTATGCGCGGCGCCGCGCTCCCACCCCCCTCGAGGCGCCAGAAAACTTGGAAAGCCCGTTTCCGCCTAAGCCTTGGTGGGACGGGCTTTTCATTTGCCAATTCCTCACCGACCCCGTCCCAAACCACCGGATGAAGCGCGCCGGCCGGCGGCCCAGCGGCCAAAAGGCGGAACGACCGGTTCTGGCAGCGGAGGTTCGATCCGCTGCCAGAGATGTTTCAACCAGCTTATTTTACCGGGGATTTGTAGGAAGACGCGATTTTGCCCGCCTTCTCCTGGGCCGCCTTGAATTCCGCGCCCGTGTATGCTCGCACGGTTTTGACATTCGATACCGCTCCCGATGCGCCGACGACGAGAAGTGCGGGGATCAGGTCAGCACCGTCGTCGAATTCCGTAATTGCCATCCAGTCAGTTTCGCCCGTCGTGACGTAGAAAGAATGCAGTTTCCCGCCTGCTGCTTCAAAGATGGCACGGGCTGCCTTTTCTCGGTTCGATGGATTGTCAATCATTCCCATCGCTGCCGTGGCTGAATAGGAGCCTGTGACTATGAACGTTGGCATATGACATCCTCCCTCGATAATCGGGCAGATCGGATGATCTGCCGAATATTCAATAGCACATCCAGCCTTCTCGGCGGAAATCCGGCTGCGCTGCAGAGGCCGTTCGACTAGATAGCTGCTCGCTTTGCCGCCTAAAGAAATGTTCATGAAACGCGCCTAAAATACCCTTCTTGGGGAGCGTTTATCATTGCCCTACAAAGACACTCCGCGGCAGGATGCTTATCGCCTTGAGCGCGTCGACGGCAAATCGGTGGAAGGCATAGCCATCTTTTACACGACGGCCGAAGCGAACGAGGTCATCCGTCATCTGGACCGGCGCTACCGCTTAATGCTGGGCGACAGGCAGATATGGCCTTCCGCTGATGGCAATCGTTAGCGCGCTGTCACAAGCGGTCCGGCGGTCGAGGGCGGGGGGCTTGGGGTTCGGCCGCCGGGCCTAACCGGCAGGGGCTCGGAATCGGAACAGGGCAGGCATACTTCGGGTCGCGACTCTGGGCTCATCCAATTTGTGAATAGAGCAAGCCAAACACCCTAGTTTTGCCAAGTTGGCAGCGCCGCAAGCTGGCCTATAACCCCACCGGCCGGCGAACCTAACCCCGTTTTCCGGCTCGGCCCCGCGGCCAAACCCGCCCCCCAGCCACGGTCGCCGGGCTGAACGTAGGCGAGCCCCAGGCGAGACTGAGATCACTGACAGCAGTTGCCCGAGATCTAATCGGCTGGATCGGCTGGAACGCGAGCGCGAGCGGGAAGCCTTGACGCGCTATTGCGGCCGAGCAACACCATGGATGCGCAGACGGTTAATGAAAGTGGGCTGGCGCTTGGCGCGATCGTGACGATGACCGGCGCCGTCGTTGGGACGAGTAGACTGCCGGACGGGCGCACCTCTTACCTCGTCCAGTTCGACCGCAAGGGCGTAGCGGCGCAGGACTGGTTCTTTGCGGAAGACGTGGCTGATCCTGGCTTTGACGACTGAATAGCCGGATACCAAAAAGCCCCGCTTCAGCGGGGTTGCAGCACAAACAACAAAAAAGCGGGCTCTCGCCCGCTTCCCTTCGTTGCCGAGACTCTGCGTGATGCCGGTACATTCATGGTCATCGCGCCGTCGATCGGCTCAAATTGCAGCGTGCGCCTTCGGGCGGAACCTCACCGACTATCTGAAGGGACGTTCCTCGCCAGCGGCGACTGCTGGCGGGTGTATGACAGTCAATGGTGTTTGAAACAAGGCGCCTCGGCTGGTGACGCCCCCCGCGGAGGACACTAACAGCGCCAATATACCGAACAGCCGTCGTCGTCGTCGTATTGACCCCCACTGCCTCCCTGCCCTGCTATCAATACTAGAAGCCCGACTATTGCCGAGGTAACGACGGCCAAGCCGATCTTTCCAGCGAGTTCACCCCGCCGTTGCCTGGCTGCTTCGCACGCGTCTGCAGCATCGCGCTCACGTCGATAAACAGGGTCGATCTGGTACCGCTCGCGCTCCTGCAGAACATCCATCCAGTGGGTTTGCATATACAGAGCCTGTTCCTCAGCCAGATATCTGTTCACAAGTCCGCGGGTACCATCTTCGCGAACATGATAGAGCGCCCACACGGGCTGTTCGGTATGAGGCGAAAGTTCTTTCTCGATCGCATAGCTTTCCAATTTGCACCTTACTCCTCGTGCGCCCTGTTACCGCTAGCGCGGGCTTCCATGCGCCATTTGTGCGCCAGAGAATCCCGGCTAACCTCAGGAAACTCGGAAATGCGGTAATTTTGGTAAATCTAGTGGCGCACAAAAAGCGCTCCAAAATTCGCCTAAGTTATTGAATTTATTGGTGAGCGCGATGGGATTCGAACCCATGACCTACTGATTAAAAGTCAGTTGCTCTACCGGCTGAGCTACGCGCTCCCGCGGGCTGGAAACGCCGCCCTCGAAATTGCGCGGAACATAGGGAGAGTGCCGCGACCGGTCAACCGGAAAAAGATGGCTTTCCTGCCGGAGTTTTGCGGGGTTTCCATAGGCGCGCGCCGCAGATGTTTTCGCCAAGGGGGAACCACGCCAGGCCGCAAGAAAAGGGCCAGGCCGCCGTCCACCAGTCATTTCAGAAGTCTCTACAATAACAAAGGGCTGCGATCGCGGCGGGAATTGTTGCAACCCTAGGCCGTTTCTCCCCCATAGGGACGTCCAACCCCTTTTCGAGGAGAAGATTGATGAACCGGATCGCATCGGGCCTGCTGGCAGCCGCCCTCTCGGCGTCGTTCGTCGCGGCGGAGATGGCGCCAGTCAACGCTCAGCCAGCTTATGTGCCACAACCCCAAGGGCTCTCGTCGGATGTCCAGACCGTGCAGTATCGGGATTGGAGAAGGCACCGCAGCTTCAACCGCAATTTCTCGCGTCGTGATGGCGCCGTCTGGTGGAACGGCCATCGCGGCTATCGTGAGTATCATCGCGGCTATCGCCGGCATGGCGATTATTGGTTTCCGCTGGCAGCCTTCGCCACCGGCGCGCTGATTACCGGCGCCATCATCAACAACCAGAACCGTATCTACCGCGGCGATGCGCACGTGCAGTGGTGCTATGACCACTATCGCTCGTACCGTGCTTCGGACAATACCTTCCAGCCCAATTACGGTCCGCGCCGTGAATGCATTTCGCCTTACTAACGGCTTCTAGCCAGTGCCCAGGGTCGTTGACCGAGCTCGCGCCGCGGCGCGAGCTTTCTTTTGAGAGTCAGGTAGCCCAGCTGATGCTTTTGAGAACCAGATACAGGCCTCCGCCTTCACCGCGCGGTGAGCGATAGGCCCCAAGCCCGTTGCAAATCCGGACCATCGCACCGGTCAGTTCCCAACCAAGTGCTTCGAGGTCATTGGCAGTGTCTATCACATAAGCCTGAGCCAGTTCGTCTATGCCCTTCTCCTCGCCGAACGACCGAACCAGTTTGGCGTCGCTGAGAAGGTCGCCCGGCAAATTTGAATTTGCCCAAGCCCAGAGCCAGTTGCCCGCCTTGGCGCTTGTAGAGCCGGCAATCTGTATTTCGGCGACGACCTTCACGACACCGTCTGCCAAAAAAGCAGCTTCCCGGTCGTCAAGTCGTAGTCGTAGCGCGACCAACTGCCGAGGCGGAATTCTTCCTGCAAGCGACCGTTCTTTTCGTTTAGCTGGTCGAACGCCTCATCGCGCCATGCTGGATACCAGTCCGGATGCTTCACGCCCTACCCTCAGCCTGGCCTGCCTGCTTATCTTATTGCACGCTTAGCGTGCGCCGCACAGCATCACGCCAGCCCGCGAGCTTCGCCAAGCGAGTGGCTCCATCCATGTCCGGCTTGAAGCGCTTATCGAGCGCCCAGGTCTTGGCGAAATCCTTCGCTTTCGGCCACACACCGGCTTCCGATCCGGCAAGCCAGGCCGCGCCCAGCGCGGTCGTCTCCAGGATCGTCGGACGGTCGACCGGCGCATCCAGAATGTCGGCGAGACGCTGCATGGTCCAGTCGGACGCCACCATGCCGCCGTCGACCCGAAGCACGGTTTTGGCGGAAGCGCCCTTCCAGTCCTTGCGCATGGCGTCGAGCAGGTCGCGCGTCTGGAAGGCGACGGATTCCAGCGCCGCGCGGGCGAATTCTGCGGGACCCGAATTGCGGGTAAGACCGAAGATGGCGCCGCGCGCATCCGCGTCCCAGTGCGGCGCGCCGAGCCCGACGAAGGCCGGCACCAGATAGACCTGTTGCGCCGGATCGGCCGTCGCCGCGAGCGCGCCGCTATGTTCAGCCTTGCCGATCACCTTGATGCCGTCGCGCAGCCACTGCACGGCAGCACCCGCGATGAAGATCGAACCCTCAAGCGCATAGGTGGTCTTGCCGTTCAGCCGGTAGGCGATCGTGGTCAAGAGCCGGTTCTTCGAACGCACTAGGTCGGCGCCGGTGTTGAGCAACGCGAAGCAGCCTGTGCCGTAGGTGGATTTCATCATGCCGGGCTCAAAACAGGCCTGGCCGATGGTCGCTGCATGCTGGTCGCCGGCGACGCCGAGGATCCGCATCTCGGCGCCGAACAGGCTCTTCTCGGTGACGCCGAAATCATCGGCGCAGTCCTTCACCTGCGGCAGGATCGCGGCGGGTATCTTCAGGATGGACAGCAGCTCGTCGTCCCAAACGTTCTTCTCGATGTTGTAGACCAGCGTCCGCGAGGCATTCGTGGCGTCGGTGGCATGCACCTTGCCGCCGGTCAGCCGCCAGATCAGGAAACTGTCGATGGTGCCGGCGAGCAATTCGCCCTTCTCGGCGCGCTTCCTCGCGCCTTTCACCTTCTCCAGCATCCAGGCGATCTTGGTGCCGGAGAAATAGGGATCGAGCAGCAGCCCGGTCTTGCGCGTGAATGTCTTCTCCAGCCCTTGCTTCTTCAAGTTCTGGCAAAGCGGCGCTGTTCGCCGGTCCTGCCAGACGATGGCATTGTGGATCGGCTTGCCGGTCGCCTTGTCCCAAATGACGACGGTCTCGCGCTGGTTGGTGATGCCGATCGCGGCCACATCCGATGCCGCGCGGCCAGCGGCCTTCAGCGCCGCCTTCACCGTCGCGACCACGCTTGCCCAGATATCTTCCGGGTCATGCTCGACCCAGCCGGAAGCCGGATAATGCTGTGTGAATTCCTGCTGGCCGATGCCGGCGACCTTCATCCTGTCGTCGAACAGGATCGCCCTGGTCGATGTTGTCCCTTGATCGATGGCCAGCACAAAACCGCTCATTCCGTTCCCTCCACTCCTCATGCAACAGGGGAGACGGCAAAGCCGCCTCCCCCGCATTTCCTACATGGGCAAGCACGCCCACGTCATGCAGTTACTTCTGCCAGCTCTTCACCAGCTCGTCGTAGTTGACGGTGATCGGCTTGTCCTTCTCGTTCTCGACCTTGAGCTGCGGCGCAAGGTTGCCCTTCGAGACGGCGTCCTTGTTCCAGTAGTCGAGGTCGTGCTCCTCGGCCATCTTCGGGCCGATGTCGCCCTGCACGCCCGCCTTCTCGAGACGCTCGAGCACCTTCTCCTGGTCGCCGCAGAGCGAGTCCATCGCTTCTTGCGGGCTCTTGGCGCCGGAAGAAGCGTCGCCGATGTTCTGCCACCAGAGCTGCGCCAGCTTCGGATAATCCGGAACGTTGGTGCCGGTCGGGGTCCACTGCACGCGTGCCGGCGAACGGTAGAACTCGACGAGGCCGCCAAGTTTCGGAGCCCGTTCGGTGAAGCTCTTGTCGTGGATGGTGGAGTCGCGGATGAAGGTGAGACCGACATGGCTCTTCTTCACGTCGATCGTCTTCGACACCACGAACTGCGCATAGAGCCACGCGGCCTTGGCGCGATCGGTCGGGGTCGACTTCATCAGCGTCCAGGAACCCGCGTCCTGGTAGCCGAGCTTCATGCCGTCCTTCCAGTAGACGCCGTGCGGCGACGGCGCGACACGCCATTTCGGCGTGCCGTCCTCGTTGACCACCGGCAGGCCGGGCTTGGCCATATCAGCGGTGAAGGCGGTGTACCAGAAGATCTGCTGCGCGATCGTGCCTTGTGAGGGCACCGGGCCCGATTCGGAGAAGGTCATGCCCTGCGCTTCCGGCGGCGCATAGGCCTTCAGCCAGTCGAGATACTTCTGGATGGCGTAGACCGAGGCCGGACCGTTGGTGTCGCCGCCGCGGGCGACGCAGGAGCCGACGGGACGCGAATTCTCGTCGACCTTGATGCCCCATTCGTCGACCGGTTTGCCGTTCGGAATACCCTTGTCGCCATTGCCGGCCATGGACAGCCACGCGTCGGTGAAGCGCCAGCCCAGCGACGGATCCTTCTTGCCGTAGTCCATATGGCCGAAGACCTTCTTGCCGTCGATCTCGCGGCCGGTGAAGAAGGCGGCGATGTCCTCATAGGCCGACCAGTTGACCGGCACGCCGAGGTCGTATCCGTACTTGGCCTTGAAGTCCGCCTTGTTCTTCTCGTCGTTGAACCAGTCGTAGCGGAACCAGTAGAGGTTCGCGAACTGCTGGTCGGGCAGCTGGTAGAGCTTGCCGTCAGGCGCGGTGGTGAACGACTTGCCGATGAAGTCGTCGACATCGAGCATCGGATCGGTGACGTCCTTGCCTTCGCCCGCCATCCAGTCCGTCAGGTTGCGCACCTGCTGGTAACGCCAGTGCGTGCCGATCAGGTCGGAGTCGTTGACCCAGCCGTCATAAAGATTCTGGCCGGTCTGCATCTGGGTCTGGATCTTCTCGACGACGTCGCCCTCCTGGATCGTGTCGTGCGTGACCTTGATGCCGGTGATGGCGGAAAAGGCCGGCGCCAGCACCTGCGATTCATAGGAATGGGTGGCGATGGTTTCCGACACGACCTTGATGTCCATGCCGGCAAACGGCTTGGCAGCGTCGATGAACCACTGCATTTCCTTTTCCTGATCGGCGCGCGAAAGCGTCGACAGGTCGCCTATCTCCTTGTCCAGAAAGGCTTTTGCCTCGTCCATCCCGGCATAGGCATGGCCAGCCCCGAGCAATAGAACAAGGGCGGTCGTTGATGTTAGAAATTGCCTTCGCATGTGTCTCCTCCAGTCTTAGGTTTCAAGTGCGATCTGGAGTGGCCGCCAGCACGCGGCCGCTCCAACTATTTCCCCCTCTATACGTATCGGAATACGCCAATCGCGTAGACCACGGAGAGAGCGAGAGCCCACCACAGGTTGGGCCCAACGAGACCCAGCCAAGCGAGATGGATAAAGGCGCTGCCGAGCAGCGAAACGAAGAGGCGGTCGCCGCGCGTCGTCTCGAAGCGCAGCACGCCGACGCGCGGATTGCCGCCCGGCGAGACATATTCCCACACGCCCATGCCGCAAAGCATCAGCGCAATGACGATGAAGAAGGCGGCCGTCGGCCAGGTCCACGCCATCCAGGAGAAGTCGAGGTTCATGGATCACACCCTTCCCAGGGCGAAGCCCTTGGCGATATAGTTGCGGACGAACCAGATCACGAGCGCGCCGGGGATCAGCGTCAGCACGCCGGCCGCGGCCAGCAGCCCCCAGTCCATGCCGGCGGCAGAGACGGTGCGGGTCATGGTGGCGGCGATCGGCTTGGCATCGGTCGTCGTCAGCGTGCGGGCGATCAGGAGCTCCACCCATGAGAACATGAAGCAGAAGAAGCAGGCCACCCCGATGCCGCTTGCGATCAACGGCATGAAGATCTTTACGAAGAAGCGCGGGAAGGAGTAGCCGTCGATATAGGCGGTCTCGTCGATCTCCTTCGGCACCCCGGAAATGAAGCCTTCCAGGATCCACACCGCCAGCGGCACATTGAACAGGCAGTGCGCCAGCGCCACCGCGATATGCGTGTCGATGAGCCCGAAGGCCGAATAGAGCTGGAAGAACGGCAGCGCGAACACCGCCGGCGGCGCCATGCGGTTGGTGAGCAGCCAGAAGAACAGGTGCTTGTCGCCGAGGAAGCGGTAACGCGAGAAGGCATAGGCCGCCGGCAACGCCACGGCCACCGAGATCACCATGTTCATCACCACATAGGTGATCGAATTGAGGTAGCCCGAATACCAGGACGCATCGGTAAAGATGATCTTGTAGTTGCGCAGCGTCGGCTCATGCGGAAAGAGCGTCAGCGAGGAGATGATCTCCTGGTTGGTCTTGAAGCTCATGTTGATGAGCCAGTAGATCGGCAGGAGCAGCACGATGATGTAGATCGTCGGCACGATCCACCACCAGCGCGATTCCTCGCCGCGGCGCCGCATCAACTTCGCCACTTCGTCCTGCGACAGCGTGCTGCCTACTTCGGTGACCGCCGTTTCGCTCACGCGTGTCGTTTCGTTTACGCCCGTCATCTCAGCGCTCCGCGTCGTAGTTGGTCATCACGGTGTAGAACACCCACGACAACAGCAGGATGATCAGGAAGTAGACCAGCGACATGGCGGCCGCCGGACCGAGATCGAACTGACCGAGCGCCGTCTTGACGAGGTCGATCGACAGGAAGGTGGTCGAGTTGCCGGGACCGCCGCCGGTGACGACGAAGGGCTCGGTGTAGATCATGAAGCTGTCCATGAAGCGCAGCAGAACCGCGATCAGCAGCACCCGCTGCATCTTCGGCAACTGGATGTAGCGGAACACTGCCCAGCGCGAGGCGCCGTCGATCTTGGCCGCCTGGTAGAAGGCGTCCGGGATCGAGACCAGGCCGGCATAGCACAGCAGCACGACAAGGCTCGTCCAGTGCCAGACATCCATGATGATGACGGTGACCCAGGCATCGAACGGATCCTGGACGTAGTTATAATCGATGCCGAACGCGTTGACGTAGTAGCCGAGCAGGCCGATGTCATTGCGGCCGAAGACCTGCCAGATCGTGCCGACGACGTTCCACGGGATGAGCAGCGGCAGCGCCATCAGCACCAGGCAGACCGGCACGCCCCAGCCCTTCTTCGGCATGTTAAGCGCAATGAAGATGCCGAGCGGCACCTCGATCGCCAGGATGATGAAGGAGAAGATCAGGTTGCGCACCATCGCTTCCCAGAAGCGGTCGGAGGCCAGCAGATCCTCGAACCACTCGGTGCCGGCCCAGAAGAAGACGTTGTTTCCGAACGTGTCCTGCACCGAATAGTTGACGACGGTCATCAGCGGGATGACGGCCGAGAACGCCACCAGCACCAACATCGGCAGGACAAGGAACCAGGCCTTGTTGTTCCAGGTCTTTTCCATCTATGCCCCCATCTCGACGCGCCATGAATCGGCATAGATGTTGATGCCGGCCGGATCGAAGCGGACCTTGGGTTCGGCCGGCACCTCGTCGTCCTCGCCGATAACGGCCGCGATTTCCCGGCCTTCCAGATTGGCGCGCACCACCTTGTGGCGGCCGACGTCCTCGACCTTGCTGACGGACACGGCCATCCCTTCGCGGCCGAGCCGCACATATTCGGGACGGATGCCGAGTTCGACGGGGCCGGCTTCGGCCTTGGGCGCGCCCGGCAGCTCGATGCGCTGCGCGCCGAGCATCGCCGTCTTGCCTTCAAGCGCAACCGGCAGCACGTTCATGCCCGGCGAGCCGATGAAATAGCCGACGAAGGTGTGGCGCGGCCGCTCGAACAGCTCGGCCGGCGTGCCGATCTGCACGATCTCGCCGTCATACATGACCACGACGCGGTCGGCGAAAGTCAGCGCTTCGGTCTGGTCGTGTGTGACATAGACCATGGTGTAGCCGAAGCGGCGGTGCAGCTGCTTGAGCTGCGAGCGCAGCACCCATTTCATATGCGGGTCGATGACGGTGAGCGGCTCGTCGAACAGGATGGCATTGACGTCCGAGCGAACCAGGCCGCGGCCGAGCGATATCTTCTGCTTCTGGTCGGCGGTCAGCCGGCGTGCCTTCCGGTTGGCCATCGCGGCGAGATCGATCATGTCGAGCGTCTCGCGCACCTTGCGGTCGACGTCCGCCTCCGGCACGCGGCGGTTGCGCAGCGGAAAGGCCAGATTGTCGTAGACCGTCATGGTGTCGTAAATGACCGGGAACTGGAACACCTGGGCGATGTTGCGTTCCTGCGTCGACAGCCGTGTCACGTCGCTGCCGTTGAAGAGCAGCTTGCCGTGTGAGGGGTGAAGCAGCCCCGAAATGATGTTGAGCAAAGTGGTCTTGCCGCAGCCCGACGGCCCGAGGAGTGCATAGGCGCCGCCATCCTCGAAGACGTGGTGCACTTCCTTCAGCGCGAAATCCGAATCCTTCTTCGGATTGGGCAGGTAGGAGTGGCGGATATGGTTGACGTCGATGCGTGCCATCTCTTCCTCCTCAAGCCGCCAGCTTCGACGCCGTCACGGCGCGGCCGTTCTGGTCGAACACCATGATGTGGCGTGGATCGATGAACACCTCGACCTCGTCGTCGGTCTCGAAATCGAGGATGCCGTGGGCGAGCATGACCCAGCGCGCATCCGCGAAGTCGAGATGGACGAAGCTTTCCGAGCCGGTGATCTCGGTGATGGTGACCTTGGCCCGCACCGGCACGGCGCTCGCGTTCGGACGCTCGAGCGACAGATGGTGCGGCTGGAAGCCGATCGTGTAGCTGGCATCCGGGATACTGAGCAGTTCCGGCGGCACCGGCAGTTTCACACCGCCTTCGAGCAGGAAATCCGATCCCTTCTTGGCGAGCACGATCGTGTTGAGCGGCGGGTCGGCGAAGGTCCTTGCCGTCACCAGATCGACCGGCTTGCGAAACACGTCGATGGTCGGACCGAATTGAGTGACGCGGCCTTCGGAAAGCGTCGCCGTATTGCCGCCGAGCAAGAGCGCTTCGTGCGGCTCGGTCGTGGCATAGACGAAGATGGTGCCGGCGGCGGCGAAAATCTTCGGCAGCTCGGCTCGCAATTCCTCGCGCAGCTTGTAGTCGAGATTGGCGAGCGGCTCGTCGAGCAGAACCAGGCTGGCATTCTTGACGATGGCGCGGGCAAGCGCCGTGCGCTGCTGCTGGCCGCCCGACAGGCTGAGCGGCGTGCGGTCGAGATAGGGCGTGAGCTTGAGAAGTGCGGCGGCGTTGCGCACCTCCTTGTCGATCCTGGCCTGTTCGACGCCGGCGACCCGAAGCGGTGAGGCGATGTTCTCGTAGACCGTCATCGCCGGATAGTTGATGAATTGCTGGTAGACCATGGCGACGTTGCGCTTCTGCACCGGCTGTCCGGTGACATCCTTGCCGTCGAACCAGACCGAGCCGGAGGTCGGCGCGTCGAGCCCGGCCATCAGCCGCATCAGGCTGGTCTTGCCGGAAAGCGTCGGCCCAAGGAGAACGTTCAGCGAGCCGTGCTGAAGCGTCAGCGACACGTCGCGGATATGCTCCTGCGCGCCGACCGTCTTCGTCACGTTCCTCAGTTCCAGCATCACGCCTCCTCCCAGGCCTTGCGCATTACCGGGCGGCCTTCATTCGGCCGCCGCGACGTGGCGCCGGCCACGCATGAATTCTTCCAAGGCAGCTGTCTGTTCGCGGCTGAATTGCAGGCCGCGCTTGGTTCTGCGCCACAGCACGTCCTCGGCGGTGAGCGCCCACTCGTTCTCTACCAGATAGCGCACCTCGGCCTCGTAAAGGTCGGCGCCGAAATTGCGGCCGAGATCGGCATTCGACTTGGCCAGCCCAAGCAGCTTCTGCGCACGCGTGCCGTAGAGTCGGGTGTATCTGCGCGCCAGCCGCTGGTCGAGGAACGGATAGGCACTTTTGAGCTTCGATACCTGCGCGTCGAACCCGGTCGCCGGGAAATCGCCGCCGGGCAGCGGCGCATTGGCGGTCCATGGCTTGCCGCGCTTGCCGAGAAAGCCCTCGATCTTCTCCATCATCGATTCCGCCAGCCGGCGGAACGTCGTGATCTTGCCGCCGAAGGCATTGAGCAAGGGGGCAGCTCCCTCCCCGCCATCGGCCTTCAGCACATAGTCGCGCGTCGCTTCCTGCGCCTTCGAGGCGCCGTCGTCATAGAGCGGGCGCACCGCCGAATAGGTCCAGACGATGTCCGAACGCTTGACCGGTTGGGCGAAATATTCGCTTGCCGCGGCGCAGAGATAGTCGATCTCGGCATCACTGATCTTCACGTCATGCGGGTCGCCCGGAAAGTCGCGGTCGGTGGTGCCGATAAGAGTGAACTCTTCCTCGTAAGGAATGGCGAAGATGATGCGCCCGTCCTTGTTCTGGAAGAAATAAGCGCGCGGATCGTCAAACTTCTTGCCGATGACGATATGGCTGCCCTGCACCAGGCGGACATTGTGCACGTCGTTTTGGCCGACCGTTTTTGCCAGCACCTGATCGACCCAGGGCCCTGCCGCGTTGACCAGAAGGCGGGCGCGGACTTCCTCGGTCTCGCCGGTCAGCACATTCTGGATCTTGATCGTCCACAGCGCGCGCTCGCGGCGCGCGCTGACCACCTTGGTGCGGGTGCGGATCACGGCGCCGCGGTCGGCCGCGTCGCGGGCATTGAGTGCCACCAGGCGGGCATCGTTGACCCAGCCGTCCGAATATTCGAAGGCCTTGCGGAACAACGGCTTAAGCGGCTTGCCGGCCGGGTCGGTGGCCATGTCCAGCGTCTTCGTCGCCGGCAGCAGCTTGCGCCCGCCGATATGGTCGTAGAGGAACAGCCCGAGCCTAATCAGCCAGGCCGGACGCAGGCCCTTGGCGTAGGGCAGCACGAAGCGCATTGGCCAGATGATATGCGGCGCGTTCTTCCACAGAACCTCGCGCTCCATCAGGGCTTCGCGCACCAGGCGGAATTCGTAGAACTCGAGATAGCGCAACCCGCCATGGATCAGCTTGGTCGAACCGGAGGACGTCCCGCTGGCGAGATCGTTCATCTCGGCGAGAAATACCGAAAATCCGCGGCCAACGGCGTCGCGGGCGATGCCGCAGCCATTGATGCCGCCACCTATGACGAAAATGTCATGGATCGGTGATGCGTCCACAGTTTCCTCCACGATTTCGCATTGCACCATTTTTGTGTTTCGCGAAACCGTGGCGGGATTATTTCGAACTCAATCCGAATGTCAAACGAAATATCACAGGCGCGTGAGAAGCCCGTGAAACGACCTTATCCGAGCGCTGTCTCGATCAAACGAACCTCCGCCTCCTCGCAGATCCGGCGTACCGAAGGGATGTCGCAACGATCGGTGATAAAAGTGTTGACCTGCGACAGATGGCCGATGCGAACCGGCGCCGTGCGCTCGAATTTGGTCTGGTCGGAAACGAGGATCACGTGGCGCGCATTAGCGATGATGGCCTGCGCCACCTTGACCTCGCGAAAATCGAAATCGAGCAGCGCGCCGTCATGGTCGATGGCCGAGGCGCCGATAACGGCGTAGTCGACCTTGAACTGGCGGATGAAATCGACCGCAGCCTCGCCGACGACGCCGCCGTCGGAACCGCGCACCACGCCGCCGGCGATCACCACCTCGATCGAAGGATAGATGCGCATCCTATTGGCAACGTTGATGTTATTGGTGATGACCATAAGCCCGTTATGGTCGAGCAGCGCCTTCGAGACAGCCTCCGTCGTGGTGCCGATATTTATGAACAGCGAGGCGTTGTCGGGGATCAGCCTGGCCGCAGCGCGGCCGATCGCCTCCTTCTCCTCGGCGGCGATCTTGCGCCGCGCCTCGTATTCCATGTTCTCGATGCCGGAGGGAAACAGCGCCCCGCCATGGATGCGCGTCAGCAGCCGCTGGTCGCAGAGGTCGTTGAGATCCTTGCGGATGGTCTGCGGCGTCACGCTGAAATGTGTCGCCAGGTCGTCGACCAGCACCCGGCCGTGGTCCTTCGCCATCTGGATGATCTCTGCATGGCGCGGCGAAAGAAACATCGGCAGTCCTCCCGTTTTCGTTTTTCCTGCCTATATCGGAAAACGAAAGCGATGAAAAGGCATAAGCCGGCTAACGAAATCCATGTGACTGCAAAGCCAAACCGACCCGCAGCCGGCTGACAACCTTATGCAAGCTGTCGCGCGATCTCGGTGAAGACATCGAAAGCCATGTCGACATCGGCAGCCGTCGATTCGAACTGCCCCGCCTGGAAGCGGATCGCCACCCGCCCGTCGACGCGGGTCTGCGTCAGATAGATGCGGCCGTCGGTGTTGATGGCATCGACCAGTCGCAGATTGTGCTCGTCCGGGTCGGCGTCCGCCGGGGCGCGATGGCGGAAGGAAAACAGCGACAGCATCGGCTCGGTGACGAGCTCGAAGTCGCCTTCCCTGGCCAGACGATCGGCAAGGCCTTCACTCCAGGCAACGTGGTTGCGGATCATCTTGCGCAGGCCTTCCAGCCCATGGGCGCGCAGCAGGAACCAGAGTTTTAGCGCCCGGAACCGCCGGCCGAGCGGCACCGACCATTCCGAATAGTTGATGATGCCGTCATGGCCCAGCGTTTTTAGAAACTCCGGCTTGATCGCCAGCGTGCGCACAAGGTCTTCCGGCTGGCGGACGAACTGGATCGAGCAGTCGAATTGCGCACCAAGCCATTTGTGCGGGTTGAAGACGATGGAATCGGCGCCTTCGACACCCGCCCAGAAATGCCGGTATTCCGGACAGATCATCGCCGATCCGGCCCAGGCGGCATCGACATGGAGATAGAGGCCGTGCCGCTTCGCCACCGCCACAACGGCGGCGATGTCGTCGGTGCCGCCCGTGCTGGTGCCGCCGACGCAGGCGATGATGCCCGCCGGCAGCAGGCCGGCCTCGCGATCGGCGACGATAGCCGCCTCGAGCGCCGCCGTGTCCATGGCGCGGAAACGGCCGGCCACCGGGACGCGCACCAGGTTTTCCTCGCCGATCCCCGCCACCCAGATCGCCCGGTCGATTGAGGTGTGGACCTGGTCGGAGGAATAGACGCGCAGTTTCACCTGCCCGGCGAGACCTTGTCTGTTCCCCTGCCAGCCGAGCGCGCGCTCGCGCATCGTGAGCACCGCGGCAAGCGTCGCCGACGAAGCCGAATCCTGGATGACGCCGGAGAATCCTTCGGGCAGGCCGAGCGCCTGGCGCATCCAGTCGACGATGCGCGTCTCGAGCTCGGTCGCCGCCGGCGAGGTCTGCCAAAGCATGCACTGCGCAGCCATCGCCGAGACGAGGTATTCCGCCACCACCGAAACCGGCGCCGCGTTGGCCGGAAAATAGGCGAAGAAGCGCGGATGCTGCCAATGCGTCATGCCGGGCACGATCTTCGTTTCGAAATCGGCGAAGATCTTTTCCATCGGCTCGGCCGTTTCAGGCGGAGAGGCCTCGATGCTCCTGAATATTTCGCCGGGCGCGATTGCCGGTCGCACCGGCCGGTCACGCAGGCCGGAACGGTAATCGACACCCCAATCGGCGGCGCGTCTCGACCAATCGCGAAATTCTTCGTTGTCCATGCATCCTCCCGGCAGCCGACCGAACGCTGGTCGTCGGCCTTTCAATTTTTGATTAACATGTTAAATACAGCGAGGCTACGCAAATCGGTCCACTACCCCGGAAAGTCCGGCAGGCTGGCGAAGGCCGTCTTCAGCGCGTTGGACCAGCCGTCTGAGATGGTGCGGTAATAGGGATCGTCCTGGCCGATCCGCTTCTTGAGAGCGACCTTGAGGGCATCCTTTTCGAGGAACAGCAGGTCGAGCGGCAGGCCGACCGACAGGTTCGACTTCAGCGTCGAGTCGAAGGAAACCAAAAGCAGCTTCACCGTCTCGGCCAGGCTCATCGCCCGGTCATATGCGCGGATGATGATCGGCTTGCCGTATTTCGTCTCGCCGATCTGGAAGAACGGCGTGTCGTCGGTCGATTCGATGAAATTGCCCTCGGGATAGATCATGAACAGCCGGGGCGGGCTGCCCTTGATCTGGCCGCCGAGGATGAAGGAAGCGTTGAAATAGGAATCGGCCTTGTCGCCGGCGGGCGAGGACTGCGCGATGACCTCTTTCACCGTATCGCCGACCAACCGCACCGTCTGGTACATGGACGGCGTTTCGAGCAGCTTCTCGTGGCGATCGCCGATTGCCTTGGTACGCTCGTCGAGCAGGCTGACCACGGCTTGCGTGGTGGCCAGATTGCCCGCCGACATCAGCACGATGACACGCTCGCCGGGCTGTTCCCAGACATGCATCTTCTTGAAGGTCGAGATCGAATCCATGCCGGCATTGGTGCGCGTGTCCGACATGAACACGAGCCCGCGATCGATCTTGAGGCCGACGCAATAGGTCATAGTTCTTCTTCTGGCAGCGAATCTTGGCCGAAATTACTGCTCGACCGTCACGGTGACGGCAAGCTTCTCTTCCGCCTGGCCGAGCAGAATTCCCGATACCGGCGAAGCATCGCGATAGTCGCGTCCCGTCGCCACCCTCACATAACGTTCGTCGGGAGAAATACCGTTCGCGGGGTCAAAGGCAACCCAGCCGAGGCCCGGAACATGCGCTTCCGCCCAGGCGTGGCTCGCCGCTTGCTCGACTGCAGCGTCCATCATCAGATAGCCGCTGACATAGCGTGCTGGAAAGCCCATGGCACGCGCCGCGGCGGCGAAGATGTGGCTGTGATCCTGGCAGACGCCGCTCTTCAGTGCCAGAGCCTCTTCGGCCGGCGTAACGACGCTGGTCGCGCCCGGCTTGTAGTCGACGCGCTCGCGGATCGTGCCCATCAGCCGGTGCAGTCGCTCGATATCGCTCCCCTCGCCCGCCGCGCCTGCCAATTCGCGAATGCCGTCGCCGACGGTCGTAAGCAGCGTTTGCTGGCCGAACAGCCAGAGCGGCGCGAAACCATGATGCGCGCCGGACACGCCGGCCGTGTCGCGCGTCGTCACCTCGCCCGCCGCCTCGACTATGATGGTGTGGTGGCCGCCTTCGGCGCTCACCAGTCGCGTGTCGTTGCCGAAATGGTCGGTGAAGCGCACTTCCTCGCGCGCGCCATCAACCTTGATCGCCCAGGATGCGACCGTCTGTGTCGGTCCGTTCACCGGAAGCAGGCGCAACCGCTGCAGCAGATATTGCACCGGCGCATCGTAGCGGTACTCGGTCCGGTGTATGATCTTGAGCCGCATGGCGCCCGCCCCTTCAGCGCTCAGTAGAACCGGTAGTCCTGGGCGATCTCGTCGCCCAGCCTGGTGTTGTCGCGAATGAATTCGGCCAGGAACTCGTGCAGGCCGTGGTCGAAAATGTCCTTGATCGAGCCCTTCCTCAGCATGGCCTGGATCTTCTCGGCCGTAGCGTGACAGGCATGGCGCTCGCCATAGTCGTCGGCGAGAAATTTCAGATGCTCGCCGAGGAACCGGTAGCAGAAGGTGAGCGAGCGCGGCATGCGGACATTGAGGATCAGATAGTCGGCGATGTTGGTCGGCTTGTAGTCGGCGTCATAGACCCAGCGGTAGGAGCGGTGCGCCGACACCGAGCGCAGGATCGATTCCCATTGATAATTGTCGAGCGTCGAGCCCACCCAGGAGATCGAAGGCAGCAACACGTAGTATTTCACGTCGAGGATGCGCGCCGTGTTGTCGGCGCGCTCGACATAGGTGCCGAGCTGCGAGAAGTCGAAGATCTCGTTGCGCAGCATGGTGCCGTAGAACGAGCCGCGGATCAGCGCCGTCTCGCGCTTGATCGCGTCGAGCACCGTCGGCAGGTCGCGCTCGTCGATCGGCCTTGCCAGCATGCGCTTCAGCGACATCCAGGCTTCGTTGATGCTCTCCCAGGTCTCGCGCGTCAGCGCGGTGCGCACCATGCGCGCGTTGTTGCGCGCCGTCTCGATCGACGACATCGTGCTCGACGGATTGGAGGTGTCGCGCAGCAGGAAATCCGAGACGTTGGCGACGGTGTAGTCCTCGTATTTCTGGCTGAAGGCGACATCGGAACCGGCGCTGAGCAGCACCGAATTCCATTCCTCCGAAGCGTTCTGCGTGCGCGTCAGCGCCATGCGCAAGCCCGCATCGACCAGGCGCGCCATGTTTTCGGCCCGCTCGATATAGCGGTTCATCCAGTAGAGACCGTTGGCGGTGCGGCCAAGAAGCATGTCAGGCCCTTCGGGCTAGCGAATAGTGAGTAGTGAATAGTGAGTGGTGAATGGTGAATAGTTCAGCAATCGTGCTCGACGGCGCGTCATCTTCATAGGTTCAATCAATCCGGGCACCAGAACGTCTCCATTTCACTATTCACTATTCACTATTCACTATTCACCACCATTCAATCATCCAGCACCCATGTATCCTTCGTCCCCCCGCCCTGCGAGGAGTTGACCACCAGCGAGCCTTGCTTGAGTGCCACCCGGGTCAAGCCGCCGGGCACGATCTGGATGCGGTCGGAGACCAGCACATAAGGCCGAAGGTCGACATGGCGCGGCGATAGGCCCTTCTCGGTCAGGATCGGGCAGGTCGACAGCGCAAGCGTCGGCTGGGCGATGTAGTTCGTGGGCTTGGCCTGGAGTTTCTTGGCGAAGTCCTGGCATTCCTTCTTGGTCGCCGCCGGGCCGACCAGCATGCCGTAGCCGCCGGAGCCGTGCACTTCCTTGATGACGAGTTCGCCGATGTGCTCCAGCACATATTTCAGGCTGTCCGGCTCCGAGCAGCGCCAGGTCGGGATGTTGCCGAGGATCGCCTTGCGGCCGGTGTAGAACTCTACGATCTCGGGCATGTAGGAATAGATCGCCTTGTCGTCGGCAATGCCGGTGCCCGGCGCATTGGCGATGGTGATGTTGCCGGCGCGATAGACATCCATGATGCCCGGCACGCCGAGCGCGGAATCCGGCCGGAAGGTCAGCGGATCGAGGAAGGCATCGTCCACGCGCCGGTAGAGCACGTCGATCTGCTTGTAGCCTTCGGTGGTGCGCATCGTGACATGGCCATCGACGACGCGCAGATCCTGGCCCTCGACCAGTTGCACGCCCATCTGATCGGCGAGGAAGGCGTGCTCGAAATAGGCGGAGTTGTAGCTGCCCGGTGTCAGCACCGCGATGGTCGGCGCACCCTTGGTGCCCTGCGGACGCACAGCCGCCAGCGACTGGCGCAGCAGTTGCGGATAATTCTCGACCGGCCGCACCTTGATCTGCTGGAACAGCTCCGGGAAGAGCTGCATCATCGTCTCGCGGTTCTCCAGCATGTAGGAGACGCCGGAGGGCGTGCGGGCATTGTCTTCCAGAACGTAGAATTCGTTCTCGCTGATGCGCACGATATCGACGCCGATGATATGGGTGTAGACGCCGGCCGGTGGCTTCACACCGATCATCTCTGGCAGGAACGCTTCGTTCTTCGCCACCAGCTCCCTAGGAACGCGCCCGGCGCGCAGGATTTCCTGGCGGTGGTAGATATCGTCGAGAAAGGCGTTCAGCGCCTGCACGCGCTGCTCGATGCCCTGCGTCAGCCGGCGCCATTCCTGGCCGGAAATGATGCGCGGGACGATATCGAAAGGGATCAGCCGCTCGGAGGCTTCCTGCTCGCCATAGACGGCAAAGGTGATGCCGGTCTTGCGGAAGACGCGTTCGGCGTCCTGCATTTTCTGGGTGAGCCTGGCCGGATCCTGTTCCTTCAGCCAGCGATCGTAAGCCTGGTATGGTCTTCTCAATCCGGAGACTTCCGGAAGCATTTCGTCGAACGCTGCCAATCGCGTACTCCCCTCTGAAGCCATTTCACTGGCCCGGCCGGAGAAAATCAAGCGCAATCGGTGAATTGGGCGGCGGTGGCGGCCGCTCCATGCAAATTGCCTAAGATTAGGGCAGCGGGAACGATGCTGGGTCAGATCCTGCCCGGTGACCGGGCAGCAAACGGCAGTCAGAACGCGCGGAAGGTGACGATGGTGAAGGTGTCCTTGATTCCGGGCAGGATCTGCACCTTCTCATTGACGAAGTGGCCGATATCTTCCTCATCGTCGAGATAGAACTTGGCAAGCAGGTCGTAATTGCCGGCGGTCGAGTAGATCTCGGAGGCGATCTCTGCATCGGCGAGCGCGCTGGCGACCTCATAGGCTTTGCCCAGATCGCACTTTATCTGCACGAAAAATGCCTTCATTGCCGGTCCTGCCAGTCTTGCGCGAATGAGCGGCCCTTGTGGCAGACTGCCGCCCGGCTTTCAAGCATCAGGCGGCGCGCGCCTTGGCGACCGCTTGCCGCAATTCGGCGGCTGGCATGCCGCGCCGGTAACGGCTGCCGCCGATCACCAATGCCGGCGCGCCCCTCAGCCAGGCATGGGTATGGCATGGAGGGCCAAGAATCTTCCGCCGGCGATGAAACCGCGGCGCGTCGACGCGCGTATGTTAGATTGCGTTCGCAAAGCGAATTCCGGGGAGGCAGGCCATGCGTCGCTTATTGTTCGCATTAGCTCTCGTTCCAGTGCTCGTGGCTTCGATCGCCTTTGCCGGCGACGCCGAGGTCAAAGCGGCGCAAACGGTCATCGACAGCCAGCTGAAAGCCTTCCTCGCCGATGACGGCGCCACCGCCTACAGCTTCGCCGCGCCGAACGTGAAGCGGATCTTCCCGACCGTCGACACCTTCATGAACATGGTGACCAACGGCTATGCGCCGGTGCGCAGGCCGCAGAGCTACTCTTTCGGGAAGGTCGAGCAGACCGGACCGGGCTCGATCATCCAGCAGGTGCTGATCGTCGGGCCCGACGGCAAGGACTATGAGGCGGTCTATACGCTGGAGCAGCAGCCGGACGGCAGCTTCAAGATCACCGGCTGCAGCCTACGGGCGGCGAACTCAGTCAGCACCTAGAATACTCAAATAGAATCGCCGCCTCAAAAATGATAATTCAGGCTGTAGAAATCCGTCTCAAACGAAGTAGCAGACGATGCCTGAGATCGAAGCGCCTGCGTCAATCCCATTCAAAATTCGCACAACCTTTCCGGGTCGAATTTCAGGAATCAAGGAATGGACCCCCGAGGAGATCAAGCTCATCATCACGTCCTACCAGGAACGCTATTCCGAAGAATGGCAGTCCTATCTTGATGCCGAGGACAAAAATGGGTTCATTTCCAGTGAGATGAGTGATCGCATTTGTTCATTCATTGAGGAATTGTTTCCCGGCTTACATCGAAAGCACTATCGCGCTGGCGCAGTTGATTTTCGATTTGCGAACGAACGCACTTTTCACTTTTCCATGTGGCAACCCGAAAACCGACTCTTGCGCAGAGAAAAGCTGTTAGCTCACATAAAGAAACATCGGCAAATTGTTAATGGTTACGTCGAATGGAACGAAGAGCAGGTCATTGTTTTGTTGGAGCATATCAAAAGCAATGATCCTGATCTTTGGGTAGATTATTGCGACTCATACAACAACATCGGCTTCATAGGTCTCGGAATCGTCGGTCGAATTAAGGCGCATATTGCGGCCCTATTCCCTCTTCCGGAGGATTGCAGCAATAAGGGTGCAAGGCGCGGGCTATTGGACGAGGCCAATCGCCGGTACGGCTTTGAAATGCTCAAACCGGCAAACGCCAAGATCCGGGATCAGCTTGAGACCGAGTGGTTCAATCAGCGGCGCGGGTGGATGACTTTTGAAGAATGGCGCCAGCAGGTAAAGTTGCGCACCAAAAACAGTTCAGACAAACGCGATTAGGACCGGGCCGTGGCCGGAATATCGCCCCTCGCCCAGCCTTCCGAAATCTCGGCAACGCGCGTCTCGAAGGCTTTTGCCTCGATCGCTGCGCGGATGTCCTGCATCAGCTTCTGATAGTAGGACAGGTTGTTCCAGGTGAGCAGCATTGCGCCGAGCGATTCCTGTGAGCGCACGAGATGATGCAGATAGGCGCGCGAATAGTCGCGCGCGGCGGGGCAATCGCTTTCCTCGTCCAGCGGACGCGGATCGTCGGCATGGCGGGCATTGCGCAGGTTGATCTTGCCGCGGCGCGTATAGGCAAGCCCATGGCGGCCGGCGCGCGTCGGCATCACGCAATCGAACATGTCGATGCCGCGCGCCACCGACTTCAATATGTCGTCCGGCGTGCCGACGCCCATCAGATAGCGCGGCCTGTCGGCCGGCAGTTCCGGGCAGGTTATGTCCAGCATCTCCAGCATAACCGCCTGAGGCTCGCCCACCGCCAGCCCGCCGACCGCGTAACCCTTCAGGTCCATCGCCTTCAGCGCCTGCGCCGAGCGCACGCGCATGACCGCACTGTCGCCGCCCTGGACGATGCCGAACATCGCCTTGCCCGGCTGGTCGCTGAACGCGGTCTTGCAGCGCTCGGCCCAGCGCAGCGACAGTTCCATCGCGCGCTCGATTTCCGTCGGCTTGGCCGGCAACGCGGTGCATTCGTCAAGCTGCATCTGAATATCGGAATCGAGCAGCCCCTGGATCTCGATCGACCGCTCCGGGGACATCTCGTAGGGCGCGCCGTCGATATGCGAGCGAAAGGTGACGCCCTTCTCGGTCAGCTTCCTGAGCTTCGACAGCGACATGACCTGGAAGCCGCCGCTATCGGTCAGGATCGGGTGCGGCCAGCGCGCGAACTCATGCAGGCCGCCGAGCTTCGCCACGCGCTCGGCGCCTGGCCTGAGCATCAGGTGATAGGTGTTGCCGAGGATGATGTCGGAGCCGACGCCGCGCACCTGGTCCATATACATGGCCTTGACGGTGCCGCCGGTGCCGACCGGCATGAAGGCCGGCGTGCGGATCTCGCCGCGCGGCATGCTGATTACGCCGCGCCGCGCCTTGCCGTCGGTGGCGAGCAGCTTGAAGGAGAAAACGTTAGTCATTGAGTTCCTTTTCGGGCGTCTCCGCTCGGAAAAGCAGGCTGGAGTCTCCGTAGGAGTAGAACCTGTAGCGGCTCTCGATGGCATGCGCATAGGCCGAACGCATCGTCTCCAGCCCGCTGAAGGCCGAGACCAGCATGAACAGCGTCGAGCGCGGCAGATGGAAATTGGTCATCAACATGTCGGCCGTCCGGAAACGGTAGCCGGGCGTGATGAATATATCGGTCGGTCCGGACCAGGCCTCGATCCTGCCGTCTTCCAGCGCAGCGCTCTCCAGGAGGCGCAGCGACGTCGTGCCGACGGCGACGATCCGCCCTCCCCGCGCCTTTGCGGCGTTGAGCGCAGCCGCCGTCTCAGGACTTACCGAGCCTATTTCCGCATGCATCTTGTGGTCGGAAGTATCGTCGGCCTTCACCGGCAGGAAGGTGCCGGCCCCGACATGGAGCGTGACGAAGCGGCGCTCGATACCCTTGGCGTCGAGCGCTGCGAACAGCTCCGGCGTGAAATGCAACCCCGCGGTAGGGGCGGCGACAGCGCCCTCTTCCCTGGCATAGATGGTCTGGTAGTCGCTGCGGTCGCGCTCGTCATCGTCGCGCTTCGAGGCGATGTAGGGCGGCAACGGAATGTGACCGACGGCGTGCATTGCCTCGTCGAGGAACGGGCCGGAGAGGTCGAATCCGAGCAGCGCCTCGCCCGCTTCGCCCTTTTCGATCACTGTCGCATCGAGCTGGCCGAGGAAACAGGAATTCTGGTCATGGCCGAAATGGATGCGGTCGCCGACAGCGATGCGTTTGCCCGGCCGCATGAAAGCCTTCCAGCGATCCGGCGTCACCCGCATGTGCAGCGTGGCCTCGACCTGTGCCATCGCCTCGCCGCGCCTGCGGATTCCTTTTAGCTGCGCCGGAATGACCTTGGTGTCGTTGAACACCAGCACATCGCCGTCCTTAAGCAGCGACGGCAGATCGCGCACCGTTCGATCATCGAGACCTTGGCCGGGCCTGACGAGCAGCATCCTGGCGCTGTCGCGCGGCTCCGCCGGGCGCAGCGCGATGCGCTCCTCCGGCAGATCGAAGTCGAACAGACCGACGCGCATCAGAACAGCCGGATGAGCAGCGCTCCGGCGAGCAGCAACACGGCCCCGGCAACGCGGCCAAGCGAAATCTCGCGCACCGCGACGCCGAGGAAGCCGGCGCGATCGACGAGCATGCCGGCGATCAGCTGGCCGGCGACCAGGAAGGCCATCAGCGCGGCGGCGCCGATGCGCGGCGTAAGGATGGTGGAGAGCGTGACATAGAAGCCGCCGAGCACGCCGCCGGCAACGAACAGCCACGGCGCCGGCGCCTTCCAGTCCAGCGAGATGCCCTGCAGCTTCACCACGGCGACCGCGATGATGCCGAGCACGACGGCACCCGACAGGAACGAAAAGGCGGCGGCCGCGACCGGAAGGCCGAGGCCGCGCGCCAATTGCGAGTTGATCGGCGCCTGGATGGCGATGAAGGCGCCGGACAGGATGCCAAGCAGGGACCAGACTGCGCCCATCATCGTTATGCCTTACTTGACGTCGGCCGCGACCTTCAGCGACACGATCTTGTCGGGATCCTGCACCGGCTCGCCGCGCTTGATCTTGTCGACATTCTCCATGCCTTCGATGACCTGGCCCCAGACCGTGTACTGGCGGTTGAGGAAGGAAGCGTCGTCGAAGCAGATGAAGAACTGCGAGTTGGCCGAGTTCGGGTTCTGCGCGCGGGCCATCGAGCAGGTGCCGCGGCCGTGATTGGCGTTGGAGAATTCGGCCTTCAGGTCGGGCTTGTCCGAGCCGCCCATGCCCGCGCGGGATGGCGCGAAGGTCGGCTTGCTCGAATTGCCGAACTTGACGTCGCCGGTCTGCGCCATGAAGCCGTCGATGACGCGATGGAACACCACGCCGTCATAGGCGCCCTCGCGCGCCAGTTCCTTGATGCGGGCGACGTGGCCGGGCGCCAGGTCGGGATACATCTCGATGACGACCGGGCCCTTGGTCGTTTCCATGATGAGCGCGTTCTCGCGATCCTTGATCTCAGCCATGTCAGAAAATCCTTTTGAAAATTGCGGGAAGTTATTTGCCGTCGGCGGCGATGCGGACCTTGATCATGCGGTCCGGGTCGGTGACGGTGCCGTTGTCCGCCTCATCGCCCTTCTTGATCTTGTCGATAAGGTCCATGCCGCTCTCGACCTTGCCGACGATGGTGTACTGGCCGTCGAGGTTCGGCGCCGGCGCGAACATGATGAAGAACTGTGAATTGGCCGAATTCGGGTCCTGCGAGCGGGCCATGCCGACGACACCGCGGGTGAATTGCTCGGTCTGCGAGAACTCGGCCGGCAGGTCGGGAAGATCGGAACCGCCGGTGCCGACGGCTTCGGGATTGAAACCCTTCTTCATGTTGCCGAACTTCACGTCGCCGGTCTGCGCCATGAAGCCGTCGATCACGCGATGGAAGGCGACATTGTCATAGGCGCCCTCGCGCACCAGCTTCTTGATCTGCGCGACGTGCTTGGGCGCGAGATCGGGACGCAGAGCGATGGTCACGTCGCCGTCCTTCAGCGTGATGATCATCGTGTTTTCCTTGTCGGCGGCGAAGGCAGGGAAGGACGCCGCCAAAAGGCCGGCAAGCACGACAAGGAACGAAGCGAGCTTTTTCAGCTGCATTGGGATCTCCGAAAAGATTACTTTGCGAATTTGGCGGTGAGCGCGCCGGCAACCGCCGCCGGCACGAATGGGCGGATGTCACCGCCCATCGACGCAATCTGGCGCACGAGTGTGGCGGTAATGGTGCGCACGGAAGGGCTGGCGGGCAGGAAAACCGTCTGCAGCTCCGGCGCCATGGTTTCGTTCATGCCGGCCATCTGCATCTCGTAGTCGAGATCGGTGCCGTCGCGCAGGCCGCGGATGATGATCGATGCGCCATGCTTCCTGGCGGCGTCGATGACGAGGCCATCGAACGAGACGACCTTGATGCGGCCGCTGTCGCTGCCGAACTCGGCCCTGGTCGCGGTCTCGATCAGCTTGACGCGTTCCTCGAAGGAAAACAGCGGCGTCTTGCCGGGGTGGATGCCGATCGCCGCGTAGACCGTATCGGCCACGGCAAGCGAGGCCTTCAAGACATCGAGATGGCCGTTGGTCAGCGGATCGAAGGAGCCGGCATAAAGGGCGGTGCGTTCAGTCATGGCAGGCTTCTAGCGAGCCTCTCAAACAAAGGCAAATCCCATTGATGTGCCCGCTCGTGAACCTTTTCACGGACATGAACGACAGATGAATGCGACAATCACGAATGCTTCACGCAGCGTTCACTAGGTTGCCGCTTCAGGAGATGAAACCAAAGCACCATCTTTATCGTTGTGAGCGCAGGAGAACACGCAAATGCTGATCTACATGCTTGCCACTGCAATGACCATCGTGATGCTGATCGCCACCGCATTCGGGTTGCATCAGGAAGCAGCGCGGGTGCGCGTCAAGGCCAACACCAAGCGCCTCGATGGCTTCGTCGCCCGCAACGTTTACCGTCGCTTCTGATTTCCAGCCATGATCGCACCGGCCCAGAGGGCCGATGGCGCGTAGCCAAAGCCTATTCGGGGTTTCCCTCGCCCGCATCTTCTGCGGAGCCAGCTTCACCCGAAGGCGCTTCTTCGGCTTCCTCGTCCGACTGCGGCTCCGAAATCCGCTCGACCGACACCACTTTCTCACCTTCGGCCGTGTTGAAGATGGTCACGCCCTTGGTGGCGCGGCTGGCGAAACGAATGCCTTCCACCGGCACACGGATGACAGTGCCGCCGTCCGAAACCAGCATGATCTGATCGTCATTGCCGACCGGGAAGGTCGCGACGAGCCGCCCGATCTCGGCCACCTTCGAGACATCGGTGGCGCGGATGCCCTTGCCGCCGCGGCCCGTCAGGCGGAAATCATAGGACGACGAACGCTTGCCGTAGCCATATTCGGTCACCGTCAGCACAAGCTGCTCATGCATCTTGAGGAATTCGTAGCGCTCGTCGGAAAGTTCCGCCTCCTCACCGATCTCCTCATTGGTCAGCGCGATTTCTTCCTCCTCGCCGGCCGTCCCGACGGCAAGGCGGCGCTCGGCCGCCGCACGCTTCAGGTAAGCGGCGCGTTCGGCAGGCGAAGCATCGACATGCTCGATGATAGACATCGAGATCACACGGTCCGTCTCGGCCATGGCGATGCCGCGCACGCCGACGGAGTTGCGGCTCTGGAAGACGCGCACGTCGGAGACCGGGAAGCGGATGCACTGGCCGGAATTCGCCGTCAGAAGCACGTCGTCATTGTCGGTGCAGGTCTCGACGCCGAGGATCTCGTCGCCCTCTTCCTCCAGCTTCATCGCGATCTTGCCGTTGCGGTTGACCTGGACGAAGTCGGACAGCTTGTTGCGCCGCACCGTGCCGCGCGTGGTGGCGAACATCACGTCGAGCTCGCCCCAGCTCGTCTCGTCCTCGGGCAGCGGCATGATGGTGGTGATGCGTTCGCCCTGCTCGAGCGGCAGCATGTTGATCAGCGCCTTGCCGCGCGACTGCGGGTTGCCGACCGGGAGGCGCCAGACCTTTTCCTTGTAGACGATGCCGCGCGAAGAGAAGAACAGCACGGGCGTGTGCGTGTTGGCGACGAACAGCCGGGTGACGAAATCCTCTTCCTTGGTCGACATGCCGGAGCGGCCCTTGCCGCCGCGGCGCTGCGCCCGGTAGAGCGAGAGCGGCACGCGCTTGATGTAGCCAGAATGGCTCACCGTCACGACCATGTCCTCGCGCTGGATCAGGTCCTCGTCTTCCATGTCCGCCCCGCCTTCGGCGAGCTCGGTGCGGCGCGGCGTGCCGAACTCGTCGCGCACCGCGATCAGCTCGTCCTTGACGATCTGCTGGATGCGCGCGCGGGAAGACAAAATGTCAAGGTAATCAACGATTTCGGCGCCGATCTTGTTCAATTCGTCGGCGATCTCGTCGCGGCCGAGCGCGGTCAGACGCTGCAGGCGCAGATCGAGGATGGCGCGTGCCTGCTCTTCGGAGAGATTGTAGGTGCCGTCCTCGTTGATGCGGTGGCGCGGATCATCGATCAGCTGGATGAGCGGAGCGACGTCGTGGGATGGCCAGCGCCGTTCCATCAACTGCTCGCGCGCCGTCTGCGGGTCGGGCGCGGTGCGGATCAGCTTGATCACCTCGTCGATGTTGGCGACCGCGATGGCAAGACCGACCAACACATGAGCCCTCTCACGAGCCTTCCGCAAAAGGTACTTCGTGCGCCGGCTGATCACCTCCTCGCGGAAGCCGACGAAAGCCTTCAGCATGTCGATCAGCGTCAGCACTTCCGGCTTGCCGCCGTTCAGCGCCACCATGTTGGCGCCGAACGAGGTCTGCAGCGGCGTGAAACGGTAAAGCTGGTTCAGGATGACGTCGGCGACCGCCTCGCGCTTCAGTTCGATGACGACGCGGTAGCCCTGGCGATCGCTCTCGTCGCGGATGTCGGAGATGCCCTCGATGCGCTTGTCGCGCACCAGTTCGGCCATCTTCTCGATCATCGACGCCTTGTTCACCTGGTAGGGAATCTCGGTGACGATGATCGATTCACGATCGTTGCCGCGCGCCTCGATATTGACGCGGCCGCGCATAACGATCGAGCCGCGGCCCGTCGAATAGGCGTTGTAGATGCCGGAGCGGCCGAGCACGATGCCGCCGGTCGGGAAATCCGGACCGGGCACGATTTCCATCAGCGACGGCAGATCGATTGCCGGATTGTCGATGATGGCGATGGCGCCGTTGCAGACCTCGGCCAGATTGTGCGGAGGGATGTTGGTTGCCATGCCGACGGCGATGCCGCCGGAGCCGTTGACGAGAAGATTGGGGAAGCGCGCCGGCAGGACCTTCGGCTCACTGCCTGACGCATCGTAAGTGTCCTGGAAATCGACGGTTTCCTTGTCGATATCCTCCAGCAATTCATGCGCGACCTTGGTCAGCCGGGACTCGGTGTAGCGCATCGCCGCCGGCGGATCGCCGTCGATCGAACCAAAATTGCCTTGACCGTCGATCAGCGGCACGCGCAGCGACCAGTCCTGCGCCATGCGAACCAGCGCGTCGTAGATCGAGGCGTCGCCATGCGGATGGTATTTACCCATCACGTCGGCGACCGGGCGCGCCGACTTCACATATTTGCGGTTCCAGTGGTAGCCGCTCTCATGCGAGGCGTAGAGGATGCGGCGATGCACTGGCTTCAAGCCGTCGCGCACGTCGGGCAGCGCGCGGCTGACGATCACGCTCATGGCGTAATCGAGATAGGAGCGCTGCATCTCCTCGATGATCGAAATCGGCTCGATGCCGGTGGGGCCGCCCTCCGGCCCGCGCGGTGTCTTCTGGTCGGTCAAATCAGGTCACAATCCAGTCAGGAATCACTCGCCGCTTATATAGGAAGCCGGGCTGAAACTCCAATGGCGGCGACACTTTTCCAGAGACAATTTTGATGGCAATTTCAAATGGATATCGCTGATTGCGACGATATGGCCAAGCTGCATTTCGCGCTTGCTGGGCAAGGTCGGCGATATCGAACCGCTTTGGCTAACGTCCGCGTCCGCCCGCCCGTTTGGCGCGATAGGCGCCGGGAGCCTCGCCCATCTTGCGCCGGAACCGGCGGTTGAAGGTCGACAGATCGTTGAAGCCGGCGTCGAAAGCGATTGTCGAGATCGCCTCGTCCGACGCGCGCAGCCGCACCGCGGCGCGGTGCAGCCTGGTCCTCAACAGGAATTGGTATGGCGTCATACCGGCGACCTGCCGGAACGTGCGCAGGAAATGATAGGGGCTGGTCGCAGTGCCGTCGGCGAGTTCGGCCAGCGATAGCGGCCGCCCGGCATTGAGCTCGATCAGGCGCACCGCTTCGGCAACGCGTTTCTGGTCGCGCCGGCTGGGTGCCCGGGCAATCTCGGACGTATCCGCCGCAGCCCCGACAACCGCGCCGGCAATGCGCAGCCCAAGTTCCTCGAATGCCTCGCTGTCGGCCGTTTCCCGCGCGGCCTCCGCTTGCGCCAGCAACGGCGCCAGCGCCGGCAAGGGCGTCAGGCGCGGACCGGCGAAGCCAAGCCGCTTCGCGCCCGGCACATCCGCGACCAGGCGCTCCATGTAGGCGGGAGAAAAATGGAAGGAGAGGCAGCGATCGCCGGCGCCATGCTCGTGGCCGCATTCGTAGCAGGCGCCGGGATTGCCGAGCAGGATGGCGCCGGGAGCAAGCACCGCCATGCCCTGGCCCGTCCGGTAGCGGAACGTGCCCCTGGTCACGGCGGCGACGCAGAAGCTGCGTTGCTGTTCCTCGAACGGCTTGTCGCCGGCGCCGGCGGTGCAGATCACGTCGGATACCTGCCAACCTCGACCCGACGCAAGGTTTTTCGCGGTCGTCGTCATCACATGGAAGATAGCAATTTTTCCCAAGCGCAGAACCCCGCCATGCGCCTATTGCTCGGCCTCTCCTGACAAACGAGGCAGCAGCCATGACCGACCCCTTTGCCGAAGCCCTGCACAGCGACGGCCCCAACCCGGATCTCGCCGAAAAGCTGAAACTCTACGGCCGCTTCATCGGCGCCTGGACGTTCGACGCCACGCGCACTTTAGAGGACGGCACCAAACTAACCGGACGCGGCGAGGTGCATTTCGGCTGGGTCCTGGAAGGCAAGGCCGTCCAGGACGTCTGGATCCTGCCCGCGCGCGATGCCGGTCCCTCGCCATCGCTCGGGCCATGGACCTTCTACGGCACGACGCTGCGCGTGGCTGCGCGTCTACGATCCCGGCGTGGACGCCTGGCACATCTTCTGGAACGATCCCCGTAACCAGTATTACAGCCGGCAGCTCGGCCGCGCCGAAGACGACATGATAGTGCAGCAAGGCGCCGACGACACCGGCTCCTCGGTGCGCTGGAGCTTTTCGCGCATCACCGAAAGCTCGTTCCGCTGGCTGGGCGAACGTTCGCATGACGGCGGCGCAACTTGGCGCATCGAGGTCGAGTTCCTCGCCCGTCGCGCGACTCCAGCCTGAGCAGTCAACCACCTGTAATCATGGAGAAAACCATGCTCGACCATATCTCGATCGGCGTCCGCGACGCCAACGCCTCGAAACGCTTCTACGACGCCGCCCTGCAGCCGCTCGGCTATTCCTGCCTCAGCCAGTCGCCTGGCTCGCTCGGCTACGGCGCGAAAACGGTGGAGCTCTGGGTCAACGAGGCCGGCCGCCCGGTGCCGGCCGACAAAGACTCCGGCCTGCATTTCTGCTTCGCCGCGCCGACGCGCGCCGGCGTCGATGCATTTCATGCGGCGGCGTTGCGCGAGGGCGGCCAGGACAATGGCCCGCCCGGCCTGCGCGCCGCCTACGGCGACAACTACTATGCGGCGTTCGTCATCGACCCGGACGGGTATCGCATGGAAGCCTGTTGCAGCAAAGCCCAATAGCCGGCTGATTTCCCCTTCCGCCTGTTCCCACCGCTCCGGCTTTGCTCTACCAATTGCGGGGCTTGGGCGTCGCCCGGCGGGAGGGGACCAGCGATGCCGAGCTTCGACAGCCTGTTCAACGCCTTCGTCACCATCCTGGTGACCATCGACCCGCCCGGGCTGGCGCCGCTCTTTCTCGCCGTCACGCGAGGCATGAACCGCGATGAGCGCCAGCAGGTCTCGGTGCGCGCTTCGGTGATCGGCTTCCTGGTGATGGCGCTGTTCGCCGTCGCCGGCGCCTCGATCCTGTCGGTGTTCGGCATCACGCTGCCGGCCTTTCGTGTGGCCGGCGGCTTCCTGCTTTTCTTCATCGCCTTCGAAATGGTGTTCGAGCGGCGTCAGGACCGCAAGGAGAAGATCGGCGACGTCGCCATCACCAAGGACATGATCCACAACATCGCCGCCTTCCCGCTGGCGATCCCGCTGATCGCCGGCCCGGGCGCGATCTCGGCGACCGTGCTGCTGTCGGGACATTTCGAGGGTTTTGGCGCTCAAGCCGCGCTGGTCGGCATCATCGCGATCTGCCTTGTCCTCACCTATCTGGTGTTCGTGCTGGCCGAGCGCATCGATCGCATCCTCGGCCAGACCGGCCGCTCGATCCTGACGAGGCTGCTCGGCGTCATCCTTGCGGCGTTGGCGGTGCAGTTCGTGGCGGACGGCGTCAGGGCGCTGATGGCGGCCTGAGCAATATCCCTACTGGCTGCTGCCTACTGCCTACTGCCTATTTCTGCACCGTATCGACCACCTCGAAATCATGCGTGACCGTCGCCGTCTTGGCCATCATCGCGGTGGCCGAGCAGTATTTCTCGATCGACAGATCGATCGCACGTTTCACCTTGTCTCGCGACAGGGCTCGGCCCTTGACGATGAAATGCATGTGGATGCGGGTGAAGACGCGCGGCTCGGTCTCGGCGCGATCGGCGTCGAGCTCGACCACGCAGTCCTCGACCGCTTCGCGGCCCTTCTCGAGGATATGGACGACATCATAGGCCGAGCAGCCGCCAGTGCCGATCAGCACCAGTTCCATCGGGCTTGGCCCCGGCGTCCTGCCTTCCGGCCCATGCGCCGTGCCCAGCACGACCTTGTGACCGCTGCCGGACTCGCCGACAAAGGTGCGTTCCTCGACCCATTTGACGCGTGCTTTCACGATGACCTCCTTGCAATACCGCCCTATTGACCGAACACGACTGCGTGCATGATGCGGCCAGGCAGCAGCGTGAAGATACCGGCGCCGACCAGGGCGAAAACATAGAGTTTCATCATGACGCTGCGATGCGCGGCCACCTTATGGGCGTGCGCATACCACACCGCCAGCGGCGCCGTCACCAGCACCAGGATCGACAGGAGATGGATCGGGCTGAACGGCCCGATCAGGCGGATTTGCTGAATCCAGAAGCTAGAGACGGCGATGACCGGCATCAGCGCCGCCCAAACATAGCCCATCACGCGATGGCGGATCGTTCCTTTCGGCAGCGCCAATTGAGCGCCGCCGACGGCGAGCGCTGCAATGGCTGCGAAAGCGTGCCACGGAATGGGAGGCGGCGCCGACAGAAGCGGTCCAGCGACATCGCCTCTCCTCAAACGATCATCGCGACCTTTATGCTCAGAACGGAATCTCGTCGTCCAGCTCGCGCGACGAACCGCCGCCACCGCCCTTGGAACCGCCGCCGCCGCCACGGCTAAAACCTTCGTTCGGGCCGGACTGGCCGAAATCGGAACCACGGCTGTTGCCGCCACCGGCATAGTTGCCGACCTGGCCGCCACCCTCACCGCGCGCATCGAGCATCTGCAGCTCGCCGCGGAATTTCTGCAGCACGATCTCGGTCGTGTAGCGGTCGTTGCCGGTCTGGTCCTGCCATTTGCGCGTCTGCAACTGGCCCTCGACATAGACCTTCATGCCCTTCTTCAAATACTGCTCGGCCACCTTGGCGAGCTGATCGTTGAAGATGACGACGTTATGCCACTCGGTCTTTTCCTTGCGCTCACCGGAATTCTTGTCGCGCCAGCTTTCCGAAGTGGCGACGCGGATGTTGACGACCGGATCGCCCGAATTCAGGCGGCGGATTTCAGGGTCCGCGCCGAGGTTGCCGACCAGAATGACCTTGTTGACGCTACCCGCCATGATACTTCTCCGCGCTCATCCGAAACAAAATCTATGTTGCCGCACCTTACAGCCTGTGAGTCTCCGCCGCCCGCAAAGGCTGGCTTTTCCCACAAGGTTTTTGTTCTCTTTTCGTTCTAGTTCCAGCCACCGCCTCTGTCAAGGAATGTCAGCAAAGGCATGGCCAGGCCACCGTATCTCGATATGGCGATCAAATAGCGGCTTGCCAAATCGATAAGTATCGACTTATGCTTTTACCATGATCGAGACAGAGATTTTCCGGGCCTTGGCCGATCCTACCCGCCGCGCCGTCTATGAGCGGTTGGCAGCCGGCGAGAGGACGGTGTCCGAGTTGCGCGCCGGTATGAGCGTATCGCAGCCCGCGGTCTCGCAGCACCTGGCCGTGCTGCGCGGCGCCGGCCTCGTGGTCGAGCGGCGCGCCGGCCGCAACGCCTATTATCGCGCCGACCCGCAAGGGCTCGATCCCCTGCTCGGCTGGATCGAACGCTACCGCGCCTTCTGGCCGGAGCGCATCGAGAGGTTGAAGGCGGTTCTGAAGGAAATGGACCAATGACGGCTACAAAACACCCGACAGCGACCGATGCGCCGCTCAGCTTCGAATGCGAGCTTGCCGACCCGCCGGAAAAGGTGTGGCGGGCGCTGACCGAGCCGGAGCTGCTCGCCGCCTGGATGATGCCGAACGACATCAGGCCAGAGACCGGTAAGCGCTTCGCCTTTGCCGGACCAGGCTCAGCAATCGACTGCGAAGTGCTCGACGCCGAGCCCGGCAAGCTGCTGCGCTATTCCTGGCGCGAGCGGCCAAGTGCCGAAGATGCCGACCATCTGCCGGCATTCGATAGCATCGTCACCTTTACACTTGCGCGTACGGTCTCCGGCGGCACGCATCTCAGCATCGTCCATGACGGCTTCGTGCCGGTGGCGCAGCCTGTCCTCGCCGTTGCCGGTGCCGGCTGCGGCCTTTCGCTCGACGCGCGCAAGAACGCAACCGCCGCCAATGCGCCATGCATGATGCTGCGCGCGGCCTGATCAACCGAGGAGACTTGGCTACGAGCGCCTTTGCCAATCTGGTGCCGATGGTGATCGAGCAGTCGAGCCGCGGCGAACGCGCCTTCGACATTTTCTCGCGGCTGCTGCGCGAGCGCATCGTCTTCATCAACGGCGAGATCAATGACGGCATGTCGGCGCTGGTCTGCGCACAGTTGCTGTCGCTGGAATCGGACCATCCCGACAAGGAGATATCGATCTACATCAACTCGCCGGGCGGCGTGGTGACCAGCGGCTTCGCCATCTACGACACGATGCAGTACATCTCCTGCCCGGTGTCGACGGTATGCATGGGCTTTGCGGCCTCGATGGCCTCTTTCCTTTTGATGGCCGGCTCGCCCGGCCGGCGCATCGCTCTGCCCAACACCAGGATCGTCCTGCATCAGCCGCTCGGCGGCTTCCAGGGCCAGGCCTCCGACATCCAGCGCCATGCCGAAGACATCCTGCGCACCAAGCGCCATATGACGGAACTCTACGCCAGGCATTGCGGCCGCAGCTACGAAGAGGTCGAGCGCACGCTCGATCGCGACTACTTCATGACCGCCGAGGAGGCCAAGGCCTGGGGCCTCGTCGACCATGTTTACGACACGCGCAAGAAGGCGGCATGACAGCGACCGCGCGGCAATTTGATTGCTGCGCGTCTGGCCTCGCTCCCAGCGCGCCTCTATAGTTGGCGAATGACGACGCACCGGCAATCCAGACATTTGCGCATCGGCCTCGCCGCTCTCGCTGGCGCTCTGATTGGCAGCACATCGGCTTTTGCCGACGACGGCTCGACGCAGAAATTGCCTGGCGTCAGCGGCGATTATCGCATCGCCAAGCCTGCGCCACAGCCGGAACCGGACGACGCGCTGCCCGCCGGCAGCAACGGCACGTTCAAGATCGGCGATACCGATGTCAGGATTTCCGGCAGCATAACCATCGACATGGCAACGGGCGGCATCAGGCCACCCAACCACTGATGGCGAACCGGCAGGTTTAGAATCCGCTTGCTCGCAAAAGTGTAAGCCCCGCCACTGCTTCCGCAGGTGGACGGGGCTTTCATGGATCTAAAACCCAATTTTAGCCGGGAGTGGACTGCCGGCGTTCTGTTTCGGATGCTGCGCGGCGTTCAGCCGACGATCCGACTATGGTCTCTGATTGTGCGTAATCGGCAGGTCACGGTTTGTCGGGCTGGCGCTCACGCCTGCCCTGGCTCTTATGCCCGCCGCGGCTCCATCTTTGTGTGGAGCCTCAAGGGACTGTCCGGTGGCGTCATGCTCCGCTCCTGGGTCCGTTGCGACAATGTCGTTCGAAGCGCAAATCGCTAACGCCTGCGGCGTCTCGCAGGCCACCTCTGGGTGACGAGGCCATCGAAAGACGGCCGGCTTCGTTGACGTTTCGAGACTGCGCCCGTGAGTCGCCGGCGTCAACCGTTGAATAGCCGGTTACCGAAAATTGTGATCGCCGGGACGTTACGTCCAGGTAAGTCGATGGCACCGGCGCCTTAGCCGAACTGTCGCCAGCGCATCCATTGTTTCCACAGCGCTTTGTCAGGAGCGTGTTCAGCCTTTGTTCTTTCTGCTTGCTCGCCCGCGCGAAAGACGGTTAAACGCTTCTGTCGAGATTTGTGGCGTCTCTCGACGTGGCGGCGAAAATACCTACATAAAGGATGGCCGGGAAACCCCGCCACTCCAGCAAATTCCAGACCTGAGGCGGCGACCGGCGATGGCCGACCAAAAATACCTTTCCATTCGCGGGGCCCGCGAACACAATCTCAAGAACGTCGATCTCGACCTGCCGCGCGACAGCCTGATCGTCATGACCGGCCTGTCAGGATCCGGCAAGTCGTCGCTCGCCTTCGACACCATCTATGCCGAGGGCCAGCGCCGCTATGTCGAAAGCCTGTCGGCCTATGCCCGCCAGTTCCTGGAGATGATGCAGAAGCCGGACGTCGACCAGATCGACGGCCTGTCGCCCGCCATCTCGATCGAACAGAAGACCACTTCGCGCAACCCGCGTTCGACGGTCGGCACCGTCACCGAAATCTACGACTACATGCGACTGCTGTTCGCGCGTGTCGGCATTCCCTATTCGCCGGCCACCGGCCTGCCGATCGAGAGCCAGACGGTCAGCCAGATGGTCGACCGCGTGCTGGCGCTTGACGAGGGCACCCGCCTCTATCTGCTGGCGCCGATCGTGCGCGGCCGCAAGGGCGAGTACCGCAAGGAACTGCTGGAGCTGCAGAAGAAGGGTTTCCAGCGCGTCAAGGTCGACGGCGTTTTTTACGAGATCGCCGACGTGCCGGCGCTGGACAAAAAGTACAAGCACGACATCGACGTCGTCGTTGACCGCATCGTCGTGCGCGGCGATCTGGCGACGCGGCTGGCGGACTCGATGGAAACCGCGCTGAAGCTCGCCGACGGCTTGGCGGTGGCCGAATTCGCCGACAGGCCGCTCGACGCCAGCCAGACGGGCGAGGACTCGGTCAACAAGTCGAAGAACGAGACGCATGAACGCATCATGTTCTCGGAGAAATTCGCCTGCCCGGTCTCGGGCTTCACCATTCCCGAGATCGAGCCCAGGCTGTTCTCCTTCAACAATCCGTTCGGCGCCTGCCCGACCTGCGATGGCCTCGGCAGCCAGCGCGCCATCGACGCCAACCTCGTCGTGCCGGACGAGAATGTCTCGCTGCGCGATGGCGCCATCAGCCCATGGGCGAAGTCGACCTCGCCCTACTACGCGCAGACGCTGGAAGCGCTCGGCAAGGTCTATGGCTTCAAGCTCGGCGACAAGTTCAAGGATCTGAGCGCGGAGGCGCAACAGGCCGTGCTGCACGGCACGGGCGAGCGCGAGATCACCTTCCAGTATGATGACGGCCTGCGCTCCTATAAGACCACAAAGACCTTCGAGGGCGTCATTCCCAATCTCGACCGACGCTGGAAAGAGACGGAATCGGCGTGGATGCGCGAGGAGATCGAGCGTTTCATGTCGGCGACGCCCTGCCCCGCCTGCAATGGCTATCGGCTGAAGCCGGAAGCACTCGCCGTCAAGATCGCCGGCAGGCACATCGGCGAGGTCACCGAGCTGTCGATCCGCAGGGCCGACCAGTGGTTCACCGACCTGCCGGCGCAGCTCAACGAGAAACAGAACGAGATCGCGGTCAGGGTGCTGAAGGAAATCCGCGAGCGGCTGCGCTTCCTCAACGATGTCGGCCTCGACTATCTGACGCTGTCGCGCAATTCCGGCACGCTGTCGGGCGGCGAGAGCCAGCGCATCCGGCTCGCCTCTCAGATCGGCTCCGGCCTCACCGGCGTGCTCTATGTCCTGGACGAGCCTTCGATCGGCCTGCACCAGCGCGACAATGCGCGCCTGCTCGACACGCTGAAGCACCTGCGCGACATCGGCAACACGGTGATCGTCGTCGAGCATGACGAGGATGCGATCCTGCATGCCGACTATGTCGTCGACATCGGCCCCGCCGCCGGCATCCATGGCGGCGAGATCATCGCGCAGGGCACGCCGCAGCAGATCATGGCCACGCCTGCCTCGATCACCGGCAAGTACTTGTCAGGCGAGCTCGAAGTGGCGACGCCGGAAGTGCGCCGCGAGGCGAAGAAGAACCGGCGCATCAAGGTCGTGGGCGCGCGCGGCAACAACCTGAAGAACGTCACGGCGGAGATCCCGCTCGGCACCTTCACCTGCGTAACCGGCGTGTCCGGCGGCGGCAAGTCGACCTTCCTGATCGAGACGCTGTTCAAGGCGGCCTCGCGCCGCATCATGGGCTCGCGCGAGCATCCGGCCGAGCATGACCGCATCGAGGGGCTGGAGTTCCTCGACAAGGTCATCGACATCGACCAGTCGCCGATCGGCCGCACGCCGCGTTCCAACCCGGCGACCTATACCGGCGCCTTCACGCCGATCCGCGACTGGTTCGCCGGGCTGCCGGAGGCCAAAGCGCGCGGCTACCAGCCCGGCCGCTTCTCCTTCAACGTCAAGGGCGGCCGCTGCGAGGCCTGCCAGGGCGACGGCGTCATCAAGATCGAGATGCACTTCCTGCCCGACGTCTATGTCACCTGCGACGTCTGCCACGGCAAGCGCTACAACCGCGAGACGCTCGACGTGCTGTTCAAGGGCAAGTCGATCGCCGACGTGCTCGACATGACAGTCGAGGAAGGCGTCGACTTCTTTTCGGCGGTGCCCGGCGTGCGCGACAAGCTGGAGACGCTGAAGCAGGTCGGCCTCGGCTACATCCATATCGGCCAGCAGGCGACGACGCTGTCGGGCGGCGAGGCCCAGCGCATCAAGCTCGCCAAGGAGCTGTCGCGCAAGGCGACCGGCAAGACGCTCTACATCCTCGACGAGCCGACCACCGGCCTGCACTTCCACGATGTCGCCAAGCTGCTCGAAGTGCTGCACGAGCTGGTCGACCAGGGCAACACGGTGGTGGTCATCGAGCATAATCTCGAAGTCATCAAGACAGCCGACTGGGTGCTCGACCTCGGCCCCGAAGGCGGCGACGGCGGCGGCGAGCTGGTTGCCTCCGGCACACCGGAAGCGATCGTGCGCGAAAAACGCAGCTACACCGGCCAGTTCCTGAAGGAGCTTCTGGAGCGCCGCCCCGGAGGCAAGCGCGAAGCGGCGGAGTGATGGCAACACACGGCCTCATCACGGTCGAGAGCCGCTTTGACGTGTCCGAAACCATCAGCCGCCTGATGGATGCGGTCATGCGCGCAGGATTGGTTGTGTTTGCCTGCGTGGACCGCGAGGCCGGCGCGCTCAGCATTGGTGAGTTCCTACGGCCAACCGTACTGTTGATCTTCGGCCATCCCAAGGGTGGCACCCCGCTGATGCAGGACCAGCAACTTGCCGGCATCGACTTGCCGGTGAAGGCATTGGCCTGGGAAGATGAGCAAGGCAAGGTCTGGCTGTCTTATAATGATGCGCAGTGGCTGGCCGAACGTCACGGGCTCGGAGAGACTAGCCGCGATGCCATCGCGGCTATCGCCGCAGGCATGGAAAAGGTGATCGCGGCCGCTGCTGGAACCAATCAATCATGAGACTTGCTCGCTCCGAAGATCTTTCCGCCATCGTCGCGCTGACCATTGAAGCCTACGCGCCCTACACCGCCCTGCTGGGCGCCCCGCCGATCCCTGTCACGGAAGACTATGCGCCGTGCATCGAGCGCGGCGAAATCTGGCTGCTGGAGAGCGGCGGCGAACTGGCCGGGCTGATTGTCCTCGAACGGCATCCTGACCACGCCATGATCTTCAGTGTCGCCGTAGCGCCGGCCTTCCAGGGCAAGAAGCTCGGCCTCAGGCTGCTCAATTTCGCCGACGAGCAGGCGCGGTCGTGGCACCTGCCGGAGGTTCGGCTCTACACCAATTCGCGGATGGAGCGGAACATCGCGCTCTATTCGGTCTATGGCTATCGCGAGACGGGTCGCCGGCCCAATCCGTACCGGCCGGGTTGGACCGTGGTCGACATGACCAAGCCCGTCGGCAAAGCCGCCTGATCAATTTGAAACTGGGAGGAAGAAGATGAGCCAAGGAAAGATCCGCTCCGGCATGGGCGGCTGGACCTTCGAGCCATGGGATACCTCCTTCTATCCGGACAAGCTGTCGAAAGCGAAGCAGCTCCATTATGCGAGCCGCCAGGTGCCGAGCATCGAGGTCAACGGCACCTACTATTCCAGCTTCAAGGAACCGACCTTCGTCAAATGGGCCAGCGAAGCGCCTGACGGTTTCGTCTATTCGCTGAAAGGCAACCGCTTCGTCACCAGCCGCCGCGTGCTGGGCGAGGCAGGCGAATCGATGATGCGCTTCCTGGGTTCGGGCGTCGCGGCGCTCGGCGACAAGCTCGGGCCGATCCTGTGGCAGTTCGCGCCGACGAAAAAATTCGATGCGGACGATTTCGAAGCCTTTTTGAAGCTGCTGCCCGAGAAGCAGGACGGCATGCCGCTGCGCCATGCGCTCGAGGTCCGGCATGACAGCTTCGTCGTGCCGGAATTTCCGGCGCTGGCGCGAAAATACAATGCCGCGATCGTCTATGCCGACCATGCCAAATATCCGGCGATCGCCGACGTCACCGGCGATTTCGTCTATGCCCGCCTGCAGACCGGCAGCGACGACAATCCCGACTGCTACACGCCGAAAGGTCTCGACGAGTGGGCGGCGCGGGCAAAAACCTGGGCCGAAGGCAAGCAGCCGGCCGACCTGCCGCGCGCCGACCCCAAGACCGATGCGCCGGTCAAGCCGCGCGATGTCTTCGTCTACTTCATCACCGAGGGCAAGGTGCGCGCGCCCTTCGGCGCCATGGCGCTGATGAAGCGGGTAACCGATTGAGGCGTGTTGAGATTCAGGTTAGGCCGAGCCGAAAATGTTGGTTTCCCAGAACCGGAGCGGAGCGTACTTGAAGTACGTGAGCACCGGAAGCGCAGGAAACCGGCATTTGCAGGCCGGCATCACCTGAATATCAACACACCTTAAAGCGGCGAGCCTTCGCTGCGGTCGGATTTGCCCTCTTGGTGTCGGATACACTTTGCCTTGCTCCGTCGGAACTTGCCGGGCATCTCGACCGTTTTGCCTATCTCGCCAGGGGCCGGTTTTCATAGCGGTTGGGCGCCGCAGGACGCTGGCTAAGGCCACAGTATCGGGAGAACCCGAAGAAAGCGAGGTGATATGGCTGTCATCCTCATCGGGGCATTGCTTACTGTCGCCGGGATTGTGTACATGGCGGGCGCAGTTCTGTGGCGCGGGCAACTTAGCGATCCGGCACCTGCAGCCTCGGATCGCCCGAAGCCATACCTCGCAACGCCTGGCCCGACGCTCGAGCCACGCCGGCGCGGCCTCCGTTTCCTCGGCCTTTCACAGAATTGGCCAGGTCTGCTGATGATGGCGATTGGCCTTATCCTGCTGTTGTCGGCAGCGATCCTATAACGCAGGAATTCCGGCATCTTCACCGCTATCGAAACGTTATCGATACTTCCTTGCCGCATTAAGGCACCTACGCCAGGTTGCAGAAGCCGGCGCCGGCAAGGACGGGTGCATGCTGCTCGACTACAACTCATTGCTGCTGGCCATCGGCTTCTCCGCCGCCTGCCGCAGCCTCACGCTGTTCGGAACCTGGCTGACCGCCCGTTCCGACAAGTTCCTGCTGACATGGGCGATCAGCGTGCTGGTGGTCGTGGCCGAGGTCTTTGTTTATCACGCCTATATCGATGCGCCCGGAACATCCCTCGGCGTCCTGACGCTGGCGCTGCTGCTGCTCGGCTTCTCGGTGATGCTGGGCGCCGCCCACCAGTTCCACACCGGCCGCTCACCACTGTCGCGCATCGCGCTTGCCGCCGGCATCTCCTTCACGCTGGCGTTGCCGCCCATGGCGCTCGGCTATGACGGACTGGGCTTCATGCTCGAGAACTCGCTTGCGGCTCTGCTCCTTTTCGGCACGGCGCGTGAATATTGGAAAGGCCGCGCGGAGGCGCCGGCGCAGCTTGTTGGCGTGGCGCTGCTCAATTCGCTGACCGCGGCCTCCTTCGTGCTGTGCGCCGCCGTGCTCGCATGGGACGGCAAGGTTGTCCTCGGCCATGCGCCGAGCAACTGGGCCGAGGATCTCAGCCTGGTCATCGTCATCGCCTCGATGACCGGCATCGGCGCGCTGTCGCTGGCGCTCAACCAAGGGCGGCTCGCGCGCGCCACCACAAGCGCGAGGCTGAGACCGATGCACTGACCGGGCTGCTCAACCGTCGCGCGTTGTTCGACCGGCACGGCAAGACACCTGTCGGCGCCTTCATGGCGGTGGTGGTGTTCGACCTCGACGGCTTCAAGGCAATCAACGACCGGTTCGGCCACGCCGCCGGCGACGAGGTGCTGAAGGTCTTCGCCGAAGAACTGTCCGGCAATCTGCGGCCGACCGACGTCGCCGCCCGCATGGGCGGCGAGGAATTCGCGCTGGTGCTGAAACGCACCTTGCCCGAGATGGTCGAGGGCACGGCCGAACGGATAAGGATGGCTTTTGCAGCGCGAGCGATCGAGACCGAGACGGGCCGGCTAAATTGCACGGTGAGCGCCGGTTTCGCGTTCGGCAGCAGCGAAGGCTTGAGCTTCGACAAGGTGCTCAGCGCCGCCGACAAGGCGCTTTACGCAGCCAAGCGCGGCGGCCGCAACCGCGTGCTCGACATCCGCCGCTGCGCTTGAAGCTTAATGCATGTCGCCCAAAAGTGCACAGCGGTTTTGGGAGGACGACATGCATCAAAACAAAGACTTAAAGCGCACGCCGTCAGTGTCGCCCCATCACTTCGTTATAGGCGTCGAGATCGACGTAAAAGACCTTGGTTATTTCTCCGAGCAGATCGTCCTCGTCGTAGCCTTGCGACATCAGGATGTTGATCGCCGTCATGATATCCACGCGTTCAGTGAGGCGTCCCTTCTGATAGTCCTCGACAAAACGTTCCATCGCCTTCCCCTGGCAAGTTCTTTGTTGGACGCATCGACCGACAATCACTCTTGGGAAAGCTAGGCAGGTTTGCTTGCGTGGAACTTGCGACCGGGCCCGCCCCCTTCCCCTCATTCGCGACTGATACGGAAAGCGGCCGACTCACCAAGGCCAAGAAAAGACTAGCACGCGGCTCCACACGCGCCAGAGTTAGGAAGGACCGGGTCGGAGAAATATTTGGTTTGCTATCGGTTCACGGGCTCGCCTGAAGTCGAGCCGCCGGTTTAGACTGTAAGGAACTTCCGCACATCCGCCCGATCGAGGTCCTCGGCCGGCCCGGTGTGCACGATCCGGCCGCGGTCCATGATGTTGACCTCGTCGGCAAGCTCACGGCAGAAGTCGAGATACTGCTCGACCAGAAGCACCGCGATCCCAGCCTGGTCGCGCAGATAGCGGATGGCGCGGCCAATGTCCTTGATGATCGAGGGCTGGATGCCTTCGGTCGGCTCGTCGAGCACGAGCAGCTTCGGCCGCATCACCAGCGCGCGGCCGATGGCGAGCTGCTGCTGCTGGCCGCCGGACAGGTCGCCGCCGCGGCGGCCCAGCATCTGCTTCAGCACCGGGAACAGCTCGAAGACATGCGCCGGAATGTTGCGGTCGCCGCGCCTCAGCGGCGCGAAGCCCGATTCCAGGTTTTCGCGCACCGTGAGCAGGGGAAAGATTTCCCTGCCCTGCGGCACGAATGCGATGCCCGACCGGGCGCGGTCATACGCCGCGCTCCGGTCGAGCGCCTTCCCCTCGAAGGCAACGCTTCCGCTCGTCAGCCGGTGATGGCCGACGATCGATCTCATCAAACTGGTCTTGCCGACGCCGTTGCGGCCGAGCACGCAGGTGATCTTGCCCGCGCCGGCCTTCAGCGAAACGCCGCGCAGCGCCTGCGCGGCGCCATAGTGGAGCGTGGCATTGGAGACTTCGAGCATGGTCAGATCCTCCTTCTCCAGCGCTTCAGAAAAGCGAAATCGAACCGGCAGAACGGAACCCGCCAGACCATGCTCACCGCCCCAGATAGACTTCGACGACGCGCTCGTCGGCCGAAACGAAATCGAGAGTGCCTTCCGACAGCACGGAGCCCTCGTGCAGGCAGGTGACCTTGACGCCGAGCTCGCGCACGAAATGCATGTCGTGCTCGACGACGATCACAGAGTGATCGCGGGCGATATCCTTGAGCAGCCGTGCGGTTTCCTCGGTTTCGGCGTCCGTCATTCCGGCGACAGGCTCGTCGACGAGCAGCAGCTTCGGGTCCTGCGCCAAGAGCATGCCGATCTCCAGCCACTGCTTCTGGCCGTGGCTGAGATTGGCGGCAAGCTCGCCGCGCTTGTCGCCGAGACGGATGATGCCGAGGATGTCGTCGATGCGCTGCGTTTCGGCGGTCGAACGGTGATGGAACAGGGCCGGGAAGATCGAGCGCGGCCCTTTCAGCGCCAGCATCAGATTGTCCTCGACGCTGTGGCTCTCGAAGACCGTCGGCTTCTGGAATTTGCGGCCGATGCCCATCATGGCGATCTCAGCCTCGTCGTGCCTGGTCAGGTCGACCTGGCCGTCGAAGAACACCTCGCCCTCGTCCGGCCGCGTCTTGCCGGTGACGATGTCCATCATCGTCGTCTTGCCGGCGCCGTTGGGGCCGATGATCGCGCGCATCTCGCCCTTGTCGAGCACCAGCGACAGATTGTTGATGGCGCGAAAACCGTCGAAGGAAACCGAGACGCCGTCGAGATAGAGGATGGTGTTCGACTTGCTCATGATCGCTCACTCCGCCGGCTGCGGTTCGGGACCGGAGGCGGACCAGGCGCCTGGCGTTCGTGCGGCCGAGCGCACGATCTTGGCTGGAGGTTCTTCCGGATCGGCGCCGGCTTCCGCGGCGAGCGAGGCCGCGCGCAGCGCCTTGGCCCTGCCGTGCCACGAATCCCACATGCCGACGATGCCCTTGGGCAGGAAGAGCGTGACGGCGACGAACAATCCGCCCAGCGCGAACAGCCAGAATTCCGGCAGCACGCCGGTGAACCAGGATTTGCCGGCGTTGACGAGGAGCGCGCCGACGATCGGACCGACAATGGTGCCGCGCCCGCCGACAGCGGTCCAGATCACCACCTCGATCGAGTTGGCCGGGTCGAACTCGCCGGGATTGATGATGCCTACCTGCGGCACGTAGAGCGCCCCGCCAATGCCGGCCATGATCGCCGAGACGGTGAAGGCGAACAGCTTGACGTTCTCCGCCAGCCAGCCGAGGAAGCGCGTGCGGCTCTCGGCGTCGCGCACCGCCATCAGGAGCTTGCCATATTTGGAGCGCACGATCGCCGCGGTGAGAAGAACCGCGAGCGCAAGCGTGACCGCACTCGCTGCAAACAGCGCCGAACGCGTCGCGTTGGCTTGCACGTTGAAGCCGAGAATGTCCTTGAAATCGGTCAGGCCGTTGTTGCCGCCAAAACCCATGTCGTTGCGGAAGAAGGCAAGCAGCAGCGCGTAGGTCATCGCCTGGGTGATGATCGAGAGGTACACACCCGTGACGCGGCTGCGGAAGGCGAACCAGCCGAACACGAAGGCGAGCAGTCCGGGCACCGCCAGCACCATGAGTGCCGCAAACCAGAAATGGTCGAAGCCGTACCAGAACCAGGGCAGCTCCTTGTAGTTCAGGAACACCATGAAATCCGGCAGGATCGGGTTGCCGTAGACGCCGCGCGAGCCGATCTGGCGCATCAGATACATGCCCATCGCATAGCCTCCGAGCGCGAAGAAGGCGCCATGGCCGAGCGAGAGGATGCCGCAATAGCCCCAGACGAGATCGAGCGCCAAGGCGAGCAGCGCATAGCAGAGATACTTGCCGACCAACGCGACGATGTAAGGCGGGATATAGAAGGCACTCGTCGGCGAAACCGCAAGGTTGAGCAGCGGCACGATGACGGCCGCTGCCAGCAGGACCAGGACGGTGATCGCGATGCGACGGTCGGCACCGAAGAAACGCTGCGTGATCATGCTTCCACCGCCCTGCCCTTGAGCGCGAACAGGCCGCGCGGGCGTTTTTGGATGAACAGGATGATCAGCACCAGCACGACGATCTTGCCGAGCACGGCGCCGGCGTAGGGCTCGAGGACCTTGTTGACGATGCCGAGCGAGAAGGCGCCGACCAGCGTGCCCCAGAGATTGCCGACGCCGCCGAAGACGACGACCATGAAGCTGTCGATGATGTAGCCGCGGCCGAGATTGGGCGAGACATTGTCGATCTGGCTGAGCGCCACGCCGGCAATGCCTGCAATGCCGGAGCCGAGCGCGAAGGTCAGCGCGTCAACCCATGGCGTGCGGATGCCCATCGAAGCAGCCATGCGGCGGTTGGCGGTGACGGCGCGCATCTGCAGCCCCCAGGGCGTGCGCTTCATGACGTAGAGCAGCACCGCGAACACGGCGAGCGCGAACACCAGGATCCACAGCCGGTTCCAGGTGATCGCAAGTTGGCCGACATCGAAAGAGCCAGACATCCAGGACGGATTGCCGACCTCCTGGTTGGTCGGCCCGAAGATGGTGCGCACCGCCTGCTGCAGGATCAGCGAAACGCCCCAGGTGGCCAAAAGCGTTTCCAGCGGGCGGCCATAGAGGAAGCGGATGATGCCGCGCTCGATGGCAAGCCCGACCAGCGCCGCAACCAGGAAGGCGAGCGGCAGCGCGATGACCAGCGACCAGTCGAACAGGCCCGGGAATGAGGTACGGATCACCTGCTGGACGACGAAGGTGGTATAGGCGCCGAGCATCACCATCTCGCCATGCGCCATGTTGATGACGCCCATGACGCCGAAGGTGATGGCGAGCCCGATCGCGGCAAGCAGCAGCACCGATCCGAGCGAGATGCCGTACCAGATGTTCTGGCCGGCATCCCACAGCGCCAGCGTCGAATTAATGCGACTGACGGCGGCGCTCGCAGCCTCCTTGACGGTGCCCTGGGCGCCGGCCTCGACCGACGTCAGCAGGGAAAGCGCATCGCGGTCGCCGCGCGCCGCGATGACCGAGACGGCGGCCAGCTTGTCGGCTTCGGGCTTGTCCGAAACCAGAACCGACGCCGCACGCGCCTGTTCGAACAGGACCTTGACGCTGGCATCGGTCTCGGCGGCGATGGCGGCGTCAAGCGGTTCGATGTTCGCCGCGCCGGGCGTCTTGAACATGGTCGCAGCCGCGGCAAGGCGCACGCTCGCATCCTTGGCCCGTAGCGTCAGCGTGCCCAGCGCATCGCGGATGACGCGGCGCAGGCTATTGTTGACCTTGATCTTGGTGAGGTCGGCTTTGGCCGCGTCGGCCGCCTTCTCGCCGCTCAGCGGATCGAGCACTTCGATGCCGTCACCCGCCTCCTTGCCGACGAAGACCTGGGAATCGGCCTTGCGGATGTAGAGATTGCCGTCGGCGAGCGCCGAAAGCGGGCGCTCGACGGCCGGATCGCCGCTCGTGGCCAGTTCGCGCACGACGGCCTCAGTGGCCGAAAAGTTGGTGGCAGTCGCGAATTTGGCGATGATTGCCCGGAGATCGGCTTCGGCCGCGCTCGACGGCAACAGACTTGCCATTGTCAGCAGCAGCAACAGTCCAATCGCGCGCAGCAAGTTCATCGTCTTCGAGCTGTTCTCAAAGGTTTGAAGATTGCCTGGGCGGGCCGGAGGATTGGCCCGCCCAGGCTGCGGTCTCGGATCGTGGGGCCACTCCGCGATCCGACAGACCTGGGAGGATCAGTTGGTGCCCTTGCCGCCGCACTTGCCGGTGGCGACGTTGAAGTTGCCGCAGCTGAGCGGCGCGCGCCAATCGGAGATCAAGTCCTTGGAATCCGGCAGGTAGTCGGACCATTCGTCGCCCATCACTAGGCCCGGCGTCTGCGAGACGGTCTCGAACTGGCCGTCGGCCTGGATTTCGCCGATCAGCACCGGCTTGGTGATGTGGTGGTTCGGCATCATCGTCGAATAGCCGCCGGTCAGGTTCGGCACCGACACGCCGACCATGGCGTCGATCACCTTGTCCGGATCGGTGGTGCCGGCCTTCTCGACGGCCTTCACCCACATGTTGAAGCCGATGTAATGGGCTTCCATCGGGTCGTTGGTGGTGCGCTTGTCGTTCTTGATAAACTTGTGCCAGTCGTCGATGAACTTCTTGTTCTCGGGCGTGTCGACGCTCTCGAAATAGTTCCAGGCGGCGAGATGGCCGACCAGCGGACCGGTGTCGAGGCCGGCCAGTTCTTCCTCGCCGACCGAGAACGCCATGACCGGGATGTCCTCGGCCTTGATGCCCTGGTTGCCGAGTTCCTTGTAGAACGGCACGTTGGCGTCGCCGTTGACCGTCGACACGACCGCCGTCTTCTTGCCGGCCGAACCGAACTTCTTGATCGCCGAAACCTCGGTCTGCCAGTCGGAGAAGCCGAACGGCGTGTAGTTGACCATGATGTCCTCGGCCGGCACGCCCTTGGACTTGAGGTACGCCTCGAGGATCTTGTTGGTGGTGCGCGGATAGACGTAGTCGGTGCCTTCGAGCACCCAGCGCTTCACCGAGCCGCCATCGGCGCTCATCAGATAGTCGACGGCCGGAATGGCCTGCTGGTTCGGCGCGGCACCGGTATAGAAGACGTTGCGCTCGCTCTCCTCGCCCTCGTACTGGACGGGATAGAACAGGATGTTGTCGAGCTCGCTGAACACCGGCAGCACCGACTTGCGCGACACCGAGGTCCAGCAGCCGAACACCGCCGCCACCTTGTCCTTGGAGATCAGCTCGCGCGCCTTTTCGGCGAACAGCGGCCAGTTGGAAGCCGGATCGACGACGACCGCCTCGAGCTTCTTGCCGAGCAGGCCGCCCTTGGCGTTCTGCTCCTCGATCAGCATCAGCATGACGTCCTTCAGCGTCGTCTCCGAAATCGCCATGGTCCCCGACAGCGAATGGAGGATGCCGACCTTGATCGTGTCGTCGGCGGCCTTGGCGGGCACCGACATCGACAGGCCGGCAGCGATCACGCCGGCCGAAAACATTTTTGTTATTGTCGAGAAATTACCCCTCATGTTCCACGCTCCCAAGCTGGTTGTTTTGCATCGCAACATAGCGGTGCAAGCGACGTGCCAAACACGGCAGCGTGGCAGGGTGCGGAGCGATAGATCAGTGTTTACAATCGGTTATCACATAGCCGTCGAACATATCGGGACTCTTCGGGCGCGGACGGATTGAGAAAACTTTGCGCATATCTGCCCAGATTTTGCTCAAATGGTAAAAATGCCCAAACTTTAATCTAAGCTTGGCATACCGCAATTTGCCGGCGGTTGCGAGACGGTGGCAAAATAGGGCAAGGTCGCCGCGCAAACGAGCGACGTCATGGCTTTACGAATCATCCTGCGCTTCCTGCTTCTCGCGTCCGCCGCCGGCGGTGCCCGCGCAGATTTCACAGACGGCAAGCTGCCCGACGGGACCTATCACTGCGAGGTCTATCTGCTCGGCATGTTCATCAATCTCGGCGACATCACCATCAAGGGTGATCTTTACAGCGGTCCAGTGACCTTCGGCGCAGCGCCACAGGCCTACAATTACCAGATGAATCCCAATGGCGAGATCAGTTGGCTCGGTCCTGTCGGCGGCTACACCAGCGGCGGCAATTCGATCTCGACGACGCAGGCGACACTCGACGGCCCGGGCAGCCCGTCCTTCGACATCATCATGAAGCAGCCCGACGGCGCCTTCACGGCGTCGACCTGCACCAAGGGATAGCGGCGGCCCGTCCGCAGCCGCCCCTGACCGATTCCGCCCCCCTGACAAAAAAGGCGCGGAACCCGATCGGGTCCCGCGCCAGCAGGCAGCCGGGAGGTGGAACTAGATGCTTTTCGCCGACATCTGTGCGGCTATGTAGTCGGCCTGGCGGATGGCCAGCGACACTATCGTCAGTGTCGGGTTTTCGGCGCCGCCGGTGGTAAATTGACTGCCGTCGGAGACGAACAGGTTCTTGATGTCGTGCGCCTGGCCGTGCTTGTTGACGACGCCGTCGGCCGGCTTCTCGCTCATCCGGTTGGTGCCGAGATTGTGGGTTGAGGGATAAGGCGGCGTCGGGAAGGTTCGTGTCGCTCCAACAGCCGCGTAGAGCGCCTGGCCTTGCTTGTAGGCGTGATCACGCATTGCCGTGTCGTTGGCATGGTCGTCGAAATGGACGTCGGCGATCGGCATGCCGTGCTCGTCCTTTTCGTCCTTGTGCAGCGTGATGCGGTTCTCCTCGCGCGGCATGTCCTCGCCGACGATCCACAGGCCCGCCATGTGGTCGTAGTGGTCGAGCGCCGTGGTGAAGGAGCGGCCCCAGCCGCCGGGATTGAGGAAGGCCGCCATGAACGGCAGACCGAGCGATAGCGTCTCCATCTCGTAGCCGCCGACGAAGCCGCGCGAAGGATCGTGGCGCGCCTCGTCGCGGATGATGCCGGCCATGGTCGTGCCGCGATACATATGCACCGGCTTGTCGAAGATGGCGTAGACCGAGCCGGTCGTGTGGCGCATATAGTTCTTGCCCACCTGCCCCGACGAATTGGCAAGCCCGTGTGGGAACTTGCTCGATTCGGAGTTGAGCAGCAGGCGCGGGCTTTCGATCGAATTGCCGGCGACCGCGACGATCCGGGCCTTCTGTTCCTGCAGCTTGCCGTCCTTGTCGGCATAGACGACGCCGGTCACCTTGCCCGAGGCATCATGGTTGATCTTGATGACCATCGAATTCGGCCGGACCTCGAGATGGCCGGTCGCTTCACCCTTCGGAATCTCGGTGTAGAGCGTCGACCATTTGGCGGCCCATTTGCAGCCCTGGAAGCAGAAGCCTGTCTGCTGACAGGAGTTGCGGTCGTCGCGCTCAACCGAATTGATGGCCATGTTGCCGGTGTGGCATTCCTTGTAGCCGAGCTTGTCGGCGCCGGCCTTGAGCACCTTGAAGTTGTTGTTGCCGGGCAGGCGCGGCCAGTTGTTGGTGCCGGTCACACCCATCTTGGCTTCGGCCTTGGCGTAATAGGGCTCCATCTCGGCGAGCGTCACGGGCCAGTCGACAAGGTTCGCGCCCTTCACCTTGCCGTAGGTCGAAAGCGTCTTGAACTCGTGCTCCTGGAAGCGCAGCGACGCGCCCGCCCAGTGCGTGGTCGAGCCGCCGACCGACTTGACGATCCAGGCTGGCAGGTTCGGGAAATCCTTCGCCACGCGCCAGTCGCCGGAGGTGGCGCGCTTGTCCTTCCAGGCAAGTTGGGCAAAGGAATCCCACTCGTCATTGACGAAGTCCTCGTATTCGTGGCGGGCGCCCGCTTCGAGGATGACGACGTCGATGCCTTTCTGCGCCAACTCGTTGCCGAGCGTGCCGCCGCCGGCGCCCGAGCCGATGATGACGACCACGCCGTCGTTCTTGAGATCAAATTGTGCTGCCATGGTTTCCTCCCATGAAATCGGTCAAAAGCGGTTCAATCGGTCAAACGCGGTTTGGCACAAAGCGGCTCAGAGCCACTCGATGTCGTTGAAGCCGCGCGCGATGTAACCACCCTTGGAATAGGACTCGCCCTCGTAACCGAAGATCGGCCACACCTCCTTCTGGTTGTAGAGGCTGACCACAAGGCCGCCGCGCACCGCCTGGAAGAACGGCGTCTTCTCGATCTCCTTGAGCAGTGCGACCCGCTGCTCTTCCCAGCCAAGCCCGCGATAACCGCCCTCACCAGCCTTCTTGTCGAGATCGGCGATGCCCTTCTCGATCAGCTCCTTGTGGGCCGGATCCTTGGCTGCCGTCTCGTCATGACCCTTGACGGCAATGGCGTAATATTTGTCCGGCACCTGATCATGCGGATAGATGTCGCGCGCCACCTGGATCAGTGTCGCCATCGTCTCGGGCTTCAGCGCCGAGGTTTCCAGCCCCCAGGCATGTTCGGGGCTGATGACGGCGCTGCCGGAAATGATGAGCAGCGCGCCTGCGCCGCCGCGCTTGAGAAGCTCGCGCCGCGAAAGGCCAAGTTTCCTTTCTTGGGGCTGCTTCCTCTCATAGATCGTGACCATAGTTTCCTCCCTGCTTGCTGTTCGCACTCTGGCGAGTGCCGATGCTGGCGCCGCGTCGGTCCGCGCGGCATTTGTCCCCTATTGGAAGCGCCCTCCTCGCTGCAGGACCTCGATCTTGTAGCCGTCGGGGTCCTCGATGAAGAAGAAGCGGGCGATGAGCGCTCCGTCGCGGTTGAACTCCACGATCTTCTTCGGGTTGAGGCCGAGCGCGCCGAGCCGGTCGTGCTCGCTGTCGAGATCGGCGACGGAGACGGCGAGATGACCATAGCCGTCGCCCAGCGCATAAGGCTCCATGCGTCCCTTGTTGACCGTCAGCTCGACCTCGAATGGAGCATCGGCATTGCTGAGATAGATCAGCGTGAAAGTCTCGAAATCGAGCCGCTGCGCGACATCGAGGCCGAAGGCCTTGCTGTAGAAATCGACGGATCGGGCCTCGTCGAGAACCCGGATCATGGTATGGATCGCCTTCGCCAAATCGGACTCCGCAGCTTTTCGTGGTTTCGAAGCCGATTATGCGCGCCGGCGAAAAAAGGTGGTGGCAGCCGATTACCACGCATGCGGCCGGAAAACGGGTAGTGTCGCGCCAGTTTTAAGGACGAAAGTCCGATTGCCGACACGGTTTGTCAGGCCGAAGATGAAAGCGCAGGCAGTGTTCAAAAGGCGCCAATCACCCAATCGGCGCCCAAGACCAACAAGAACGGGAGGTAACGATGTGCAGGGTCTTTGCCGGACAGGATCCGGAAGGCTACCGGCAGATCAACCGGTCGATCCGGATCGACGGGCATTCGACGAGCATCCAGCTTGAGGCGACGTTCTGGGCGCTGCTCGACGAGATCGCCGAAAGCCAGGGCCTGACGACGCCCAAATTCATCTCGACGCTCTATGACGAGGCGATCGAGATCAACGGCCAGATTCCGAACTTCGCTTCGATGCTGCGCACGACCTGCGCGCTCTATCTGCGCGGTCACCGGCCGACCGCGACAGAGCAAGCTGCGCTGAAACAGGTAGCTGCCTAGCTCTCCACGGCCACTTCGAGCGCCAGGCGCGTCATGTCGGCGAACAACGCCTGGCGTTCGGAATAGTCGGTCTGCTCGTCCGTGGCGACGTGGTCGACCACGGTAAGCAGCGACAACGCGCGCGCGCCGAACCGCGCCGAGATGCGGTAGAGCGCGCTGGTTTCCATATCGACCGCCAGCGCGCCGAGCGCCCTGGGCTCGTCGAACCGGGCGCGGCCGTCGGGATGATGGAAGACGTCGCTGCAGACCGTCAGCCCGGCGCTGCAGGCTATGCCGAGATCGGCGGCCCGCTGCAGCGCCAGCGCATGAAGCGCCTCATCGGGCCCCGCCGGCTGGTACAGTCCGAACACCTGCCCGCTGATCGCCCCCTCGGCGCGTACGGCGCTGGAAACGACCAGGCCCCGCAGCGGAACGTTCTCGGACAGCGCGCCGCATGTTCCTGTGCGGATCAGCGTCTTGACGCCATGATAATCAAGCAGCTCGTAGGCATAGATCAGAAAGGACGAGACCCCGATGCCGGTCGCCTGGATGCTGACCGGCTTGCCGCGGAACAGGCCGGTGAAGCCAAGCGCGCCCCGGCGGCGATTGACGCAGCGTGGCGCCTCGAGAAAAGTTTCCGCCATCCATTGAGCGCGCTCGGGGTCGCCCGGCAGCAGCACCGTTTCGGCGTAATCTCCCCTGCCCGCCTCGATGTGCGGCGTCACGCGCTATCACCCCCATGATAGGACCCATCCTATCTCCATCATGGCAGGGTCGCAGCAATGTGCAAGCGCTAGCTGTTTTAGGATTCCAGCACGTCCTTGACGATCGTCGCCAGTTGCTTGAGCGAGAAGGGCTTGGGCAGGAAGCCGAAATGCGCGTCGGCCGGCAGGTTTCTGGCGAAGGCGTCCTCGGCATAGCCGGAAACGAAGACGAACTTGATGTCCGGCTGCCGCTTGCGCAGCTCGCCAAGCAGCGTCGGGCCGTCCATTTCCGGCATCACCACATCGGACACGACGATGTCGACCTTGCCGCCGAGGGCCTCGAAGACCTCCAGCGCCTCGACGCCGGAAGACGCCTCGTGCACTGTGTAACCGCGTGAGGTCAACGCCCGCACGCCACCCATGCGAACGGCATCCTCGTCCTCGACCAGAAGCACGGTCGCAGAACCGGAGAGATCCTTGGCGGTATCGGCCGACTTGGCCGACGTGGCGGCGGCCGCCGCGGCGTCGACCGGCTCGCTCGCCTTCTTCACCTCGGCGACGTGGCGCGGCAGGAAGATACGGAACACCGTCCCCTTGCCGACCTCGGAATCGCAGTAGATGAAGCCGCCGGTCTGCTTGATGATGCCGTAGACCATCGAGAGACCGAGGCCTGTGCCCTTGCCGACCTCCTTGGTGGTGAAGAAGGGTTCGAAGATCTTCTTCAGCACGTCCGGCGCGATGCCGCTGCCGGTGTCCTCGACCTCGACGAGAACGTAGTCGGCCGGCGCAAGCTCGCGATAGGCGAAGGATTTGCACTCTTCGGCCATGACGTTGCGGGTGTGCACGGTAAGGTCGCCGCCGGCCGGCATCGCGTCGCGTGCGTTGACGGCGAGATTGACCACCACCTGCTCGAACTGGCCGATGTCGACCTTGACGGGCCACAGATCGCGGCCGTGGTCGATCTTCAGCCTGATGTCGTTGCCGACCAGGCGGGCAAGCAGCATCCGAAGATCGGCAAGCACATCGGTCAGGTTGAGCACTTCCGGCCGCAAGGTCTGCTTGCGCGAGAAGGCGAGCAATTGCCTGACAAGCGACGCCGCGCGGTTGGCGTTCTGCTTGATGTTCATGATGTCGGGGAAGGACGGGTCCGACGGCCGGTGATTGGTGAGCAGAAGGTCCGACGCCATGATGATGGCGGTAAGCACGTTGTTGAAGTCGTGCGCGATGCCGCCGGCAAGCTGGCCGACCGCCTGCATCTTCTGGCTCTGCGCCATCTGGCCCTCGAGCGCCTTCTGCTCGGTGGTCTCGACGGCGTAGACTATGGCCGATTCCTCTGCTCCCTCGCCGGCGCCGTCAGCGACCGCATTGACGTAGAAGCGGATGTGGCGCTCCTCATGGCCGGGCAGCAGCGAGTCGATCGGCTCGATATTGGCCTGCCGCTGCCGCGCCTTCTCGAAGGCGGCGGCAAAGGCCGGCCGGTCGCGCTCATGCACCACGGTCTCGAAGCGCACGCGCCGGTCGACTGCGTCGCGGTCGACGACGGACGAAAACAGCGACAGGAACGGCGCGTTGGTGCGCAGGATGCGCCCGCCGGGATCGACGCCGGCAATCGCCATCGGCGTCGAGTTGAAGAAGCGGGTGAAGCGGACCTCCGAGGCGCGGAGGTCCGCGGAAGCATCCTCGCCCTGGGTGCGGTTGAGCACGATGGTGCGGGTCGGCCCGTTCACCCCTTCGCGGCTTGCCGAAACGCGGTGCATGAAGCGGACCGGAAGCGCCTGGCCGCTCATTGTCGTGAGATCGAGGTCGATGACGGCATTGCGCGTGGTGCCGGGATCCGCCTTGACCGAGCGGACGAGCGCCATGCCGTCGCCGGCGACGATCTCCGGCAGCGTGACCGCGCCCGGAGTGAAGCTGGCAAGGTCGATGCCCAGCCATTCGGCAAGTGTGGCGTTGATATAGGTGACGCGGCCTTCCTGGTCGGCCGAGAAGAAGCCGGCCGGCGCGTGGTCGAGATGGTCTATCGCCTTTTGCAGGTCGAGGAAGAACCGCTCCTGCTCCGCCCGCTCCTGCGAGATGTCGGCGATCTGCCAGGCAAGCATCGGCAGCCGCTGACCCGGCACGTTGAAGGCGCGGGCCCGGGCGCGGTACCAGCGCGCGCCGGGCTCGGCCCCGGGCTTGATCGACTGCGCCAGGCGGAATTCACCGTCGCCGGCCTGGCCGTCGCGCAGTCCGGACGCCAGCCGGTAGATGGTCATCGAGGCCTCGGGAACATCCGAAAGCAGCCCTTCGACCGTCTTGAGGTCCGCCGCCGAAGCGGCGCCCGTCATGTCGGCGTAGGCCCGGTTGGCGTAGATAACGCGACCCTTGGTGTCGGTGACCAGGAGACCTTGCGACATCGAATCGACGAAGGCTTTGGACAGCTCGTCGCCGGTCGAACGCGGGGCGATCTGCACGAAGCCGATAGCCGTCGCGAACAGAAAGCCGACGCCGATCATGGCGAGCACGCCCAGCATGCCGAGCAGGAACGGATCGCCGAGGCGCTCGCGGAACAACCCGAAGACGACCGCTGCGCCGGTCAAGACGACGATGAAGACGATGAGCCTGGCGACGGCGCCCGGACGCGTGTTTTGGTCGACGATCGGTACCGGATAGAAATCGCCGCGCGTTTCCTTGGCCATGTGCCCCCTGCTCGTGATTCCGATGCCCCGACACCCGCGAACGGCCGGTTGAATCACATTCTCCTGTAGCGGAAAAGGCCCCGGCGGCAAATGTCCGATAAAATCAACGATTCATGTTTCAAACTGTTCACGATGGGTGATGCCGCCTTGCGGCGGCTAGTCCCTAAGGTCTAGTGTCGCCTCACCTCAAGAAGGCGATTGGGTGCACCGATGCTGCAGTGGCTGGATAGCGTGGCGGGTCCGGGTTATGTCGCAGCAATCCTGTGGACGTTTGCAGCCCTTATCCTGCTGGTCGTCGTCCTCCTCGTCATCAAGGTGGTCCGCAACCTGACTTTCGGCACCTTCGTTGCCGGCGGCAGGAACCGCAAGACGCGGCTCGCCGTCATGGACGCCACCGCTGTCGACAGCCACCGCCGGCTGGTGCTGGTGCGGCGCGACGATATCGAACACCTGATCCTCATCGGCGGCCCGACGGATGTCGTCGTCGAACGCGACATAAGGCTGGCAGCACCCCGCCGCCCGGCGCTGACCGGCGACAGCGGCCAGCAGCAGGCCGCCGCGCCG
>NZ_JHQR01000125.1 GCF_014843825.1 Mesorhizobium silamurunense
TGGGCGCGCGCCGCGTTGTCGGCCGCCGCCTGGTCTGCGATCTTCTGCGCCTCGGCCTGCGCCAGCGAGGCCTGCGCGGCCTTGGTCTGGGCATCGATGCGGTCGAGCGTCTTCGCCAGCGTGGCGATCTGCGCCTCGGCCTGGGCAACCGCTATTTTGTAGTCGCCGTCGTCGATGACGAACAGCGGATCGCCGGCCTTGACCCTCTGGTTCTCGCTCACCAGCACCTTATCCACATAGCCGGAGATTTTCGGCGACACGAACGACATGTCGACCTGGACATAGGCGTCGTCGGTCGAGATCATGAACCTGCCGTCGGTCCAGTAGTTATAGCCATACCAGGAGCCGGCGCCGAGGAGGGCGAGCCCGATGATCGGCAGGAGTAGCGAACGGAGAGAGCGCTTCTTCTTGGCCGGCGCTTCGGCAGGCGTGACGGGAGCGGGCTGCACGGGCACTTCCGGAGCTTCGGTCGACGGCTGGACCTTGGCGTTGGGAAACGTGCGGACTTCGGCGGTAGCGGGCGCGTTCGAGGACATGATAATCTCTCTAGGTAAGTAAGTCAGTCAGACTGAACCGTTCGGTTCGAATTGCTCGTTGACATAGTACGGAAAGAGGCCCATATCAAGAGCAAATCGAACCGAACGGTTCGAAATATTTCGTGAGGTATGACTTCAATGGTCGAAACGACAGCCGATAGCGATCTGCTCGACCTGCGCAAAGGCCGTCCCGCGGCCGGGCAGGATCCGATCAAGCGCGCCCAGATCATCGAGGGCGCGCGCCGCGTCTTCATCGACAAGGGCTTCGAGGCCGCGTCCATGAACGACATCACCCGCGAGGCCGGCGTCTCCAAGGGCACGATCTACGTCTATTTCGCCAACAAGGAAGAGCTGTTCGAGGCCCTCATCGAGGAAGAGCGCGGCACCATCTTCAAGAACATGTATGACGTCCTGGACCATGCCGACGACCTGCGCGAGACGCTGGTGAAGTTCGGCAAGGTGCTCGTCATGAAGATCACCTCGGCCAAAGTGATCCAGGCGCAGCGCACGGTGATCGGCGCGTCCGACCGGATTCCCGAGCTTGGCGCGCGGTTCTATGAGCGCGGCCCGAAGCGCGGTCACGACAAGTTCGTGACCTTCCTCGATGCCGCCATCGAACGCGGCCTGCTCGAGGTCGACGACGTCGACCTCGCCGCCTATCAGTTCACGGACCTTTGCCTCGCCGGCCTGTTCCGCCAGTGCATCTTTTCTTATCGTACCAAGGCGCCGAGCCAGGCCGAGATCGACCATGTCGTGCGCTCCGGCGTGAACGTCTTCCTGAAGGCCTACGGCACCGCGACGCTTGCCGCCGAGGAGACGGCGTCGGAACCGACCTGACCGGTCACCGCGCCGGCTGGGCACCCCCTCCTTCCATTGCAACTCGACCATCGGTCAGCCTCCTTTCCGGTGCCTGTCGGAAGGTCTTGTTAACCATCGGTTCCTATGTCTCGGGACACGTTTGTTCGATGAGTCTCGAGTATGACATCCATGCGCTTCTCCCGTGCCAATCCTTCCGGCGCTTCCGCTTACGACAACGACGATCACCGTCGTGCGGCGGAGGCGCGGGACCATGGCGCGGCCTCGCCGCCGCAAGGACAGACGGGGCGGGTCGTCACGCTGCGGGACCCGATTGAAGGCGATTCGGCCGCCGCCGCCTCGTTCGATTCGACCGGCGGCGGCGAGTTCGGCCATCCCGCCTGGCAGCAATATTTCTTCCTCGCGCCCAATGTGCGTTTCACCCGCACGCCGGACTCCGACAGGCGGCCCGCACCGCAGCCGGATGCTGAAGCGCCGGCCAAGACGGCAGCCCCCACCGGCAATCCCATCCGCCCTGCGGCGTCGGCCCCTCAGGCGGCCAATGCGATCCGGGCGATTCCCGCCACGGCCTCCGCCGTCCCTGTGACGCCGTCGCAGGCCATCGCAGCGCCGCCGCGGGCGATCGCCACTCCACCGCAAAAGCCGCAGCCGTCGAAATTTCGCTGGTCCTATCTTTCCGACGATGCGTTTTTCGAATTCAGCATGCCCTTGCTCGCCGAGCGCCTGGCGCGGGCGGCGCGGGCACGCCTGAACGATCCGGCGCAGCCGGTCGCTCCCGTGCCCGTACATGCTGCTCCGGCGGCGCAGCCGAGCCCATCACGCGCCGCTTCCATGGGCGAGGCGATTTCGTTCTACCGCGTCATCGAATGGCGCTCGAATAGGCCCGCCGCAAGCTCAGTCCCGGTGACGGCGCCGGCCGGCACGTCCGCCGTCTGGCCCGCTCCGGTGGAGATCGAACCGCTGGCGCCCGCAGCGGAGCCCGCAGCGCATGGTTCCGTCGCAAAGAGCGTCCGGGCCGCGAGATCAGCGCCGTCCCTCCCCGTCGCCGGCAAGGTCACGCCGCCGGCTGCTTCGGCCGGCTACGAGCTTCCCGCCGAGGATCTGCTGCAGATGCCGCCGGAGGGCCAGGGCTTCTACATGTCGCAGGAGCGGATGGAGCAGAACGCCGACCTGCTTGAAAGCGTGCTCGAGGATTTCGGCGTCAAGGGCGAGATCATCCACGTTCGGCCGGGTCCTGTCGTCACGCTCTACGAGTTCGAGCCGGCGCCGGGCGTGAAATCCAGCCGCGTCATCGGGCTGGCCGACGACATCGCCCGCTCCATGTCGGCCATCTCGGCGCGCGTCGCCGTCGTGCCGGGCCGCAACGTCATCGGTATCGAGCTTCCCAACGAAACCCGCGAGACGGTCTATTTCCGCGAGCTGATCGAATCGGCCGGCTTCCGCAATACGTCCTGCCGGCTGGCGCTCGGCCTCGGCAAGACGATCGGCGGCGAGCCGGTCATCGCCGACCTGGCCAAGATGCCCCATTTGCTGGTCGCGGGCACCACCGGCTCGGGCAAATCGGTCGCCATCAACACCATGATCCTGTCGCTGCTCTACCGGATGAAGCCCGAGGAATGCCGCCTCATCATGGTCGACCCCAAAATGCTGGAACTGTCCGTCTATGACGGCATCCCGCATCTGCTCACGCCGGTCGTCACCGATTCCAAGAAGGCGGTCACCGCGCTGAAATGGGCGGTGCGCGAGATGGAGGAGCGCTATCGCAAGATGGCGCGCCTCGGCGTGCGCAACATCGACGGCTACAACCAGCGCGCCGCAGCCGCCCGCGACAAGGGTGAGGTCGTGGTCATGCAGGTGCAGGTCGGCTTCGAGAAGGGCACGGGCGAGCCGCTGTTCGAGGAACGGGAGATCGACCTCGCGCCGATGCCCTACATCGTCATCATCGTCGACGAGATGGCCGACCTGATGATGGTGGCCGGCAAGGAGATCGAAGGCGCCATCCAGCGGCTGGCGCAGATGGCGCGTGCCGCCGGCATCCACCTGATCATGGCCACGCAGCGCCCGTCGGTCGATGTCATCACCGGGACCATCAAGGCCAATTTCCCCACCCGCATCTCCTTCCAGGTAACGTCCAAGATCGACAGCCGCACCATCCTTGGCGAGCAAGGCGCCGAGCAGTTGCTCGGCCAGGGCGACATGCTGCATATGGCCGGCGGCGGCCGCATCGTGCGCGTGCACGGCCCCTTCGTCTCCGACCTGGAGGTCGAGCACGTCGTGGCGCATCTGAAGGCGCAAGGGCGCCCGGAATATCTCGATACCGTCACCGCCGACGAGGAAGCCGAGGAAGATCAAGCCGACGCGGGTCCGGTCTTCGACAAGGGCTCGGTCGACGCCGAGGATGGCGACGCCCTCTACGAGGAAGCCGTCAAAGTGGTCAAGCGCGACAAGAAATGCTCGACCTCCTACATCCAGCGCCGCCTCGGCATCGGCTACAACCGCGCCGCCTCGCTGGTCGAACGCATGGAGAAGGAAGGCCTGGTCGGCACTCCGAACCATGTCGGCAAGCGCGAAATCCTTGCCGGCCGGCGCGACCATACGCCGGAACGCGACGAAACGGATTGAGCAGGATCGGGCGGCTCAAGCCGGCCATACGGCTTTGGTCCCGCCTGGTCTGACCTGACGAGGTTTCTGCGGACTTCAGCCGCCGTTCGCCACCAGCGCGATCGCCGCGCGCAGCTCGTCAAGCCCCTCGGCCCTTTCCGATGACGTCGCCAGAACCACCGGAAACGCCGCCGGCCGTTTCTTGATCTTGGCAAGCGTCTCCTCGACCAGCTTCGGCACGCCGGCCGCCTTGATCTTGTCGGTCTTGGTCAGCACGACCTGGTAGGATACGGCCGCCTTGTCGAGCAGCGACAGCACTTCCTCGTCCTTGGCCTTGATGCCGTGGCGGGCATCGATCAGCACATAGACGCGCTTCAGCGTCACGCGCCCCTGCAGATATTCGAAGATCAGCTTCGTCCAGGCGTCGACCTTGTCCTTCGGCGCGCTGGCGTAGCCATAGCCCGGCATGTCGACCAGCGCCATCGGCGGCAGGTCCGCGCCCTCGCCGGAAAACCCGTCCGGCACGAAATAGTTGAGCTCCTGCGTGCGCCCCGGCGTGTTCGAGGTGCGCGCCAGCCCCTTCTGGCCGACCAGCGCGTTGATCAGCGACGATTTGCCGACATTGGAGCGGCCGGCGAAGGCGATCTCCGGCGGCCCTTCCGGCGGCAGGAACTTCATCGACGGCACACCGCGGATGAAGATCCACGCGCGGGTGAACAGATCCGGACTTATCGCAGTTTCGCTCGTGGTTCTATCCGGCGCGTTCAAACCGCGGCCTCCAGCTTTGAAATGTCGGCGCCACGAATGGCGTCGAGGTTGCGGCTGATCCTGTCGACCGGCCAGTCCCACCAGGCCGCTTTCAAAAGCCGTCGCACCGTGAACTCGTCGAAGCGCATCTTCACCACCTTGGCCGCGTTGCCGGCGACGATCGCATAGGGCGGCACGTCATGCGTGACAACTGATTTCGCCGCCACGATCGCGCCATGGCCGATATTGGTGCCCGGCATTATCACCGCATCCATGCCGATCCAGACGTCATTGCCGACCACCGTGTCGCCACGGATCTCCTTCGACCAGGTCTCAGGGTCAAAACCTTCCTCCCAGCCATGGCCGAAGATGTTGAACGGGCAGGTCGAGAATCCCGACATGGCATGGTTGGCGCCGTTCATGATGAAGCGCGCGCCCTCGGCTATGGCGCAGAACTTGCCGATGATCAGCCTGTCGCCGATGAAGGGATAGTGGTGCAGTACGCATTTCTCGGCGAATTTATCGGGACCGTCGGGATCGTCATAATAGGTGAAGTCGCCAATCTCGATGTTCGGCGCGGTGACCAGCGGCTTCAGGAAGCCGATGCGCGGATGCATCGCAATCGGATGCTTGATGTGGGGATTGGGTCCAGTCATGGCTGCTCCGTCCGCCTTGCAGCGACAGCGGAGCTTATATGGGCATGCGCCGGTGCGGTCTACCCGCGCAACCGGGGCCCCGCGAGGCAGCGCCGGACCCCTGTCTGCCGGATGACCTCCCAAACACCGGCGTCGCTGCGCCGGAAGCCGTCACGGCGTTATTGGGGAGGACTGGAAAAGCTACGAGGAATGCCCGGCCTGAGTTTCCGGCGACAACAAAAACCCCGGGCAAGCCGGGGTTTTCGTTCTCGGTGATGTGATGCCGGCTATTCCGCTGGCGATGGTTTCTTGCGGAACAGCGCCGCCAGATTGTCCCACAACTCGATCTTGGCGCCCTGGCGCTTCATGATCACGCCCTGCTGCAGGATCGAGAGCGTGTTGTTCCAGGCCCAGTAGATGACGAGGCCGGCCGGGAAGCTGCCCATCATGAAGGTGAAGATCACCGGCATCCAGGTGAAGACCGCAGCCTGCGTCGGATCCGGCGGCGCCGGGTTCATGCGCATCTGCAGGAACATGGTGATGCCCATGACCACCGCCCAGGCACCCATATGCGGCAGGAACGCCGGCGGCGCGAACGGCAGCAGCCCGAAGAGATTGAACAGCGAGGTCGGATCCGGGGCCGCAAGGTCGTGGACCCAGCCGAAGAACGGCGCATGCCGCATCTCGATGGTGATGTAGAGCACCTTGTAGAGCGAGAAGAAGACCGGGATCTGCAGCGCCACCGGCCAGCAGCCGGCGAGCGGATTGATCTTCTCGGTCTTGTAGAGCTCCATCATCGCCTGCTGCTGCTTCATCTTGTCGTCCGCGTATTTCTCGCGGATTTCCAGCATCTTCGGCTGCACCTTCTTCATGTTCGCCATCGACGCGTAGGACTTGTTGGCGAGCGGGAAGAAGATGGCCTTGACGATGACGGTGGTGGCGAGGATCGCCAGCCCGAAATTGCCGAAGAATTTGTACAGCGTGTCGATCAGCCAGAACATCGGCTTGGTGATGAAGTGGAACCAGCCCCAGTCGATCAGGAGATCGAAGCGCTTGATGTGGCGGTCTTCCTCATAGGCGTTGATCTTGGCGACTTCCTTGGCGCCGGCGAACACCTCGGTCTCGACCGTGGCGGACTGGCCGGCCTCGACATTGATCGGGTCGGTCAGGAAATCGGACTGATAGCGGTGGCGGCCGTCCTCGAAATAGGCATAGCGCGGCTGGAACGGCTGCTTTTCGGTCGGCACCAGCGTCACCGCCCAGTATTTGTCGGTGATGCCGAGCCAGCCGTCGGTCGATTTGCCCGGCTGGAACTGCTTGTCCTTCTCAATCGCCGCGTATTTGTGCTCCTGCAGGCCTTCGGCGCCGGTATAGCCGATCAGGCCCTCATGCAGCACATAGGTGCTGGCGACGGCCGGCTTGTCGTAGCGGGTGACGCGGCCGTAGTTGAACAGCGAGACGGGTGCGCTGCCCGAATTCTGCACGGTGTCGGAGACCGTGAACATATAGTCGTTGTCGACCGAGACGGTGCGCTTGAAGGTCAGGCCCTTGTCGTTGGTGTAGGTCAGCGTCACCGGTGTCGCCGGCGTCAGCGTCGGGTTGCCATCGACGCTCCACACCGTCTCCGAGCCCGGCACCGCTCCGGTCTTGTCGTTGCCGACGAAGCCGATCTCGGTGAAATAGCCATTGGGCAGCGACGAGGGGTTGAGCAGCTCGATCTCGGGCGAGTTCTTGTCGACTGTCTCGCGGTAGTGTTTCAGCCTCAGGTCGTCGAGGCGCGCGCCGGTGAGGTTGATCGAACCTTCGAGGCTCGGCGTGTCGATCTTGATGCGCTTCGACGCCGCAACCGCCTGATCACGGCCGGCCGCCGTGACGGCCTCGCTGCCCGGCGCGCTCGGAATGGTGCCCGGCGCCGGAGCCTGAGTGCCTGCCGCGCCGGAATTGGCGGCGCCGCCCGCTTCCTTCTTCTGCGCTTCGGTGCGCTGCTGCTCGATGCGGGCCTGCTCGCGCTGCTGCTCCATGCGCGGGTTCATGTAGAACACCTGCCACAGCGTCAGGATCAGCACCGACAGCGCGATGGTGATGAAGAAATTGCGGTTGTTTTCCATGGAGAGCCTATCGTGTTCCGCGCAGCCGGCAGGAGAGCTCGGCCTTCAACTGGCCGAACGGAATGGCAAGCACGTCTTCGCGTGCGACGATGACATAGTCATTGCCGGGCGCCATGTCATCGGCGGCATGCGTGCGAACGGCTTCTCTGAGCCGCCGCCGGACGCGGTTGCGCACCACGGCGTTGCCGACCTTCTTGGTGACGGTATAGCCGACGCGCGGCGCATGGTCGTCGCCACGGTCGAGAACCTCGACGAGAAAAAGCCGTCCGCGGCGCTTCTCGCCGCCGCGCACAGCCAGGAAATCCGCGCGTTTCAGAAGCCGCCCGGGAGTTTGTCCCTTTGGCTTGCCGGGTGCGGGCAACGATCTCGTCTTTCGCTCAGGCGCTGAGCCGCTTGCGGCCCCGGTTGCGGCGGGCTGCGACGACGCCGCGGCCACCCTTGGTGGCCATGCGGGCACGAAAACCGTGCCGGCGCTTGCGGACGAGTTTGGACGGTTGGTAGGTACGCTTCATTTGTTTTAATACCGCGGCGTGCGGCCCTTCTTGATTCTGTCACTCTGTAACAGGAGCTTTGCCGGGCCGGTTTTAGGCGCGATCGAAACCGCGCCGGGACGAATGGCCCGAGCGTGAGCGGGCTTATAGAAAGAAGGTTTTTGGAAGTCAATCCGGCCTGCCGCGGGCGATTTTTTTGCGGCGCCGGCGACGAAATTGGCAAAAAAGCCGCAAATCGCATAATCTTGGCCGATCAAGCCTTCGTGAAGACCACGTCATGACGAGTGAAGTCCCGTCCACGGATGAAAAGGCACGCCCGGATGCGGTGAGCTCGCCGCGCCGGGTGCCGCTGTCGCGCGGCTTGTCGACCAAGCTTCTGCTTCTCACCATCGTCTTCGTGCTGCTCGCCGAAATCCTGATCTTCCTGCCCTGGATCGCCAGCTACCGGGTGAATTGGCTGAAGGAGCGGCTGAGCACCGCCGCCGCCGTCTCGATCGTTCTGCTGCAGGGCGAGCCCAACTCGCTGTCGCACACCGCCCAGAACGACGTGCTGATGGCGATCGGCGCCAAGGCGATCGCGGTGCGCGACGGCGGCGTCTCGCGACTGCTGGTCGTGGCCGACATGCCGCCGAAGGTTGACGAGCATATCGACATCGCCAATGTCGGCCTGGTCAACGGCATGACCGGCGCGCTGGAGACGCTGTTCGTCGGCGGCAACCGCATGCTGCGCGTCTTCGGCCCGGTCGGCGACAGCGACAAGGAATTCGAGCTGATCATGCCGGACTACAGCCTGCGCAATGCGATGCTGCGCTATTCGCGCAACGTCGCCGTCGTCTCGCTGCTGATCTCGCTGTTCACCGCCATGCTCGTCTATGCGGCGATCGACCTGATCATGATCGGCCCGATCCGCACCATGACGCGCTCGATCCTGTCCTTCTCCGAGGCGCCAGACGATCCCGGGCGCATAATCTGCCCAACCGAGCGCTCCGACGAGATCGGCGTCGCCGAGCGCGAGCTGGCTCAGATGCAGGATCGGCTGCAAAAAATGCTTTCCGAGCAGAAGCATCTTGCGGACCTCGGCCTTGCCGTCTCGAAGATCAACCACGACATGCGCAACATCCTCGCTTCCGCGCAGCTGATGTCGGACCGCCTGCGCCAGGTGAAGGACCCGACCGTGCAGTCCTTCGCGCCGAAACTGCTGCGCGCGCTCGACCGTGCCGTCGCCTATTCGGAAGGCGTGCTCGCCTATGGCCGCACGCAGGAGCCGGCGCCGTCGCGCCGCAGGCTCAGGCTGCGCCAGCTGGTCGATGACGTGCACGGCCTGCTCGACATCGAGGAAGGCATCGAGTTCATCAATGCCGTCGAGCACGCCTTTGAGGTCGACGCCGATTCCGATCAGCTCTTCCGCGTGCTCACCAATCTCTGCCGCAACGCGGTGCAGGCGATGGCCGCCGATACCGAGGGTGCGGTGGTGCGCCGGCTCGCCGTTTCGGCCGAGCGCCTGGGCAGCGTCAGCCGCATCGTCGTCACAGATACCGGCCCCGGCCTGCCGCCCAAGGCGCGCGAAAATCTGTTCGCCGCCTTCCGCGGCTCGGCGCGCAGCGGCGGCACCGGTCTTGGCCTGGCGATCGCCTATGAGCTGATCCGCGCCCATGGCGGCACGGTCGAGCTCGTCGAATCGATCGGCGGTCGCACGGTCTTCGCCGTCACCATTCCCGACCAGCCGGTGCGCCTCGACCAAGCGCGCGGAAGTTTGCGCCGGCCGGCTTGATCAAGGGTCTCTTTGTGAAACTGTCTGGCGGCGTCCGGATTGCTCGGACAAACAGCCCCCGAACGCCTGCGACAAAACTTTTGCCGGATCGGCTTGCTTTTCCGAAATTCAGTCGTTAGGGAACACTCCACATCGCGGCCGGTCGTCTCGACCGGATCGTGGGGCTTGTGTCATGCACGGCCTGTTGCGCGCCCGTAGCTCAGCTGGATAGAGCACCAGACTACGAATCTGGGGGTCAGGAGTTCGAATCTCTTCGGGCGCGCCATTTCGGTAATGCCTCATGGCTCTCTTTTCGCACTCAAGCTTCAAAGCAACCGGCATCCGTTCGCTCTGTTGGCGCGGTGATGAACTCGTCGATTGGATCGGTGGCGGCCGCGCATTCGCGGCCGACGGTACGGAGCGCAGCGAAAAAGTAAATTATGGCTATCGCTTTTCGATGCCGCAACAGCATCGCCGGATCGGCGGATAGAAAGCGTTCCGACTTTTTCCATTCGCGCTTGGCTGTGAGCCCAGGTGGGACGCGGTTGCTCAGTGCTGGTTGGGTCTGGCATCCGCTAAGTCTCGTGGTTTCCTTCGATGTTGCGCAGGCCCTTGTGAATCCGAGCCACCTGGATAAGGGCCAGGATCTTCCCACGGCGTCTAACCCGGGATTGGTCGAGGAGAATTCGGCCTGCTGGCTCGATGATCGCCGTTTCGCTGTGGCCGCTTCGACCGAATACCAAGAAGATAATGTCGAGGATGACGGTGAGCTGCGCCTGCGACCGCTTGGGCTGGCTGTCTACGACGTGATTCAAGGAACCTGCCTCCAGGCATTCCAACTGGAGGAACAGGCCGGAACGATCCTCCCGGTCGGTGAACGCTTTGTTCTTTCGCTTTATCGACATCCTAAGCTGATCGATCTTTCGACCGGCAAAGTTGTCCATGTGTGGACCGAGTTGCGGTCAGGCCTTCAGGAAAGCAGCATTATTTGAGGTCTCGATGTGCCGCCGCCCATGGCCTTCGATCCTGCCACCAACCGGTTCGCAATAGTAAACGATAACACCGTCACCATAATTGAGTTCGACCAAGCCATGAACGGTGTCAGATAGCGAGCAATCGCGGCAGTTGGCCAATCCTGATCGGTACCCCTTGCCTCTCAAAGGCGCGCCATGGCCTGTTACGCGCCCGTAGCGCAGCTGGATAGCGCGCACTCCAAAAAACCAATTGCGATATAAAACCAGTCGATCTAGCTTACGAGTGATTGCATAACGCAATCAGGCCTGCGTGGATGTGCCATTTAAAGGGAACGGATATGGCCAAGCTCGTGTTCGGCATGAACCAGTCGCTGGACGGCTATGTCGATCATATGGAGTTTGCGCCAAGCTCCACGCTCTTCCACCACTTCATCGAGGAAGCTCAAGGGCAGGCGGGCAGTGTGTACGGCCGCCGGATGTATGAGGTCATGCGCTACTGGGACGACGATCATCCTGAATGGGATAGAGAGCAACATGCCTTCGCGGCGGCATGGCGGAACCAGCCGAAATGGGTCGTCTCGCGCTCGTTGAAGTCTGTCGGCCCCAACGCCAGGCTTATCGAGGATGATCTCGAGGGCGCGATCCGCGCATTGAAGGCCGAGCGCGACGGAGAGATCGAAATTGCCGGCCCGGATTTGGCGCAAAGCCTCGCCGAACTAGGCTTGATCGATGAGTATCGAATCTACCTGCACCCCGTCGTGCTCGGTCACGGCAAGCCATATTTCGCCGGACCTCGGCCGCCGCTCCGCCTGATGACCATTGATCGGATCGGCGAGGATGTGATCAGGTTGACCTACGTTCCTGCCTGATCCCAATCGTCCTGCGGCCACCATGGACCGCCGTTTCCCGTCATCGGGCGCGACGAAAGCTACCTGGATGGAACCGCCATCGGCTGCGGCAGGCGGCTGATCCGGTGGAACGACCAAAGAAGCAGAGGGCAGAGGAGCAGGGCGGCAGCGCCGAATTCCAGCGCGGCCGTCGCGGTGCCGGCCCAAACAGCAAGCATGCCGCCGATCGCCGGTGCGGCCAGCATGCCGGCATAATAGACAGTGTAGAACACGCCCATCCCGATCGATCGCGTCTTCTGCTCGAGCACCCGCGTGGGCAAGCTCATGATCGCGCCGGCAGGCAAGCCGCACACGGTCCCCATGGCAATGATGAGAGGCAGCGCTGGTCCGTTTCGCGACAGAAGGAGCACCAGGAATGCAAAGCCCACACAGCCCGCGGAGAGAACCGCGCCGCCGCGTTTGCTGCGATCGGCCAGCAAGCCGCCCAAGGGGACCGAAAGGGTGGCCAGCCAAAGCACGACGCTGATCGCCGACCCCGCTACCGGACTGGACCAGCCGCGCTCGACAAGCATCGAGGGACCGAAGCTGAAGACCATTGCGAAGCCGACATTGTAGAGACACCAGATCAGGCCGGCGGTGACGAGCGCGAAGGTGGTCCCGGCCGAAATGCCGCGGCGTTCGATCCCACCGGCGGCCGATCCCTCCGGGGCGCGATAGACGAAGGCTATGAGGCCGATGCCGACGATAATCAGGACCGTAACGGCGGTGCCCACGGCGGTCATCCCGAACGTCGTCCCGATTGCCGGCAACAGCATGAGAGCGATGGCGATGCCCGCTGGCCACGAGTTGATGTAGATGGCCATGGCGGTTGCGATTTCGCGGCCGGCAAACCAGTCGGCGACCATCTTGGTCATCAGGACGTTCAGGAGGACACCGCCTGTGCCGCCGATCAGTCGGCCGCCGATCTGCAGGCTCCAGGACGTCGAAGCCATCATCAGCATTTCACCCGCCAGCATCATCAAGAGACCGGCGAGAACGGTCGCCTTGTCGCCATGGCGCTGGCCGATGGTCGCGCCGGGCAGGGCCAACGCGACCCCGGGCGCAAGATAGAGGCCGATCAGAATGCCGATGTCGGCCAGGCTCGCACCGAGGCTGTCACCGACAAGGGGCGCGATGGCGGCGACACTCTGAAACTGAAACGCCATTGCGGTGCGGGCGACAAACAGGACAGCAAGGATCGTCCAGCGACTGCGCACGGTTCCCTCACGGAATCCGAATTATCCAGGCCTGATATTCTGGTTCAATCGGAAGAAATTGGTCGGATCGTATTGCTTCTTGACAGCGGCAAGGCGCGCATAATTTCCGCCATAAGCATCGCGCACCCGCTCTTCACCCTCATCGCCGAGATTGTTGGCATAAACACCTCCGGTCGAGAATGGTCTGACCGCATTCCAGAGGTCGCGCGCCCAACGGATATTTGCCTCGTCATCGGCCGGATCGTCCCAGATCGCGATCGGGAAGCAGTCGAGCGCCGCATCGCGATTGGCGTAGGGCGAGTGCGACGCGGGCACACGAGCGATCGCTCCGCCGACCTGCTGGAACACCAGCAGAGAGGAGCGATTGGGAGCCCGCGCGTAGCTGTCGAGCAGCGCGTCGATGGCACCATCGCCGATCTCACGCAGGAACTGCGCCTTCCAGTAATAGCGTCGCCCGCGTGGAAAGAGGCTGTCGCCCGCCGATTGAATCTGGAGATAGGGAACGGCTTGAAGGCGGCTTTCGATGGGGGATCCGAATCTCATCAGCGGCGCGATGACAGGCTTGCCCGCTTCGGGCGACCCGACATAGCAGGCAGAGATGCTGAAGGCACGCTCGCCCGAGGGCAGCGTGACGAGCGCGGAGTCGACGCTCACTTCGTCCGGAGCGCCGCGGGAGAACTTGTCGTAGAACCGCATGGCCTCGCGCGCCCGATCGTAGGCGTGCAGCACCGAGCCCACGAGAAGGGTAGGGCCGAGCGGGTGCAGCCGGTATTCGAACGCCGTCACAATGCCGAAATTGCCGCCGCCGCCGCGCAAGGCCCAGAACAGGTCGGGATGCTCGCCGGCGCTTGTCCGCAACAGCCGTCCGTCGGCCGTGACGATTTCAGCCGCGATCAGATTATCGCAACTCAGGCCGTGCTTGCGCCCAAGCTTGCCGAAGCCGCCACCCAGCGTGAGGCCGGCAATACCGGTGTCGCCGTTGACGCCCATGGTCGTGGCGAGGCCGTGCGCCTGTGTGGCTGCGTCGAACTCGCCGAGGGTCAGGCCGGCTTCGGCCCAGGCGATGCGGCGCTCCGGATCGACGGCGATCTTCTTCATGCGCGATAGATCGATCACCATCCCATCGTCGCAGACGGACAGGCCGGCGACGTTATGGCCGCCGCTGCGAACCGCCACGAGATGGCCTTGTGCCCTGGCATAGGTGACGGCACGGACAACGTCATCGGGATCGGCGCAAAAGACGATTGCGGCAGGGCGTTTGTCGATTGCCCCGTTCCAGACCCTGCGCGCCTCGTCGTAGGCCGCGTCCGTCGCCAACACCACTTCGCCCCGTAAGCCCTGCCGTAGTAGCTGTTCGATCGCCGTGCCCGGAGCATGGGATCGGCCCGATAACGCTTCGGTCTGTCTTGGGATCTCCATCGTTGTCGCCCCCGGTTCCAGCAGGACAATGGTCTCACAGGGAGGCAACCTTCCGCAAAAGCGAAATTCTTGGCTGCTGGATGAGAAGAATTCATCTAGGCTGCCGGCATGACAAACCGCCCGCCGCTCCGCGCCTTGCACGCCTTCGAGGCGGCCGCCCGGCACGGCAGCTTCAAGGCCGCGGCGGCGGAGCTCGGCGTGACGCCGACAGCGATCAGCCACCAGGTCCGTTTGCTGGAAGAGATATGCGGCCGCAAGCTGTTCCAGCGCCGGCCGCGCCCGCTCGTGCTGACCAGTGCGGGAACGCGCCTGTTTCCTATCCTGCGCAACGGCTTCGATCTTCTCGCCGGCTCCCTTGCCGCCGTCGCCGAGCCGGATTTTCAAGCGCCCCTGCGGGTGACAAGCCCGAACGCTTTCGCGAGCCGATGGCTGGTGCCTCGGCTGCCGAAATGGCGCGAGGCCAACCCGGCCGTGCCGCTGGAGATCATCGGGACGGACGCGCTGCTCGATCTGCGCGCCGGCGCCGCGGATGTGGCGATCCGCTACACGCGGCGCCCGCCTTTGGGCTTTGCCGGGCAAGAGCTGTGCCGCGATTCCTTCTTTCCCATTTGCAGTCCGCGATTGCTGGCAAGCGATGGGCGGGCGATTGAGCGTGCCGCCGATCTGTTGCGTTATCCGTTGATCCATTTCGACTGGATGAACCGCGATCCGGACGCTCCCACCTGGCGCCGATGGCTGGCGACGGCCCGTTCGATCGATCCGGAGCTGATCCCGGACAAAGCCTGGGATTTGAGCTTCCGCGAGGAACTGCACGCGATCGACGCGGTTGCCGCCGGGCAAGGAATTGCGATCTTAAGTGACGTCGTGGTCGGCCGCGAGCTGGAAAACGGTTCGCTTGTCAAAGCGCATCCATTGTCCTTGCCGGGCTACGGCTTCTACGTCGTTTGGATGCACCACAGTCCGCGATCCGCGGTGATGGAGTCCTTCCTGGCGTGGATGAGAACTGTCATGTGAGACTGTCGAACCGGCCTGCGCATGATCGCAGAGCTCCCGCCTATGTTTATGCCTCTATCGAAATCTTGCCCTCCGAATTGATGAAATGAGATCATCGACGCGACTGGCAGAAGTGATCGGTGAGTCTTGTCTGACCGATCGAGCGTCGAGCCGATTGTCGTAAATCCGCCTGAGCAAGTCGCGGGCAGTCTTGGCGCGCTCCCATGTGCGGCCAACCAGCTTACGTCCTCCCAAGGTTGCTGGCTGATCGGCTACATCATCCCAGACGGTCCAGGTTCCAGACGGCTCAGGATGACAGCGGAATCTGGGTTGGCGGTCTTCCATGGCCCCAAAACGGCCAATACCCCATTGAGTTCGGCTTAAAATACGAAGGTGGTTAACCGCGGCGGCGCGTCTCTTTTAAGCGCTGTGCTTATGTGGCCTCGACCGGCCCACATGATCCGCCGCGAGCGGGAGCGCGATGCCGGCCAAAGACCGTGGAAAATTTCGGGGGTACAACCTACGCAACGGACGTCGATTGCACGCGTTCTATCTGTTGGGAGATCCGTGGCCGATTGATGGCCAGCCTCATGGGCCGACAAAATCGGAGGCGACTAGGATGTCTAGATTCAAAGAAGCCCTTGAACGCGGCAAGGAAGCTCACCGTCAGCAACAGAAGCGCATCCGCAATGACAAGGCGGATGCCCAAATGGCGGACTTCGGTGCTCAGGCCAGGGCCTGGTTAAACGATATCGTGGTCGCGTCGTTGGAAGCGGCCAGGGCAGAGGTGGCGGGCGAGGTGGCCATATACATAGACACCACGCCACGCCGCGAAGTCAAAGCGTTAACGCCCTCCCTCCGGTTCCAGATCTACAGAGAAGGATTGGAAAAGACGGCCAGAAAGACGTTCACAGTCAGGGTTCAACTGAGTGGGGCGGCGTCAGTTTCTTCGCCCGGGATGGTGGCAGAGGATGTCGGAAATATAGGGGATAGGTCTGGCGAGAGGTTTCGCAACTTGATTGTCAAGTTGATCGAGGACGCTGCTAAGGGAGCTTAGCAGATAGGCAAAGCATCATTGCATCCTGTCTGGGCAAGAAGCCCCATGCCGGTCCGAAGTGCCACGGGCGTACGCCTGTAATCGCCGACGGCATCAAGCAGGATTTCATCGCCTTCCACTGGGGCAGGTGCGGCTCTTGCCGGCGTCCAAGGTGCTGCGGCTCGTCATCGATCAGTGAGCTGCCGCATGGCGGCCGGATCCCCTCCGCTCTTCACCTTGGAAGCGTCGGCCTTCCCATTCGCCCCATCGAGCAGCGCGATCAATCCTTTGAGGATCTCGATCGGCGGCGGCGGGCAGCCTGGAATGTGCAGGTCGACGGGCACCACGTCCGACACCCCGCCGACAATTGCGTAACTGCCGGCGAAGCAGCCGCCGTCCTTAGCGCAGCCGCCGAGCGCGACCACCCATTTCGGGTTGGGCGTCGCGTCCCAGGTCCGCTTCAGCGCCTCGCGCATGTTTTTGGTGACCGGCCCGGTGACGAGCAGCACGTCGGCATGGCGCGGCGACGCGACGAAGCGGAAGCCGAAGCGCTCGATGTCGTAGAAGGCGTTGCTCAACGCGTGCATCTCGAGCTCGCAGCCATTGCAGGAACCGGCGTCGACCGCGCGGATCGACAGGCTCCGGCCGAGCCGCTTGCGGGCAGCGCCGTCGAGAGCGCGTGCCAGTTCGTCGATCGCCGCATCGCTCGACTGCGGTGGGCGCTCGGTCAAGGGAGGGCGGATCAGGCTTTCGAAGAGGAGCTTGCGCATGACGGCGTGCCTTGGCCCAGCCTAGAGATCATGGCCGGAATAGGAGCAGTTGAAGGATTTGTTGCAGATCGGGAAGTCGGCCACGATGTTGCCCTCGATCGCCGCTTCCAGGAGCGGCCACTGGAACCATGAGGGATCGCGCAGATGGCAGCGCTCGATCAAGCCGCCCTCGCCGATGCGCAGCCAGGCCAGTATGTCGCCGCGAAAACCCTCGACCAGCGCCATGCCCTCGCGCGGTCCATCTGCAAGAGCAATGTCCCCGCGGATCGGACCGCCGGGCAGCCGCCCGAGGATCTGCTCGACGAGCGACAGGCTTTGCTCGACCTCGCGCACGCGGACCCAGACGCGCGCGTTGACGTCGCCCTCCTGGAGGACCGGCACATCGAAGGCGAGCTCGTCATAGGGCGCGTAGGCAAGATCGCGCCGTGCGTCGAAATCCCGGCCGGAGGCCCGGCCGACATAGCCGCCGGCGGCATATTGTCGGGCAAGCCCGACCTGGAGCCGGCCGGTCGCCACCGTTCGGTCCTGCAGCGAAGCCGTGTTGTCGTAGAGCTCGACCAGATGCGGAAAGCGTTGCCTGATTTCCGCGACCAGCGATCGAATGGCGTTCGCGCCGGCGTCGTTCAGATCGCTTGCCACGCCGCCGGGCACGATGCGGTCGCGCATCAGGCGATGGCCGAAGGCGGCATCGGCGGCGCGCAGCGCGCGTTCGCGCAGCACGCCGCAATGCGCGTGCATCAGCGCAAAGGCGGCGTCGTTGCAGATGGCGCCGATATCGCCAAGGTGATTGGCCAGACGCTCGAGCTCCGCCATCAGCGCCCGCAGCCAGATTGCGCGCGGCGGTGGCGTGACGCCGAGCGCCGCCTCTACCGCGCGGGCAAAGGCGAACGAATAGGCGACCGTGCTGTCGCCCGACGTTCTGCCCGCGAGTTTTGCTGCACGGTCGATGGGCGCGCCGGCCATCAGGCCTTCGATTCCCTTGTGCACATAGCCCAGCCGCTCCTCCAGCCGCACCACGGTTTCGCCGCCTGCCGTGAAGCGGAAATGCCCAGGCTCGATGATGCCAGCATGCACCGGCCCGACCGCGATCTGGTGGAGGCTCTCACCTTCCGCCGTCAGGAACCGGTAGGAGGACGCGGCTGCCGGCCCGCCCGGCCGCGCCGCCAGCGGGTGGCTGACGCCCCACTGGCCGTGGTC
>NZ_JHQR01000119.1 GCF_014843825.1 Mesorhizobium silamurunense
CCAGCACCGCCTCGAACACTGTCTGGTCGCCGAGCGTGATGGCGAGCGCCTGTCCCGGCAGCACCAGCGAGAGCAGCGCATGCGCGTCGGCGAGCGAGCGGGCATCGGCCGCGGCCGTGTCGCGGTCGCCGAGATCCTCGATACCGGCCTGGAAGAACTCGTTGCCGCCCTCACGGCGCTGGCGGAACACTTCGCCGAGATAGGAATAGCGGCGCGGCGTGCCGGCCTGGCTGGCGATGTGGTCGAGGCAGACGGGAATGGTGAATTCGGGCCTGAGGCACAGCGTCTTGCCTGTCTCGCTCTCGGTGAGGAAGATGCGGCGGCGCAAATCCTCGCCGGCCATGTCGAGGAACGGATCGGCTGGCTGCAGCACGGCGACTTCGACGGCGTGGGTGTCCCGCTCAGCGAAGAGTTTTGCGATATCGGCGGCGATGGCGGGGTAGCGGGAGGTCATGGGGAGGTTGGGCGCGAGGCACCCCCCTCTGGCCTGCCGGCCATCTCCCCCGCAAGGGGGGAGATCGGCAGCTTCAAGCCGGGCACCTTTTTTCCAGCGCTGGCGATTGGCGAAACCATACGCGACATCCAATCTCCCCCCTTGCGGGGGAGATGTCCGGCAGGACACAGGGGGGTGCTCAAGTGCCACCCTTCGCGCGATCGGCCGCCTGCGCCGCCAGGATTTTCTTCACCTCATCAACCAGATCGCCTTCCGCCACCGTCACCTGCGCCGGGCGCGCGGCGCGCCATTCGGCGTTGTCGGTGATCTCGGCCGACAGGCGCGCGCCTTCGATGAGGTCCTTGATCTGCAACTCGCCCTTGGCACGCTCGTCGCCGCCCTGGATAATGGCGACCGGGCTGCCGCGGCGGTCGGCATATTTGAGCTGCGCCTTCATGCCGGCGCCGCCGAGATACATTTCGGAGCGGATGCCGGCAGCGCGCAGATCGGCGACCATCTTCTGATAGCGGCCGAGGCTTTCCGTATCCTTGTCCATCACGAGAACGACGACCGGGGCGATCACATTGGAGACGTCCAACTTGCCGAGGTTCTTCAGCGCCGTCATCAGCCGGGAGACGCCGATGGAGAAGCCGGTCGCCGGCACCGGCTCGCCGCGGAAGCGCGAGACCAGCCCGTCATAACGGCCGCCGCCGCCAACGGAGCCGAAGCGCACGATCTGGCCGTCCTCGTTGGGGATCTCGGCCAGCAGCTCGGCCTCGAAGACGGGGCCGGTGTAGTATTCGAGGCCGCGCACGACCGAGGTGTCGATGAGGACGCGGCCGCTGTAGCCGGCGGCATCCACCATGGCGGCGATTGCCGCCAGCTCCTCGACGCCTTCGCGACCGGTGTCGGCGAAATAGTCCAGCGTCTTCAGCCAGCGAATCTGGGCGGCGTTCGGCGAGATGTCGGTCGCGGCTTCCAGCTTGCGCCATTCGCCCGCCGCCGCGCCAGGCTCGTAGTTCATGAAATAGAGCACCGTCTCGATCGCCTTGCGCTCGAGGCCGGCGCCCTTGGTGAAGTCGCCGCTTTCGTCCTTGCGGCCGGCGCCCAGCAATTGCGCGATGCCTTCGGGCCCGATCTTGTCCAGCTTGTCGATGGCGCGCAGCACCGTCAGCCGGCGGCCGGCATTCTGGTCGCCGCCGAGGCCGATCGCCTCCAGCACGCCGTCGAGCACCTTGCGGTTGTTGACGCGGATGATGTAGTCGCCGCGCTTGATGCCGAGCGCCTCCATGACGTCGGCCATCATCATCGCCATCTCGGCGTCCGCGCCAACGCCCGCCACGCCGTTGGGCGTGCCGATGGTGTCGGCATCGAACTGCATGAACTGGCGGAAACGGCCGGGACCGGGCTTCTCGTTGCGGAACACCCAGCCGGAGCGGTAGCTGCGATAGGGCTTCGGCAGCCGGTCGTAGTTCTCGGCGACGAAGCGCGCCGTCGGCGCGGTGAGATCGTAGCGCAGCGACAACCACTGGTCGTCATCGTCCTGGAAGGAGAACACGCCTTCGTTCGGCCGGTCCTGGTCGGGCAGGAATTTGCCGAGCGCATCGGTGTATTCGATCATCGGCTGGTCGACCGGCTCGAAGCCGTAAAGCTCATAGACCGAGCGGATAGTCGCCATCATCTTTTCGACGGCGCGGATGTCTTCGGCGCTGCGGTCGGCAAAACCGCGCGGCAGCCGCGCTTTCGTCTTTTCCGATTTGTCGGCCATGGGATGGGTACTCAGTGTTTCGCGATGCTCCGCGGATAGGAAATTCCTACATCCACGGCGCGGGTGTCCTAACCGATGCGACTTGGTGCGGCAAGGGTTTGCGGCTAGCGGAGGTCGAAGCTATTTCGACACTTGTAACGCCGCGCCGCCCCTCATCCGCCTGCCGGCACCTTCTCCCGTATAGTGACGGGGAGAAGGCGGAAGCTTCGGCGCCGGCACCATTGCTTCAGCGTTGGCGATTGGCGAAACCGGCGATGACAGCGTCCTTCTCCCCGTCACTACACTGTCACTACACGGGGAGAAGTGCCCGGCAGGGCGATGAGGGGCAGCGCCAGCTGACGAAGAAATCAACGCCAATCCCTGCCCGTCGAGGGTTTGCGGACATCCAAAATCTCGAAACAAATCACACCAAAAACGAAACAATTCCGCCACCAGCGCGGCATGCTGCCGACACAATCGACGACCATAAAGCGCGCCGAAACAAGGGGTTCGGGGCCATGGCAACGGCTGAAGACATCATCGAGAGCGGCACCGCCAGGCTGCGGCCTGCCGGCAACCTCGCGCCCAAGCCTGCGCAGCAGCCGGCCGGGCCGTTCGAGGTTACGGCGGAAGCGCAAAAGCCGACGGTACGCGACGCGCTGGTGACCGGGCTGCTGGTGATCTACCCAGCCTTCGCGGCCGTGGCGGCCATTCTTGCCGGGCTGTTTTTGACAAGCGCCGGCAGCGTCTGAGTTAGCACCCTAACCTTCCCCTTGTGGAAGAAGGTGGATCGGTGCGCAACACCGAGACGGTTGAGGAGGGGTGCTTCAGTGGAGTGAGACGCTGGCATTCCCTGGAACACCCCTCATCCGTCGCCTTCGGCGATACTTTCTCCCACCAAGGGGAGAAGGGGAAGTGCGACTACCTCGGCCGCTTGAACCTCTTCCGTTCCGCTTCCACCTCGGCGCGGCAGACACAGCCTTCGAGATGGTCGTTGACCAGACCCATCGCCTGCATGAAGGCGTAGACGGTGGTCGGGCCGACGAAGCTCCAACCGCGCTTCTTCAATTCCTTCGAGATCCGGACCGAGACCGCCGTCGTCGGATTGGCGCGCAGATGCGCGAGGTCGACGATTTCTGGCCGTTCGTCGGAGCCAGGCTCGAATTTCCAGAACCACGCCGCCAGCGAGCCGAATTCATCGACCATTTCGCGGGCGCGCTTGGCGTTGTTGATGGTCGAGACGATCTTGCCGCGATGGCGGATGATGCCGGCATTGCCGAGCAGGCGTTCGACGTCCTTTTCGGTAAAGAGCGCCACCTTGTCGAAGTCGAAATTGGCGAAGGCCTCGCGGAAATTGTCGCGCTTGCGCAGGATGGTCAGCCACGAAAGCCCCGACTGGAAACCCTCGAGGCAAATCTTCTCGAACAGCCGGCGGTCGTCGGCCACCGGCCGGCCCCATTCATGGTCGTGATAGTGCAGATAGTCCGGCAGGTTGCCGTGCCAGAAGCAGCGCGCGATACCATCGGGGCCGTCGAGCAGGCCGGCATTTTCTTGTCCCATCACTAGCAAATCCGTCGTTAATGCGCACAAGCGTCGATTTTACCGTGGCTTTACCAGATTCCTAAACCGGCCGGTAACCACACCAAAAAGTTTACTGACAAGTCGGCATTTTACGCATTCCGATTCATGTTTCGGTTGCCGCTCCGCGCCAAGGATCGCCAAGCCCAGGGCCCCTTCCCCGCCCTCGGACGAGTTCGACGATCAAGGTGCGTTCCGATGAAGACAGCGTTCACTTTCGTGCTCGGCGCAGCCGCGGTGCTTGCCGCCAGCGCGACGACCTCTTTCGCCAACGACCGTTATGCCGATAGGCCGCCGGTGATGGTGAGCCCCGATCTGTCGGCGCCTTGGGTACTGCAGCTCGGCCATGCGCCGGGCCTCGTGCGCCCGAGCCGCCAGGCGACGCAGCAGCCGCTGCGACGGCTTTTCCGGGCACACCCCGACCAGCAGCGCACCGCGGCCGTGCAGCAGCCCGCCAAGCGCATGGTGATGCGGCCGCAGATCGACCCGATCTACCTGCCGCAGGAAGTCGCCTATGACGGCCCTCAGAAGCCCGGCACCATCGTGATCGATACCAAGCAGAACTTCCTCTTCCTGGTCGAGAAGAACGGCAAGGCGCGGCGCTACGGCGTCGGCACCGGCAAGCCCGGTTTCGAATGGTCGGGCACGCACAAGATCACCGACAAGAAGGTGTGGCCGGACTGGCGCCCGCCGGCGGTGATGATCAAGCGGGAGGCGGCCAAGGGCCGCTACCTGCCGACCTATCTTGCCGGCGGCATCGAGAACCCGCTCGGCGCGCGCGCGCTCTATCTCGGCACCACCGAATACCGCATTCACGGCACCAACCAGCCCTGGACGATCGGGGGCGCGGTGTCTTCCGGTTGCATCCGCATGCGCAACGAGGACGTCGTCGACCTTTACGAGCGCGTGAATGTCGGAACGACGGTCGAGGTGATATAGCGACTGCGAATCAGCCGATTAGGCGGCGCTGAGTCGGTTTTGGCGCAGCTGTTGCCCTGAAGCCATAGCGCGCTTTTGGCAGACGTGCTTAGACTGGCAACGAGTTAACGGGGGACGGGTCGTGTGGGGATACGGCCAGTCACGAGAGGGCAGCACGGGCAACCGCGCTGCCCTTTTCGTTTCAATCCCTGCATTTGGTCGCCTCGGAAGCAGGGCGGTTCGCAATTCGGGGCTGATTTCCGGACAGTCCTCTGCTATTGCAGCGCACAAATCTTGGTTTTTACGCAATTCCGGGCGGGAAGCCGCCTGCCTGGAATTGTTCCAGAAGGCAGAGGTGCCAGCCATGACCCGGTCCGACGACAGCCGCTATCTGAGAGGCGGTCCGGTCGCCCAGCGCATCATCGCTTCCGTGCGCGAGGACGCGGCAATCGCCGCGGCAGAAGGTTTTCCGCCGAAGCTGGTCTCGATCACCGTCGGCGATACCGACGCGGTTGATGTCTATGTGCGCAACCAGCGCGCCAAGGCGGAGCTTGCGGGCATCGGCTTCGAGGAACGGCGTTTTGCCGCCGACATCACGGCGGGCGAGCTGGAAGCCGCCATCCACGGCCTCAACGCCGACCCGCGCGTCACCGGCATCATCATCCAGCGGCCGGTGCCGGCGCATATCCCGATCAAGACGCTGCAGGCGGCGGTGCATCCGCTGAAGGACGTCGAGGGCATGCATCCGGCCTCGATCGGCAACATCGTCTACAACCAGCTCGATCTCGCGCCCTGCACGGCGGCAGCCTCGGTCGAGCTGCTGAAGGAGACCGGCCTCGACTTGAAGGGGCTCGAGGTCGTCGTGGTCGGCCATTCCGAGATCGTCGGTAAGCCGATCGCTTTCCTTTTGATGAGCGAGGGCGCAACCGTTACGGTGTGCCATCACATGACGCGCTCGGTGGCGGCGCATGCGAGGCGCGCCGATGCGCTGTTCGTCGCCGTCGGCAGGCCGCGGCTGATCAAGGCCGAGATGGTGAAGCCTGGAGCCTGCGTCATCGACATCGGCATCAATTCGGAAATCGGCCCGGATGGCGAAAGCCGCATCGTCGGCGACGTCGACACCGAGAGCGTCAAGGAGGTCGCCTCCTGGATCACGCCGGTGCCGGGCGGCGTCGGCCCGCTCACGGTCGCGATCCTGCTCCGCAACACCATGGTGGCGCTCAACCGCCAGCGCGCGCTCTACCGCGCGACCTACGGCGTGGCGGACAAGCTCGCAGCGGAGTAGCTATTCGGCAGCGATCAAACCGCTTTCGGAGACGCCTTCCGGCTTCGGGCCGCCATAAGCCCAGTCGAGCAGCTTCACCGTATGCACTACCGGCAGCTTCGCGGCGGACGCTATCTGGGTGATGCAGCCGATGTTGCCGGTTGCGACGATTTCGGCGCCCGTCGCTTCGATGTTTTTCACCTTGCGGTCGCGCAGCCTGGCCGAGATTTCGGACTGCAGGATGTTGTAGGTGCCGGCCGAGCCGCAGCACAGATGCCCCTCGCGCGGCTCGCGCACGACGAAGCCGGCCTTTGTGAGAAGCTCCTTCGGCTGGCGCGTGATCTTCTGGCCGTGCTGCATCGAGCAGGCGGAATGATAGGCGACGACTGTGCCCGGCTTTCGCACCGGTTCGGGCAGGTTGAGAGCGGCGAGGTATTCGGTGACGTCCTTGGCCAGCGCCGAGACACGCGCCGCCTTTTCCGCATAGGCCGGATCGAGGCGCAGCATGAAGCCGTAATCCTTGATCGTCGTGCCGCAGCCGGAAGCCGTGATGATGATGGCGTCGAGCCCGCCCTGCTCGATGGCCCGCGTCCAGGCATCGACATTTTGCCTGGCCGACGCAAGGGCCTGATCCTCGCGGCCCATGTGATGAACGAGCGCGCCGCAGCAGCCCTCGCCTTGCGGCACCACGACCTCGACGCCGAGCCTTGTCAGCAAGGAGATGGTCGCTTCATTGATGGCGGGATCGAGCACCGACTGCGCGCAGCCGGTGAGGATGGCGACGCGGCCGCGTTTTTTGGTCCCCTGCCCGGCATGCGCGCCGGGCGAGGCCATTGCCGATGCCGGCGGGATCGACGAGGGCGCAAGTTTGAGCATCGCCGCGACCGGCTTCAGCGCCGGCAGCTTTTCGAACAGGCCGATGAATGGCCGGCCAAGCCCCGCTAATTTCAGCGCGGCGCGGAAGCGGCTCGGATAAGGCAGCACGAAAGCCAGAATGGCGCGCGTCAGCCGGTCTGGCAGCGGCCGCTTGTAGGTCTTCTGGATGTGGGCGCGGGCATGATCGACCAGATGCATGTAGTTCACGCCCGAGGGGCATGTCGTCATGCAGGCGAGGCAGGACAGGCAGCGGTCGATATGGGTGACGATCTCCCTGTCCGCCGGCCGGCCGTTCTCCAGCATGTCCTTGATGAGATAGATGCGGCCGCGCGGCGAATCCAACTCGTTGCCCAATGTGACATAGGTCGGGCAGGTGGCGGTGCAGAAGCCGCAATGCACGCATTTGCGCAGGATCTTTTCCGATTCCGCGACATGCGGATCGGCAAGCTGCGCGGCGGAGAAATTGGTCTGCACGAAAATGTCCTATTGTCCGAGTAGCCAGCTTTGCGGGTTCCTGACCGGCTCGCCGCGCTGCAGCGCCTGCAGGCCGAGAATGCAGCGGACGATGAACCAGACGGCAACCGCAAACATCAGCAGGAAGCCGATCGCGAGCATCATCAGGACCACGGAGATCAGCGCGTAGAGAAGGCCGATCCAGAACGTCCTGATCAGGAATGTGTAGTGGCTTTCGACGAAGCCGCCCGCCTTGCCGCGATTGATGTAGGCGAGCACGATTCCGATAATGCCGGTGACCCCGACGACAAGGCTGGCCAGGTAAAGAATATAGATCACCAGCGCGTTGGTCTGACCCGGCTCAAGCCAGCGGTCGGTCTGGCGCGAGCCTGTGTCCGGGCCTGGATTGGCATTGCTCATGGTGCTGCTACCTCCGTTGACCGAGGAAGAGTAGCAGAGCTGGAACCCGACGCCATGCGGCCGGGGTTGAGAATGTGCTTCGGATCGAACTCGGCCTTGAGCCGCGCGGAGAGCGCCGCCAGATGTGGCGGCTGTGGATCGAACACCGGCAAAGCCGCGCGATGCGAGGCAGACGCCCGCACCAGCGTCGCGTGGCCGCCGCCATATTTGCGGATCAAGCCGCGCAGCAGCTCAGCCTCCGGGTCGTTCTCGCGCATCGAGAGCCACACAAGGCCGCCTTGCCAGTCGTAGAATGCATCGACGGCCGCCTGCATGCGCAGCGCCATCACCATGTGGTGCGCCTCAGACGGCGCCATCGAGACGCGCCAAACGGGCCTCGCAACGACGTCAGCGAACGGCACGCAATCGCGGACATCGCGCCAGATCGTCTTCGACGCTTCGCCGGCGATCTCTTCCAGCGGCCCGGCCTTGCCGAGCAGTTGCTTCAGCGCCTCGATGCGATAGACGACCGACGGACCAAAGCCTTCGACGCGCAGTAGTGTCGCGGCATCGCTGCCAAGCTTACCGGCGGCGACGCGCGCGGCGATGCGCTCCGGCAGATGCGCCGCGCTCGACACTTCGGCGCTGGAGCCAAGCGCCAGCGCCATGGCGGCGACGGCGGCATCGTCGAGCAGGCCACGAATGGCCATGGTCACCTCGGTCTCGGCCGCGGGCAGCACCTTGAAGGTGACGTCGGTGAGCACGGCAAGCGTGCCCCAACTCCCCGCCATCAGCTTGGAGAGATCGTAGCCGGTAACGTTCTTAACGACGCGGCCGCCCGACTTGAAGGCCTCGCCACGTCCGGAGACAGCGGCAATGCCGAGGATATGGTCGCGCGCGGCGCCTGCCTTGAGACGCCTGGGACCGGACAGGTTCGAAGCCAGCATGCCGCCGATGGTGCCCTTGCCCGGCTCGCCGCCGAGCAGCGGGCCATAGTCCATCGGCTCGAAAGCGAATTGCTGGCCGTTCTCGGCCAGCAGTTTTTCGACTTCGGCAAGCGGCGTGCCGGCACGTGCGGACAGCACCAACTCGGCGGGCTCATAGAGGGTGACGCCGGTGAGCTTCGAAAGGTCGAGCGTATGTTCGGTCTGCAGCGGACGGCCAATGCCGCGCCTGGAGCCGTGGCCGAGGATCTCCAGCGCTGCTTCTTCGCCCGCCGCCCATTGGATGGTGGAGAGGACTTCGGCTGAAGTGGATGGGGTGAAGGTGGTCATGGGTGGACCCTTTTCCTCGCCCCCGCAAAGCGGGGGAGAGCAGATAGGTCGCGTTCCTGCTTAAGCACCAACGTGTCCACTCAAAACCTCGGAATGTCCGGAAACGCCACCTGCCCGCGGTGCACGTGCATACGCCCCAACTCGGCGCAGCGGCGCAGCTGCGGGAAGACCTTGCCGGGGTTGAGCAGATGGTTGGGGTCGAAGGCGCATTTGACCCGCATCTGCTGGTCGAGGTCGATCTGGTTGAACATTTCCGGCATCAGGTCGCGCTTCTCGACGCCGACGCCGTGCTCGCCAGTCAAGACGCCGCCGACCTCGACGCAAAGGCGCAGGATGTCGGCGCCAAAACTCTCGGCCTTGTCGAGTTCGCCCGGCACGTTGGCGTCGTAGAGGATCAGCGGGTGCAGATTGCCGTCGCCGGCATGGAAGACATTGGCGACGCCCAGCCCATACTTTTCGGAGAGATCGCGCATGCCGGCCAGCACGCGCGGCAGCTCCTTGCGCGGGATGGTGCCGTCCATGCAGTAGTAGTCGGGCGAGATGCGGCCGACCGCCGGGAAGGCCGCCTTGCGGCCGGCCCAGAAACTCAGCCGCTCTTGCTCCGACTGCGATATGCGGCAGGTGGTCGAGCCGTTGCGGTAGGCGATCGCCTCGACCAGGCCGATGAGGTGATCGACCTCGACACTCGGCCCGTCGAGCTCGACAATGAGCAGCGCCTCGACATCGAGCGGATAGCCGGCATGGACGAAATCCTCGGCCGCGTGGATCGCCGGGCGATCCATCATCTCCATGCCGCCCGGGATGATGCCGGCGCCGATGATGTCGGCGACGCATTGGCCGCCTTCTTCACTGGTCGGGAAGCCAATCAGAAGCGCACGCGCCGTCTCCGGCTTCTTCAGGATGCGCACGGTGACCTCGGTGACGACGCCGAGCAGGCCTTCCGAGCCGGTCATGACCCCAAGCAGGTCGTAGCCTTCCTGGTCGAGATAGCTGCCGCCAAGCCGCACCACCTCGCCATTCATCAGCACCATCTCGATGCCCAGCACATTGTTGGCGGTGAGCCCGTATTTCAGGCAGTGCACGCCGCCGGAATTTTCGGCGACGTTGCCGCCGATCGAGCAGGCGATCTGGGAGGATGGATCGGGGGCGTAGTAAAAACCCTCCTGCTCGACGGCGGTGGTGATGCCGAGATTGGTGACGCCCGGCTGGGCGACGACGACGCGGTTGGGATAGTCGATCGCAAGAATGCGGTTGAAGCGGCTCATCACCAGAAGCACCGCGTCCTCAAGCGGAAGCGCCCCGCCGGAGAGCGACGTGCCCGAGCCGCGCGGCACGACGCGGATGTTGCGCTCGTTGCAGTATTTCAAGACGCGCGAGACCTGCGCCACCGTCTCCGGCAGCACCACCACCAGCGGCAATTGCCGATAGGCGGTGAGGCCGTCGCTCTCGAAGGCCCGCATTTCGTTGACCGTGTCGACGACGCCCTCGCCCGGCACGATGATGCGCATGTCGGCGACGATCTCGGCGCGCCGGCGCATCGTCTCGGCATCTGGCTTGGGCATGGCAAGGCCGGACATCGGCGCTTCCTCCGCTCGACTGGTCAAAATCTTTTACCAGTGAAGCGCGATTGTTGCAAACCCTGCTTTGGTCGGGATCCGACATCGGCCATACACGCGCTTCCGCAGCGGCAATCTGCCGCTGGCGATCGATCGTATCCGCAGGAAGTCCGGGTGCCTACTCGCCCGGATGCTTGGCCGGCTCGGAATGCATGCGCCGCACGCGGCGCACACCCCACCAGACGAGCAGGATGGCGACCGGCACGGAAGCCGCGGTGACGACTTCCGGCGCGAAGGCGTGGCCGAAGGTCGACGCGCCCTTGGCGACATAGCCGATGAGGCCGACGACATAATAGGAGACGGCGGCGACCGAGAGGCCTTCGACGGTCTGCTGCAGGCGCAATTGCAGCCGGGCGCGGTTGTTCATCGAGGCAAGCAGGTCGCGGTTCTGCTTCTCGACCTCGACATCGACCCAGGTGCGCAGCAGCGTGGTGGCGCGGGTGAGTTTTCGCGACAAGTTGGCCTGACGCTCCTCTACGGAGCGGCAGGTGCGCATGGCCGGCGCCATGCGCCGCAGCAGGAACCCGGCCCAGGTGTCGTAGCCCTGCACCGGCTCTTCATCCAGCGCCTCCAGCCTCTCGGTGACGATACCATCATAGGCGCGGCTGGCGCCGAAGCGATAGAGGCTGGACGCCGCGTCGGCTTCGAGTTCGGCGGCGAGCTCGGTGAGGTCGGCGAGCAAGGTCTGGCTGTCGCGGGTCTCGACCGCCTTCATCTCCAGCGTCGTCTGCGCCAGCCGGTCCTCGATACGGCGGGCGCGGCCGGACAAGGTCAGCGCCAGCGGCAGGCCAAGCATGGCAAGGGTCCGGTAGGTCTCGATGTCGATCAGCCGCTGCGACAAGGCGCCGGTGCTTGCCGGCGTCAGGCCTCGGTCGAGCACCAGCATGCGGGTCAGGCCATCGCCGTCCTGGCGAAAGTCGGTGACGATTGCCGCGGCGCCGCGCTCGACCAGCGAATAGCAGAGGCTGGTCGGGTCGAAACCGGCGATCAGTTTCTCGCTCGCTTGCGTCCATTTGCGGATCTCGAGCCGGATGCCGGAAATCACCGTTCCCGGCGGCGAGAAGCCGTTACCGAAGGGCGAATCCTCCTGGCCCCGGCCGTTTTCGGCCAGCGGCCCTTCCCAGAGATAGGTCGAGAATTCCGTGTGTCGCTCCCAGCGCAACGTGCCCTTGCCCCATCTCATGGCGTGATGGCGGGCATGACGCTCAGGCGCTGCGATGCCGAGGCGCCGCGACAGTTCCGAGAGCACGGCTTGGTCGACGCCGGAACCCCCCTCGGTCATGAAGGAAAGCTGGATAAGCACGCGCGGCTTCTCGACCAGCGGATGCGGACGAGCATGGACCTCGCCCAGCGCGCCGGGGCGTCCTTCATAAGCCGGAAAGCCCAGGACGCTACCTTGGGCGCGCGGCTGGAATTCGAGGTTGGACGTCTCGTCCGACACGGCTGGCCCCCCTGGTTTCGACCGTTCGTGCAATCGGGTTTTCTTGCGGCAATCGGCAAGGCACGTAAACAGCAAATTTTAGCAGCCGCCGATGCAACGGCGCGGCGCCAGAACCGACCGGATCCGGTGAATTGGATAAATAATTTGACCAGTTGGCGACAGAGGCTTTAATCTGCGCGACATCCATCCCGTTCCCAGGCGCCCTCCGTTGAGCGACATCTTCTCCAGGATCGAGCATTCGCGCACCGCCGACGAGGTGGTGCAGCAGATCGAGAGCCTGATCCTCGAAGGCGTGCTGCGCACCGGCGACCGGCTGCCGGGCGAGCGCGAGCTGGCGCGCCAGTTCGACGTGTCGCGGCCGATCCTGCGCGATGCGCTGAAGGCACTGGAGGGACGCGGGCTGCTGACCACCAGGCCGGGCGGCGGTACGCATGTCGCCGACGTCATCGGCCAGCTTTTCACCAAGCCAGTGACCGATCTGATCTCGATGCACCGCAAGGCGGTGACCGACTATCTGGAATACCGGCGCGAGATCGAGGCGATCGCGGCCGAATATGCGGCGCGGCGCGCAACGCCCGAGGATCTCGCCTTGCTCGACCGCATCATGGCGCGCATGGACGAGGCGCACCGCACCGGCGACTTCGACGACGAGGCGGAAATCGACGTCGAATTCCATCATGCGGTCTGCGAATGCGCGCACAACATCATCCTTTTGCATACGCTGCGCTCCTGCTATCGGCTGTTGTCCGAGGGCGTGTTCCAGAACCGGCTTCTGGTCTTCACCGTGCCAGGCGCGCGCGAGGCGCTGCTTGAGCAGCATCGGGCGATCCACGTCGCGATTAAGGCGGCGGATCCGACCGCGGCGCGCAAGGCCGCGATGGACCATATCACCTATGTCGAGCGCTCCATGGCGGAAGCCGAGCGCAGCGGCGACTGGCAGCGCGTATCGCGGCTGAGGCTCAGGCAACGCTCCGAGGCCGGCGACATCGAACCCACACGCAAACGCTCCTAAGCATCGATCAAGCGGGGACCATCATGAGCGACATCCTCACCATCGCCGACCTCAAGGACATGGCGCGCCGCAAGGTACCGAAGATGTTCTTCGACTACGCCGATTCCGGCGCCTGGACGGAGAGCACCTACCGCGCCAACGAGGAGGATTTCGGCAAGATAAAATTTCGCCAGCGCGTGCTGGTCGACATGAGCAACCGCTCGCTGGAATCGACCATGATCGGCGAGAAGGTGGCGATGCCGGTGGCGCTGGCTCCGACCGGGCTGACCGGCATGCAGCATGCCGACGGCGAGATGCTGGCGGCTCAGGCTGCCGAGGAATTCGGCGTGCCGTTCACGCTCTCGACCATGAGCATCTGCTCGATCGAGGATGTCGCCTCGGTGACCAAGAAGCCGTTCTGGTTCCAGCTCTATGTGCTGCGCGACAAGGATTTCGTGCTCAACCTCATCGACCGCGCCAAGGCGGCGAAGTGCTCGGCTTTGGTGCTGACGCTCGACTTGCAGATCCTCGGCCAGCGTCACAAGGATGTGCGCAACGGGCTTTCGGCGCCGCCCAAGATGACGATTGCCAACATCATCGACCTGGCCCTCAAGCCGCGCTGGTGCCTGGGGATCGCCGGCACGCCGCGCCGCACCTTCCGCAACATCGTCGGCCACGCCAAGGGCGTCGGCGACGTCTCTTCGCTGTCGTCCTGGACGACGGAGCAGTTCGACCCGCAGCTGTCGTGGAAGGACGTCGCCTGGATCAAGGAGCGCTGGGGCGGCAAGCTGATCTTGAAGGGCATCCTCGACAAGGAGGACGCGCTGCTGGCGGCCGAGACCGGCGCCGACGCGATCGTCGTCTCCAACCATGGCGGGCGGCAGCTCGACGGCGCCGCCTCCTCGATCTCGGTGCTGGAGGAGGTCGCCGATGCGGTCGGCGACAGGATCGAAGTGCACATGGACGGCGGCATCCGCTCGGGCCAGGATGTGCTCAAGGCGCTTTGCCTCGGCGCCAAGGGCACCTATATCGGCCGGCCTTTCCTCTACGGGCTCGGCGCGATGGGCAAGGCGGGCGTCACCAAGGCGCTCGAGATCATCCGCAAGGAAATGGACATCACGCTGGCGCTGTGCGGTAAGCGTCTGGTAACCGACATGGGCAAGGACCAGCTGCGGCGCTAGGGGCTTATTCACCGATCCGCCCTAGTTTCCCGTGATGACCGACACGGGAAGACGCTCGCCTTGACTGAAACGGGCATCCACTATCTCGACGCGCGCGGGCCGGAAGGCATGCGGCTTTATGCCATCGGCGACGTGCACGGCCGTCACGACCTGCTCGCCGCCATGCACCGCGGGATCGAGAGCGAACTGGAATACGCGCCGTCGTCCGACTGGCGCATCATTCATCTCGGCGACTATGTCGACCGCGGGCCGGACTCCAAAAGCGTCATCGAGTTCCTGATCGAGGCCAAGAAGCGCGATCCGCGCAACATCATGCTTGCCGGCAACCACGATATGGGCATGCTCGATTTTCTCGACGAGCCCGACGCGAACGGCCTGTTCATGCGCTTTGGCGGCGTCCAGACAGCGCTGTCCTACGGCGTGAAGCTTTCGTCCGGCGGCGGCTGGTTCGACAGGTCGGACGACACGCTGCTGCATGGACACGCGGCATTGGTCGACGCGGTGCCGCAAACCCATATCGATTTCTTGAAGTCGCTGTCCTTTTCAGTGACCTTCGGCGACTTCTTCTTCTGTCATGCCGGCATCAGGCCCGGCATTCCGCTCGAAAGCCAGAGCCCGCAAGACCTGATCTGGATCCGCGACGCCTTTCACGATCACCCGGGGCTGTATCCCAAAGTGATCGTGCACGGGCATACGCCGGTGCCGGAAGCCGAGGTGATGGCCAACCGCGTCAATGTCGACACACTCGCCTGGCAAGCGGGAACGCTGAGCGCTCTCGCCGTTGCCGGCGCGGACAAGCGCATCCTGACTGTAACGGGAAAAGCGGCTTAGCCGCGATCCCGAACCGTGCTTCCGTTTATCGGGAAGGATCAGGCTTAGCGAAGCGCGGCGGTGACGCCGTAGCCGTCGACGGCCTGATGATTGTTGGCTGCGTCGGCCGAATAAATGCCGAGGCCGCACACGACGATGGCAGACAGCATGACAAAGGACAAAAGCGCTGCTTTCACGGACGTCATCTCTGGTTGAGCTTTCTGCATCTGTGCACGAGGCGGTTACCAATGCGTTGAAACGATAAAATGCGTCTCAATGTTTCGACGATTTCGCGCTTCTAAGCAGATTCTGTATCGCCGGTGTGTCGCTTGGATCACACAGAAGGTTCATCGCGGTTGCACGGACGATACAGAGCGGGCGCCTTCTAGGATGGCGGGCGAGCACAAGCCAAGGACGAAGCTGGTTTTCCCCAGCTGGAACCGCCGTCGCGTGCCAATTATGTCACGCTTGGAACGATCGGTGAGATGACTAGATGGTCGCCACCCAGGCGCGGGCGATCGCCAGGCCGGCAGCGTCGGCATCGGGGCCGTTGCGGGCCATCTCGTCGTCGAGCTTGCCGGCCCAGTCGGGGTGACGGTCGGCGATCAGCGATGCGAAGGATGTGCTCCAGTCGCGTACCAGCGGACGGTCGGCCTCGAAATGGAACTGAAAGCCATAGACGGCGGGCCGATGCGAAAGGCCTGGTTCGTGGCGACTTCGTTGCCGGCAAGCCGGACGGCGGTTTCGGGCAGGTCGAACGTGTCGTCGTGCCACTGGAAGATCGGGAAATTTTCCGGCAGCGCGCCAAGCACCGGATCGGCCTTGGCCGCCGTCGTCAGCGATACGCCACGCCAGCCGAATTCAACCGCACCGCCGATGTGGTTGTCGGCGCCAAAGGCGCGGGCGACGAGCTGGCCGCCAAGGCAGATGCCGAGCACCGACCGGTCCTTGCCGGCGAAATCGCGCGTCAGTTCGAGCAAGGCCGGAAAATAGGAATAGTCGTCGTCGGCCAGCGCATTCTGGCCGCCGCCCAGCACCACCATGGCATCGTGACCATTCGCGTCCTGCGGCAGCGGATCGCCCTGGTAAGGACGGCGCAGGTCGAGCTCGGCGCCGGCCTCCGCGAGAGCGGCGCCGACCTGGCCGAGGCCGGTATTGTCGTAGTTCTGGACCACCAGCACCCGCATCTAGAAACCCTGCTGACATGAAATTGCTGGGGCGAGCGATATCATGCCGCCTCCCTTTCAGCCAAGCTGCGTGCCGGAGAGAAAGCTATGCCACTGCAGAACCGGGTCGATCCGTTCGGCGCCATCCATGCCGTGCCCGAGCGCGGCCTGTTCATGGGCAATCGCGGCATCATCCATGACCCCGAGACGAAAACGCTTCTGAGGAAGCGCTGGGCCTTGCCGGCCTGGATCATCTGCGCTTGTGAGTTCCGCAACGTGCGGCGCGAGCCGATGGGCCGCAATCGCCCCGCTGGCAAGGCCGGCTGGACCGAGTTGTTCTTCCTCGACGAGGTGACGGCGCTAGCCTCCGGCCACCGGCCCTGCTTCTTCTGCCGGCGCGAACGGGCGGCCGACTTCGTGCGGCGTTTCGGCGAGGCCTTCGACGTTCCCGACCCTCGCGCGCCGATGGTCGACAAACGGCTGCACAAGGAGCGGTTGGCCTCGGGCGGCCGGCCGCCGCCCGTCTCGTCGGATGAACTCGCCGGTTTGCCGGATGGAGCAGTCGTGGCCGACGGTGAGACCGCCTATGCGCTCCGCACCGGCAAGGCGCTCGAATGGTCCTTCGCAGGCTATGCCGAGCCTGTTCCGTTCAACCGCCTCGCTGGGCGATCGCTGCGGCTGATCACGCCCGCCACCAGCGTTTCGGTGCTAAGGCAAGGCTACGTGCCGGTCTGGCATCCGTCCGCCGATACTTGACGGCGTCCATCGCCTCGCCCATTGCTCGGCCATGCGCGCTAATTACAAAATGCAGCGGCTGTTCGTGCCGGACGATCTCGAACCGGGCCTCGAATTCGATGCCGGACAACAGCAGAGCCACTATCTCGCGCATGTGCTGCGGCTCGGCGAAGGCGCCGAAGTTCTGCTTTTCAACGGCCGCGACGGCGAGTGGTCGGCTTCGATCGCCGCCAGATCCAAGAAAGCCGTCCGGCTCAAGGTGGTCTCCCTGCAGCGGCCGCAGCCGCCGCTGCCTGATCTCGTCTACTGCTTCGCGCCGCTGAAGCAGGGCCGGCTCGATTATCTCGTGCAGAAGGCGGTCGAAATGGGCGCCGGCATCCTGCAGCCGGTCATCACTCAGCATACGCAAGTGGCAAAGCCCGGCATCGATCGACTGCGCGCCAATGTCGTCGAAGCGGCCGAGCAATGCGGTATCCTGGCCGTGCCGGACGTGCGCGAGGCGGAGAAGCTGGAGCGGCTGCTCGGCGGCTGGGACAAGGAACGGCGGCTGATCTTCTGCGACGAGGATGCCTCGACCACCAATCCGCTACCGGCTTTGCAGAAGGTAAGTGAGAAAAAATTCGCGCTGCTGGTCGGGCCGGAGGGCGGATTTTCCGACGATGAGCGCAGGATGCTGCGGGCGCTGCCCTTCGTCACCGCCATCCCGCTCGGACCGCGCATCCTGCGCGCCGATACGGCGGCGGTGGCGGCGCTTGCCGTGATGCAGGCGACGATCGGCGACTGGTGATCAAATCCAGTTGAGCCGTGGCTCAGGATTTTTCGCTTGATCGGCTACTGACATTTCGTCCATCTAGCGCCCGGCGGTCGACCGACCGCTGCGGAGGGCTTTTTCATGGCGCGCGACACAACCGATACCAGTCCAATCGAAGGCATCGACGAACTCGTCGGCTACCTGGCCGCGGGCAACAAGCCACGCGACAAATGGCGCATCGGCACCGAGCACGAGAAATTCCCCTTCTATGTCGACGGCAACGCGCCGGTGCCCTATGGCGGCGAGCGCGGCATCCGCGCCATCCTCGAAGGCATGCAGGAAAAGCTCGGCTGGGATCCGATCATGGATGCCGGCCGCATCATCGGCCTGGTCGAGCCGACCGGCCAGGGCGCGATCTCGCTGGAGCCGGGCGGACAGTTCGAGCTCTCCGGGGCGCCGCTGGAAACGATCCACCAGACCTGCCGCGAGGGCAACGCGCATCTGGCGCAGGTGCGCGAGATCGCCGAGCCCCTTGGCATCCGCTTCCTCGGGCTCGGCGGCAGCCCAAAATGGTCGCTCGCCGAAACGCCGAAAATGCCGAAGTCGCGTTACGAGATCATGACCCGCTACATGCCGAAGGTCGGCACCAAGGGCCTCGACATGATGTACCGCACCTGCACGATCCAGGTGAATCTCGATTTCGAAAGCGAAGCAGACATGCGCCGCAAGATGCAGGTGTCGCTGAAGCTGCAGCCGCTGTCGACGGCACTGTTCGCCAATTCGCCTTTCACCGAGAGCCGGCCGAACGGGCTGCAAAGCTGGCGCGGCGACATCTGGCGCGACACCGACAACCAGCGCTCGGGCATGCTCGAATTCTGCTTCGCGCCGGATTTCGGCTTTGCCGATTATGTCGAATGGGCGCTCGACGTGCCGATGTATTTCGTCATTCGCGACGGGCAGTATCACGACATGACGCGCTACACCTTCCGCCAGTTCATGGCGGGCGCCGCCCGCAACGAGGTTCCCGACGGCCTGCCGACGATGGGCGACTGGGCAAACCATCTCTCGACGCTGTTCCCGGATGTGCGGCTGAAGCGCTTTCTCGAGATGCGCGGCGCCGATGGCGGGCCGTGGCGGCGCATCTGCGCCTTGCCGGCCTTCTGGGTCGGGCTGCTCTACGACGAGCAGGCGTTGGACGCCGCCGAAGCGCTGACCTCGAGCTGGACCTACCAGGAGGCGCTGGCGATGCGCAACGCGGTGCCGGAGCACGGCATTGCGGCGCCGTTCCGCAACACCACCTTGCGCGAGGTTGCCCGTGACGTACTCGCCATCGCGCGCACTGGGCTGAAGAACCGCGCGCGCAAGAACCGCGACGGCTATGACGAGACCTCGTTCCTCAACACGCTTGACGAAGTCGTGGCGCGCGGCACCACCAGCGCCGAGGAGATGCTGTCGGCCTATCACACGCGCTGGGGCGGCTCGATCGAGCCGGTGTTCATGGAATATGCCTATTAACCGTTCGCCTGCCGCCTGACAGTGACGCGGCAAAAGCTGCTTCAATCGGGGATGGAAACGAACTAGGTTCCTCCGTGAGGATATTGCGGAGGAGATCCCATGCCTTCCCTGTTCGATATGTTTTCGCAAGCCCAGAACGGCGCCGGCATGCAGGCGCTGGCTCAGCAGTATGGCCTGTCGATGCAGCAGACCCAGGCAGCGGTCCAAGCACTGCTGCCGGCCTTCTCGCAAGGGCTCCAGCGTAACACAGCCGATCCTTACGGGATGGGCGCCTTCATGACAGCGATGGCGAGCGGCCAGCACGCCAAATATTTCGAGGACGCCACCCGGGCCTTCACGCCGCAAGGCATCGATGAAGGCAACGGCATCCTCGGCCATCTGTTCGGCTCGAAAGACCTGTCGCGCGCCGTCGCTGCCCAGGCCGCGCAGGCCACCGGGCTCAGCCAGCAGGTGCTGCAGCAGATGCTGCCGGCCATGGCCTCGATGATGATGGGCGGGCTGTTCAAGCAAACCAACAATCAAATGCAGGCCGCCGGCTTCGGCGGCGGCAATCCGCTCGGCGAGATCATCGAGGAGATGATGCGGCAAGTGGGCGGCGGTGTGCAGGCCCAGCAACCGCGTCAGGCGCCGCAACCCAATCCCTATGGCGACAACCCGCTCGGCAAAGTGCTGCAGGATATGTTCGGCGGCGGCGCGCAACAGCCGCAAGGCCAGCCGCAGCAAGCGCCAAACCCTTACGGCGACAATCCGCTCGGCAAGGTGCTGCAAGACATGTTCGGCGGCGGCGCGCAGCAGCCGCAAGGCCGACCGCAGCAGAACCAGCCACAGCAGACGCAAAGCCCCTACGGCGACAGTCCGCTCGGCAAGATCTTCGAGGAGATGCTGCGCCAGGGCGGCGGCGGGTTCGGGCTGCCCGGCGGACAGCCGGCGCCACAACAGCCGCAACAGCGCCAACCACAGCAGAGTCAGCCGCCGCAGCCGCAAACCAATCCGAGCGGCCGGCCGCGGAACCCGTTCGACGATATCTTCGGTAGGATGTTCGAGACCGGCGCGCAGCAGCGCGACGAGTATCAGAAGGGCATGGAGACGATCTTCGACCAGTTCAAGCGCGGCATGGACCGGCGGTAGGTCTTATCGCTGACGTTCGGTGTGTCGGGATTCAGGTCAGGCCGAGTCGAAAATGGTGGATTTCGAGAACCGGAACGGAGCGTACTTGAAGTACGTGAGCACCGGAAGCGCAGAAAGCCGCCATTTGCAGCCCGGCATCACCTGAATCCCGACACCCCGAAAAAAATGCCCGGTCCTGGAGGAGAACCGGGCAATGTGCAGGCAGGCCGGCGGGGAACCGGCAGGGAGTGTGGGAGCCTGCATGAAGCTTGGTCGCGCCGGGCCTTCAAAAGGTTCAAGGGCGACCGAAATGCAGTCGCGCAGCCAGTCAGGCGACCTTGCGGGCGAGATCCTCGACCGTGTCGGCCCGCTCGCTGGCTATCACGCGCAGTTTCGCAGTCGGATCGCGGCCGAAAGGCACGTCGATGGCGACGTGAAGATCGGCGCGGGTCAGGCCGATATCGGCAAGCTCGGCATCCGACATCTCGCCAAGGCGATAGAAGGCGCGGCGATTTTTCCAGGCGCGAAAGGCGTTGGCGACCGCATTGAGCACGCGCGTCGCAACGGCCGGACGCGTGGTGATGCGCGGGGTCTCGGAGGCGAATTCAATCGTGGTCATGTCAGTCTCTCCTTCAGGAGTCGGGCGGACGAAACCATGCAATCGGCGCCTGGGAGGGGCGCCGTTGGGGTCTCGATACACATGCCTTCATGTGGACGATGCCAATTTGCCACTGCGCGATTGATTAATCCAACGAATGTTTTTAATCTTTAGCATCAACATCAATGATAGGTTGGACCCGATGAAAGCACCGCTCGATCTCGATCAGTTGCAGACCTTCATCTCGATTGCCGACACCGGCAGCTTCACCCGCGCTGCCGAAGAGGTGCACCGGACGCAGTCGGCGGTGTCGATGCAGATGCGCCGGCTGGAGGAGCGGATCGGCAAGCCGCTGTTCGAAAAGGACGGCCGCACCAACAAGCTAACCGAGGAAGGCGACAGGCTGCTTTCCTATGCAAGGCGGCTGATCTACCTCAATCGCGAGACGCTCGCCGCCTTCGACGACCAGCGGCTCGAAGGCACGATCCGCATCGGCACGCCGGACGACTATGCCGACCGTTTCCTGCCGGAGATCATGGCGCGCTTCTCGCGCTCCAACCCGCGCGTCGAGCTAACCGTCATCTGCGAGCCGACGCCGGGCCTGGTCGAGCACATAAAGCGCGGCAATCTCGATCTCGCGCTGGTGACGCACAACGACACGCGCGGCCAGTCGGAAGTGGTGCGGCGCGAGCCGCTTTTGTGGGTCACCTCGGCGAACCACGCCACGCATGAGCAGGAGATCCTGCCGATGGCGTTCGGCCGGCCGAACTGCATCTGGCGCCGCGCGGCCGTCGACGTGCTCGACCGGCAGAACCGCGAATATCGCGTGCTCTTCTCCAGCTTCTCGGCCACCGTGATCACCGCCGCCGTGCTGTCCGGCCTCGCCATCTCGGTGCTACCGGAATGCGCGCTCAGGCCCGGCATGCGCGTACTCGGCGAGGCCGACGGGTTCGATGCGCTGCCGGATTGCCGCATCGGCATCATGCGCGGCCAGACCTCGCAGCCGGAGATCGTCGACGCGCTCGCCCGCCACATCGCGGAAAGCCTGGACAACATTTCCGTGCCGGTCGGCGAAGAGACAGGGAGCTTCGACTTCGCGGCGCTCGCCTATGCCAAGATGAAGCGGACTAAGGCAAACCAGATCCTGCCTGGCTGGTAATCCTTGGGGCCTTGTTCGGTCGCGCTAGGCGCGAGCGGCGGTCGGCTCGACCTCGTCCGGCGAAGTCAGACCGGAAAGGCCGAGCAGTTGGACCGGCTCGAGCGGCGGCGACAAGAAATAGCCCTGTAGTTGCCGGCAGCCCATGGCGACCAGCAGCACCTTCTGCGCCTCGGTCTCGACACCCTCGGCGGTGACGTCGACCCCGAGCGCCATGGCGAGATCGATCAGCGCCTTGACGATCGCCGCCGAGTTGCCGTCGCCATCGAGAAGCCGCACGAAGGATCGGTCTATCTTGAGCTTGTCGATGGCGTGGCGGCGCAGGTAGCTCAGCGATGAATACCCGGTACCGAAATCGTCCAGAACGATGCCGACGCCCAACTGACGCAAGGTGGCCAGAGCGGCCCTCGAAGCATCGCTATTGTCCAGAAGCACGCTTTCGGTGATCTCGAACTGCAGGCGCTGCGGCGCCAGCCCGGTGTCGGCAAGGATCGACGCAACCTGTTCCGGAAAGCCGGCGTCGCGCAACTGCAGCGGTGACACGTTGACGGCGAGCCACGGCAAGTCGGTTCGCACGGCGAAGCGGCAGGCCTCCTGCAGCACCCACGCGCCGAGCTGGCCGATCATGCCGCGCTCCTCGGCGATGGCGATGAATTGCGCAGCCGGCAATGTGCCATGCACATCATGTCCCCAGCGGATCAGCGCCTCCGCGCCGAGGATCGTCTTGCCGTTCGACGCGAACACCGGCTGGTAGGCGAGCCTGATGCCGGTGCCGCCGTCGAGGGCCTTGCGAAGCTCGGTCTCGACCTTGCGCTTGCGCAAGAGCAGGTCGTCCATGTCGCCGGCGAAGACCTAGTGCCGGCCGCGGCCGTTCTTCTTGGCTTCGTAGAGCGCGATGTCGGCCTTGCGCAGCAAATCGTCGGCATCCGTTTCGCCGCCGGCCGATAGCGCGATGCCGATCGAGGCGCTGACGAAGACCTGATCTTCCATGAGCTTGAATGGCTCCTGCAACTTCTGCAACAGCCGCTCGGCGATATCCTCGGCGGCACGGATATCGCGGATGTCGACGAGGATCAGGGCGAACTCGTCGCCGCCCAGCCGCGCCACGGTATCCACCTCGCGAACGGTGTGCTGCAGCCTGGCCGCCGTCTGGCGCACCAGCTCATCGCCCGCAGGGTGGCCGAGCGTGTCATTGATATGCTTGAAGCGGTCGAGGTCGAGATAAAGCAACCCCACCCTTCCCATGTCGTGAACCGCGATATCCTGGCCGGCCCTGAGCAGGGCCCGCCGCAAGCGGTCCTCGAACAGAGCCCGGTTAGGCAGGCCGGTGAGCGTGTCGTGGAAGGCGAGATATTGCGCCTCATCCTGGCTGGTCTGCAGCGCGGACGAGGCGCGGCGGAGCCTGCGCAGCAGGAACGCCAGGACGCCCGCTGCCACAAGCAGCGCCACGCCCAGCGCCGGCGCCATCTTGCGCACCAGGGTGAGACCGGGCCGTTCCTGATCCCAGCCGACATAGCCGAGGATGACGCCGCGGGAATCGACCAGCGGGACGGCCGCGGCGCCGACCGGTTGCGACAGCGGCACAAGGCGCGCGCCGTCGAGCAGGTACTTTTCGGCGATCTTGTTGATCACCGCGTCGTTGATGAATTCCACCGAAACGTGCAGATATTCGGTGCCTGGCGCCTGCGTGACCCGGTTCGAACTCGGCAGCAGCGGCATCACGCTCAGGATCGCCGGTTTTCCTTGGAGCGACACAAGATCCTCCGCCACCATCTTGGCCGGCTGCCCGAAGGCATCGGCCTTCGGCGACTCAGCGAGCATGCGACGCAGCTTCTCGATGGATGCCTGCAAGGCAGGCTCGTCCTTGCCATAGGCGGACGGATCGACCACCTTGCCTTCCTGCATGGCGTGGACGGGATGGTTGGCGGCGTCGAGTATGTAGACCCGGTTGTGACCGTAATAGGTGTACATCCAGACGCTGAGGTTTTCCTCAATCCAGGTCTGGTTCGCAGCCTTCACATTGGTGATCGCGTCATCCCAGACCGAAACGCTTTCCTGCTCACGCTGAACAGACGCAATCTGATCCTTCAAACCGTCGGCGATGAACATCTTCTGGTGTTCGAGCGAGGCATTGTCGGCCTGCGACGCCGCGTAGAAGCCGAAGCCGACGACCATGGCCAGCGCGAAGACAGCCAGCGTCAGCACGGTCAGCGTGACCTGATGCGTCAATGGGCTGCTGTTGGTGCGTCCGCTCATGCGTTTCCGGCCGGTTTTCCTGCGGCCAGTCAAACCAAATCGGGCTTAAGATCGCGTTATAATATTAGCGGGGATTGCTCCCTGCCTTGACGCGGCCCAATAAGCGTTCCCCAATCACGCGATGAGCGAAGCAGCAACCGAATCACGCAGCAATGCCACCGAATATACGGTGAGCGAGATTTCCGGCGCGCTGAAGCGCACGGTCGAGGACGCTTTCGGCAATGTGCGGGTGCGCGGCGAGATTTCCGGCTATCGCGGGCCGCATTCCTCCGGCCACGCCTATTTCGCGCTGAAGGACGACCGCGCGCGGATCGACGCCGTGGTGTGGAAGACCACGATGTCCAAGCTGAAATTCCGCCCCGAGGAAGGGATGGAAGTGATCGCCAGCGGCAAGCTGACGACCTATCCCGGCAAATCCAACTACCAGATCGTCATCGACAATCTGGAGCCGGCGGGCGCCGGCGCGCTGATGGCGCTGCTCGAAGAACGCAAGCGGCGGCTGCAGGCCGAAGGCCTGTTCGATGCCGGCCGCAAGCGGCGGTTGCCGTTCATGCCGCGCGTCATCGGCGTCGTGACCTCGCCGACGGGCTCGGTGATTCGCGACATCATCCACCGCATCAAGGACCGGTTCCCGCTCACCGTGCTGGTGTGGCCGGTAAGAGTCCAGGGCGAGACAACCGCCAGGGAAGTGACCGCAGCCGTCAACGGCTTCAACGCGCTCACCTGGGACGGCGCCATACGGCAACCCGACGTCCTGATCGTCGCGCGCGGCGGCGGCAGCCTCGAGGACCTTTGGGGATTCAACGACGAAGGTCTGGCGCGCGCTGTCGGGGCCTCGCATATCCCGGTGATCTCCGCAGTCGGGCACGAGACCGACTGGACCCTCATCGACTTCGTTGCCGACATGCGCGCCCCAACGCCGACGGGCGCGGCCGAGATCGCCGTGCCGGTCAGGGCGGACCTGGAGGCCACCTTGGCAAGCCTCGGCGCGCGGCTCAACGCCTGCGTCTCGCGCAATCTGGAGCGCAAGCGCCAGG
>NZ_JHQR01000120.1 GCF_014843825.1 Mesorhizobium silamurunense
ACCGTAACCTATGTGTCCAGAATGGACCCGAAATTGCTTGGCTGGGGCGCCAGGATTCGAACCTGGGAATGTCGGTACCAAAAACCGATGCCTTACCACTTGGCGACGCCCCAGCAGCCGGGCGGTGCCCGCTGCGCGCGGCCTTATAGGACGAGCCGGTGGAAAGCTCAATGCTTGGACCGCCAGCATCCAAGGTAATCTTGCCGCATGTCTGCGTCGGCGGATTGCCGCCGCGTTTTGGCGTAGTCCAAAGGGGAAGATCAAATCCGGCGGCCGGAATTGCGGGCTATTCGCCCCACACGGCCAGCTCGTTGCCGGCCGGGTCGGTGAAATGAAACCGCCTGCCGCCGGGGAAGGAAAAGATCGGCTTGACGATGCTGCCTCCGGCATTCTCAACCGCTTCAAGCGTCTCCTCCAGATTTTCGGAATAGAGCACGGGCAGCGGTTTGGCCGGCGCCTCGCCGGCATCGGCCTGGAAGCCGCCGTCGAGCCCTTCGGCAAAAGCGGAATAGGTCGGCCCGTAGTCGGTGAACGACCAGGAAAACGCCGCGCTGTAGAAAGACTTGACGCTGTCCAGCGTGCCGCCGGTGGCCGGCAGTTCCAGATAGTCGAGTTTTCCGTTGAGTTTCATCACGCTACTCCAGCTTTGTTCTTGATGCGTTCTATATCGCGAGGCCGCCCACCGACAAGTCCTTTTGACGCAGCTTCTGCTTAATCGATTGTAGTTGCCTGACTTGCTTTCACGACGCCTTGCCTTTCGCACTGCAGCATCCTATCGCTCGGATCGGAAGGGCGGGGAACCGGGCCTTGGTCCGGGTGTTGTCTATCTTCCAAGGACCTGGAGGGCGAGCATGACCAAGTGGGTTTACACCTTCGGCGACGGCGCCGCGGAAGGCCGTGCCGGAGATCGCAACCTTCTCGGCGGCAAGGGCGCCAACCTGGCCGAGATGTGCAGCCTCGGCCTGCCGGTCCCGCCGGGCTTCACCATCACCACCGATGTCTGCAACGCCTACTACGCGAACGGCCGCACCTATCCGGCGGCACTGGAAGCGGATGTCCTGTCCGCGCTCGAGCATATCGGCAGGCTCACCGGCCGCCGTTTCGGCGACCCGTCGAAGCTGCTTTTGGTCTCGGTCCGCTCCGGCGCTCGCGCCTCGATGCCCGGCATGATGGATACCGTCCTCAATCTCGGCCTCAACGACGAGACGGTCGAGGCGCTTGCCGCCGATTCCGGCGATGCCCGCTTTGCCTATGACAGCTACCGCCGCTTCATCCAGATGTATTCCGACGTCGTCATGGGTCTCGACCATGAGGTGTTCGAAGAAATCCTCGAGGACCAGAAGGCGAGCCTCGGCCATGAGCTCGACACCGGGCTTTCGGCCGGGGAATGGCAGGACGTGATCGGGCTCTACAAGGCCAAGGTCGAGGAGGAGCTTGGCAAGCCGTTCCCCCAGGACCCGCGCGAGCAGCTCTGGGGCGCCATCGGCGCGGTGTTTTCGAGCTGGATGAACAACCGCGCCATCACCTATCGGCGCCTGCACGATATCCCTGAGAGCTGGGGCACGGCGGTCAATGTCCAGGCCATGGTGTTCGGCAATATGGGCGACACCTCCGCCACCGGCGTCGCCTTCACCCGCAACCCTTCGACCGGCGAGAAGCAGCTCTACGGCGAATTCCTCGTCAACGCGCAGGGCGAGGACGTGGTGGCCGGCATCCGCACGCCGCAGAACATCACCGAGGCGGCGCGCATCGCCGCCGGCTCCGACAAGCCGTCGCTGCAGAAGCTGATGCCGGAGGCTTTCCAAGCTTTCGTCGACATTTCCGACCGGCTGGAAAAGCACTACCGCGACATGCAGGACCTCGAATTCACCATCGAGCGCGGCAAATTGTGGATGCTGCAGACCCGCTCCGGCAAGCGCACCGCCAAGGCGGCGCTGAAGATCGCCGTCGAGATGGCGAAGGACGGGCTGATCAGCAAGGAGGAAGCGGTCGCCCGCATCGATCCCGCCTCGCTCGACCAGCTCCTGCACCCGACCATCGATCCGAAGGCCGCGCGCGATGTCATCGGCATGGGCCTGCCGGCTTCGCCCGGCGCCGCCACCGGCGAGATCGTCTTCTCGTCCAGCGATGCCGAGGACGCCAAGGCGCAAGGGCGCAAGGCGATCCTGGTGCGTATCGAGACCAGCCCCGAGGACATCCACGGCATGCATGCGGCCGAAGGCATCCTCACCACGCGCGGCGGCATGACCAGCCACGCCGCCGTGGTGGCGCGCGGCATGGGCAAGCCCTGCGTCTCGGGCGCCGGCTCGCTGCGCGTCGACTACAAGGCCGGCACGCTGACCTCGATGGGCCAGACCTTCCGCAAGGGCGACATCATCACCATCGACGGCGGCAACGGCCAGGTGCTGAAGGGTGCCGTCGCCATGCTGCAACCCGAGCTTTCGGGCGATTTCGCCGCCATCATGGAATGGGCCGACGCCGCGCGCCGCATGAAGGTGCGTACCAATGCCGAAACGCCGCTCGACGCGCGCATGGCGCGCTCCTTCGGCGCCGAAGGCATCGGGCTTTGCCGCACGGAGCACATGTTCTTCGACGGCGACCGTATCGTCGCCATGCGCGAGATGATCCTGGCCGACACCGAGAAGGACAGGCGCGCAGCGCTCGCCAAGCTGTTGCCGATGCAGCGCTCGGATTTCCTCGAGCTGTTCGAGATCATGGCCGGGCTGCCGGTGACGATCCGCCTGCTCGATCCGCCGCTGCATGAATTCCTGCCCAAGACCGAGGCTGAGTTGGCCGAGGTCGCGGCTGCGATGAACGTGTCGGCAGACAAGCTCAGGCAGCGCACCGAGGCGCTGCACGAGTTCAACCCGATGCTCGGGCATCGCGGCTGCCGGCTTGCCGTCTCCTATCCGGAGATCGCCGAGATGCAGGCGCGCGCCATCTTCGAGGCGGCGGTCGAGGCAGGCCGCAAGGCCGGCGCCCTGGTGGTGCCCGAAATCATGGTGCCGCTGGTCGGCCTGGTGAAGGAGCTGCAATACGTCAAGGCGCGTATCGATGCGGTTGCGCAAAGCGTCATGCAGGAGACCGGCACCAAGATCGACTATCTGACAGGCACCATGATTGAGCTCCCGCGCGCGGCCATCCGCGCCCATGTCATTGCCGAGGCTGCCGAATTCTTCTCCTTCGGCACCAACGACCTGACCCAGACGACTTTCGGCATCTCGCGCGACGACGCGGCCTCCTTCCTCGAAACCTACCGGCAGAAGGGCATCATCGAGCAGGATCCGTTCGTGTCGCTCGACGTCGACGGCGTCGGCGAGCTGGTGCGCATCGCGGCGGAAAAGGGCAAGGCGACGCGGCCGCAGATCAAGCTCGGCATCTGCGGCGAACATGGCGGCGACCCGGCCTCGATCCGCTTTTGCGAGGAGGTCGGCCTCGACTATGTGTCGTGCTCGCCCTACCGCGTGCCGATCGCACGGCTGGCCGCCGCGCAGGCGGCCGTGCAGGCCGCGAAGGGCAAGGCAAAGCGCGCCTGACGGGCGCGCCGGCACCTTACGGTTTTGTATGGAAACTCACGTGAACGTGCGCGTGACGATTCCGAATCTCGACATCGTTGCCGAGCAGTTTCTGGTTCCGAGTTCCTCGGTGCGAGAAACAGATGCTGCAGATTTCGCCCACCGCTTTCCGATCGATCCTGATCCTGCAGGCCAAGTTCGTCGGCGACATCGTGCTTGCCTCCACATTGGCGAAAAACCTGCAGCTGGAATATCCAGAGGCCAGGATCGTCTTTCTCTGCGAGGCTCGCTTCGGCGGCTTCCTCACCGAGCACGGCATCGCGTCCGAAGTCGTTACCTTCCGCCGTGCCATGATGCGCGGCACGCCGCTGCAGCGCGGACGCGAATTGCTCCAGATGGTGCGCGAGTTGCGGCAACAGCGCTTCGACATGATCATCGACATAACCGACTCGAAGACCTCGCGGATCCTTTCGGGCCTGATCGATGCCCCGATCCGGCTGGGCTATCATCCGACCGAGCGGCCGATGCGCTGGTACGAGCGCCAGCCCGCCAATGTCAGGATGAAGCCCTTCGCCTTCGGCGAACGGCATTATCTCTACCGATATCTTTCTCCGCTCGAGGCGCTTGGGGTGAACCTGCGCGTCAGGGCGCCGGCCATTCGCCCGCTGCCCTTCGAAACGTCGCGGGCCCTCGCCTTGCTGGGCAAATATCGTCTGCGGCCCCACGGCTTCCTGGCGGTGCATGCCGGGGCAAGCTTCCCCGGGCGCCGCTGGCAGCCCGAGCGCTTTACCGCCGCGATCGACCGGATATCGGCCGAAACAGGCCTGGACGTCGTTCTGGTCGGCGGCCCCGAGGAGAGCGAGGCGACGGACAGGATCATGGCGGCCGCGAAAACGCCGGTCGTCAATCTGGTCGGCGCGCTCTCGCTCGAAACGCTGCTGGCGCTGCTCAAGGAGGCCAGGCTGTTCGTCGGCAATGAGAGCGGCCCGATGCATATGGCGGCGGCGGCCGGCACGCCCGTCGTCGGCCTGTTCGGCCTGACCAGCCCGGTCAGGTGGGGACCTGTCGGCGTTCCCAGCATCTCGTTGCGGCCGTCCATGCCTTGCGATTGCGTCGGCGGCGACCTGTGCCGCCGCATCGATCCGAGCAAGGCATGCTGTGTCTGGCGCCTGGAAGTGGATGCCGTGGTCGAGGCGGTGCGGGAACTTCTGGCGCGGACCGAGGTGGCGCTGGAGCAGGCCGTCTAGCGCATGACGACATGTATAAGAACAACCGGTCCACGCAAATTGTCGCGCGGTTGCTTTTCGGATGCGAACCGTCCCGATTTTCGCCTAGATGCGGGTCTTGTTGACACCGCCTTGCGGTTGAACGGCAGGGCATGCCGGGCTTGGGAAGAATGACGGATTTGCTTCAAAAATCTCTTTACGCGCTCGCGCTGTCGCTCGTGGCGGTCTCGGCCGGCAATGCCGCGACGCTGGTCGAGCCGACATTGCATCTGAAACCGCAAGGCGGCGGCGGGCGCGTAGCGCTCACGCTGGACGCCTGCGGCGGGAAGACCGATACGCGCATTCTTTCGGCGCTGGTCGAGAACAGGATTCCGGCGACCATCTTCGTCACCGGCATCTGGCTGAAGCGCAACGCCGCCGCTGTCGAGATCATGCGCGCCCATCCGGACCTGTTCGAACTGGAAAATCACGGCGGCCGTCACATCCCGGCGGTCGACACGCCGCGCAAGATCTACGGCATCAGCAGTGCCGGCAGCCCGGATGCCGTTCTGGCCGAGGTCGAATCCGGCGCCGCGGCGCTTGCGAGCGCCGGCGGTCCAGCGCCGAAATGGTTTCGTGGCGCCACCGCCGAGTACAGCCCGTCAGCGATCGCCATGATCCGCAAGCTGGGCTTCAAGATCGCCGGCTTTTCCGTCAACGGCGACGGCGGCTCGCTGCTCGGCGCCAAGCAAACCGCCCGGCGCATCGCCGCCGCCAAGGATGGCGACGTCATCATTGCTCACATCAACCAGCCGACCCATGCGGCGGGCGAGGGCGTCGTCCAGGGCCTGCTGGCCCTGAAGCAGAAGGGCATGACCTTCGTTCGCCTGGACGATGCCGAAGACATGGGTAACGACGGCACCACCGACTGATCGCGGCATTCGGGCGTCGGTTCGAAATTTCTCAGTCCGGCTTAGCCTCGACCGTCACCTTGTCCGTGTAGAACGCGCCGTGATCGCGGATCTCGGTCATTTCGTCGAAGGGCTGCTCATAGGCCCACATCGCGTCCTTGCCGCTTTCGCCGGCCGGCAGGACACTCCAATAGCTCGCATCGCCTTTGTAGGGACAATGCGTCGAATGCTCGGTCCTGGCGAGCTGGCTGAAATCGATGTCGGCGAAGGGGATGTAGAAAACCGCCGGGTAGGGCGGCTCCGACAACAGCCTGGCCCGACTCGACCTGGCGATGACTGTGTCGCCGGCGCGCACCGTGACGCTGCCGCGATAGGGTTCGACCGTGATCACCTTGTCTGGGTTGCGCTGAAAGCCGGGGGCGGGGTTGGCGAGCTTGTCCATGACGGTTCTCCTTCTCCGCCACAAGGTGTGTCGGGGAGGAGCCTCGCACAAGGTTGCACAGTTGCGCGAGGCCGCGTCAAAGTGGAATTTTCTTCCAACCGATGCTGACGCTCAGGCGGCGGTCTTGAAGGCATCCATGAGGCCGGCATAGGCGGCGGCGATGCCCGCGACCGGGTTGGTGCTTCTTGCCGCTGTCTCGACCTTCAGCGCGCCGCCGGCGGTCGGCAGCGTGAGCAGCAGGAACTGGCGGTTGCCGCCGTCGCCGACGCATGCGGCAGCGACATGCTGGCCTTCGCCGTCGTTCTCGACGCACATCTTGAACAGCAGCGTTCCGCCGACGGCCTCCAGCGCCCCGCCGACCACTTCGGCAAATTCATCGTCGGAAACGGTTTTGGAGTCCGGCGTCAGATCGTCCAGACTTTCGGCAAGCGTGCTTTCGAGGGCTTTTTCATCGAGCTGCGCGTCCATGCGAATCTCTCCATTCGCCAATCTCACCCAGCCCATTAATGAAACTTAACGCCGACGATGGCCGGATTATGGCGGGTTTCACGGCTCGTTCCATCCATCCACCGCCTTGGACTTATGGCGGCTGGACAATCCGCCGGATCATCCCACAATGCGTGAAACAATGACGCGAAAGCGCAAAAAGGGGAGGAGCCGAGATGCTCGGACTGATGCAGGAATGGCCGCTGCTCTGCCACAAGCTGATCGATCACGCCGAACGCCAGCACGGCGGGCGCGAGATCGTATCGCGTTCGATCGAAGGCCCGATCGTGCGCACGACCTTTGCCGACATCCGTCATCGGGCGCTCAAAGTGGCGCAGCGTCTGGAGCGGGACGGCTTCGGGCTCGGCGACCGCATCGCCACGCTTGCCTGGAACACGGCCCGCCACCTCGAGGCCTGGTACGGCATCATGGGCATCGGCGCGATTTACCACACGCTCAATCCGCGTCTCTTCCCCGAACAGATTGCCTGGATCATGAACGACGCCGGGGACAAGGCGATCTTCGTCGACCTGACCTTCGTGCCGCTGCTGGAAAAGATCGCCCACGGGGTCGGCTCGCTCAGACAGGTGATCGTGCTGACCGATCGGGCGCATATGCCGCAAACCTCGTTGCCGAATGCTGTTGCCTATGAGGAATGGCTTGCCGAGGCCGACGGCGCTTTCGCCTGGAAGAGCTTCGACGAGAACACCGCCGCCGGCATGTGCTACACTTCCGGCACGACAGGCGACCCGAAAGGCGTCGTCTACAGCCATCGCTCGAACGTCCTTCACGCCATGATCGCCGCCATGCCGGACGCCATGGGCTTATCGGCGCGGGACGTGATTCTCCCGGTGGTGCCGATGTTCCACGCCAATGCCTGGGGTCTTGGCCAGAGCGCGCCGATGATCGGCGCAAAGCTGGTGATGCCCGGCTGCAGGATGGACGGCTCGTCCATCTACGAACTGCTCGACACCGAAAAGGTCACCTTCAGCGCCGCCGTGCCGACGGTATGGATGATGCTGCTGCAATATCTCGAGGAGACCGGCAAGAAATTGCCTTATCTCAACAAAGTCGTCATCGGCGGGTCGTCCTGTCCGCGCGCCATCACTGCGAAATTCCAGGACAAATACGAGGTTCAGGTCGTGCATGCCTGGGGCATGACCGAAATGTCGCCGCTCGGCACCTTGTGCACTATGAAGCCGGAATATGAAGGGCTGACGGGCGATGCCCGGCTCGACATCCAGGGCAAGCAGGGCCATCCGCCTTTCGGCGTCGAAATGAAGGTGACCGACGACGAGGACAACGTGCTGCCCTGGGACGGCAAGACCTTCGGGCGCCTGAAAGTTCGCGGCCCGGCCGTCGCGCGCGCCTATTATGGCGGCGTCGGCTCCGAACAGTTCGACGCGGACGGCTGGTTCGACACCGGCGATGTCGCGCATATCGACGCCAGCGGCTATATGCAGATCACCGACCGCGCCAAGGATGTCATCAAATCGGGCGGCGAGTGGATATCCACCATCGACCTGGAGAACCTTGTCGTCGGCCATCCCGATGTGGCGGAGGCGGCGGCAATAGGCGTGCCGCATTCCAAATGGGGCGAGCGGCCGCTGCTGGTGGTCGTGCGCAAGCCGGGCAAGGAACCGAGCAAGGGCGACATCCTCGCCTTCATGAGCGGCAAGGTCGCCAAATGGTGGATGCCCGACGACGTCGCCTTCGTCAGCGAAATTCCCCACACCGCGACGGGCAAGATCCAGAAGACCGCCTTGCGCCAGCAATTCAAGGAGTATCGTCTGCCGACGGATTGAGGAATGTTCAATCAGCGATTCCACCGAACGCCGAACTGCGCTAACTGTCGGCTCGGGCTGGGGTGATGCGGCAGACGATGGCTACAATTCCTGAACGGCAGACGTCGAGGGCGGCCGGCTGGTCGCGGCGGATCGGGGCATTCTCGCTCGTCCTGTTGCTGACCGTCCTTGCCGGCTACCGGCTCGACCTTGTCGAGACGCCGCCCTTCCTGTGGGTGCTGGCGATTGTCGCGCTGCTCGCGGCCCTCGCGCTGCTGCTCGCCGGGCTTGCATTGTCGAGACTATGGAATTTCGGCGATCGCGGCGGCCGCGACCTCAGCGTCGGCGCACTGCTGGCGGTGCTGGTGCTTGCCCCTTTCGGCATCGCCGCCTACTGGGCCACCGTCTATCCGCCGCTGCGCGACATCTCGACCGACCTCGACGACCCGCCGGTGCTCGACACCGGCGACCGCACAAGCGACATGAACGCGCTGTCGCCGCCGACGCCCGGAGAGCAGAGCCTTCAGGCGCAGGCCTATCCGCTGGTCACCGGGCGCAGCTACAACCTGCCCTTCGAAACCGTGGTCGATGCGGTCGAGACCGTGCTCGACCGGCGGGACTGGCAACTGACCGCACCCTATCCCGACATCAGCGGGCAGAGCGAGGCGACGATCAACGCGGTCGCCCGGGGCTTCGTGCTCGGGCTGCCGGCAGATGTCGCCATCCGCGTCACCGACGACGGCGATTCGGTGATCGTCGACATGCGCTCGGCCTCGCGCTACGGGCGTTATGACTTGGGCGACAATGCCGCCCGCATCACCGATTTCCTCGGCGAGCTCGACCAGGAAGTCGCCGGCCAGGTCGGCGCGGCACCGGCCGAGTGATCTAACCAGCAGCGCGGAATATACCGTCGATCGCCGGATCGCCGTCGGTGGCGACGAGGCCGCGGGCCACCAGGTCTTCGAGATGGGCAAGCACCGAGAGGCCGGCGGCGCCGTGCAGCCGCGGGTCTGTGTCGCGATAGATCGCCGCGACCATGTCTTTGATCGTCCGGTCGCCGCCGCGGATGCGTTCCAGGATCGCCCGTTCGCGCATCTTGCGGTGCGTCTTCAGCCCTTGCATGAAGCTGCGCGGCGCGGTCACCGGCCCGCCATGGCCGGGCAGCAGCAGGCGGTCGCCGCGCTCGATCAGCCTGCCGAGCGATTTCATGTAGTCGGCCATCGCGCCATCGGGCGGTGCGATGATGGACGTCGCCCAGGCCATCACATGGTCGGCCGAAAACAGGATACCGGTCCCTTCGAGCGCAAAGGCCGCGTGGTTGGCGGTATGACCCGGCGTCAGCACGGTTCGTATCGCCCAGCCGTCGCCCTGGGTGACGCTGCCGTCGGCCAGCGCGGCATCGGGCACGAAGCCCAGGTCGGCGCTGGCATCGAGCGGGTTCACCTCGCCGATGCGCAGCGCCCGCG
>NZ_JHQR01000126.1 GCF_014843825.1 Mesorhizobium silamurunense
GCCGGCCAGACGGCGGGCGACGGCGGAGCAGGCGCCGACGGCGATCGCCGCATCCGCGACCGCGCCATCCTCGATCACGAGACGCGCGGCAGCCATGGCAATCGAGATGACCAGATAGCGCCGGGCGCCGAGCTTGACGAAGGCCGATGTGCCGACGGCCAAACGCTTCGGGACGCGGATGGCGGTGACCATCTCGCCCGGCTGCAGCGCAGTGCGGCGATTGCCGAGAATGAACTCGCCAAGCGGCAAGTGGCGCGCGGCTTTTGCCGACCGCAATTCGACATCGGCGTCGAGCACCAGCAGCGCCGGAACGCCATCGGCAGCGGGCGAGGCATTGCAGAGATTGCCGGCAACCGAAGCAACATTCTGGATCTGGACGGAGCCGACTTCGCGCGCGGCCGCCTTCAGCGCGTCGAACGCCGCCGGCAGCGGCTGGCGCACGACGTCGGTCCAGGTCGTGCGGGCGCCGATCCGCCAGTGATCGTCGGTCTCGGCGATGCCGCGCAGCGCGGCAAGGCCGTTGATGTCGAGGATATTGTCGCGGAAAGGTTTTGCGCCCTGCGCCGGATAGAAATCCGTGCCGCCGGCGAGGATGCGCCAGCGGTCCTCGCCAAGCAGAGCGAGCGCCTCGTCAACCGTGGTGGGTTTCGCGTAACGGGTCACGCTTTGCCTTCCCAGAAAGGGGCCTTTCCGAGGGAACCTGCCGGGCATCAGGCCGGGGCAAATTCATTCGTATGCAAATGATATCAACTTCGCCGCAATTGTCAAAGCGAAGCCGCCGGCCAGGGCTGTCACAAACAGGCCGCTACGGCTTTGTTATGCCAGTGGAGGTTGACGCCGTCGGCCATCTGGTCAAGGTTCCGTGTCCGGTCGCGTCAACTGGACCCCAAGCCGAGACAGAAGGGAGGCCGCATGGCCGAGGAAGCGCTCATCGTCATCGACCTGCAGAACGATTTTTGCCCAGGCGGCGCGCTGGCTGTTGCCGGCGGTGACGAGATCGTGCCGCTGGTCAACGACCTGATCCGACGGACCGATCATGTGATCCTGACGCAGGACTGGCACCCCGCTGGCCATTCGAGCTTCGCTTCCAGCCATCCCGGCAAGCAGCCCTTCGAGACCATCGAGATGCCCTACGGGCCGCAGACGCTCTGGCCGGATCACTGCATCCAGGGCAGCCTCGGTTCCGATTTCCACTCCGGGCTTGCCTGGACCAAGGCCGAGTTGGTGATCCGCAAGGGCTTCCGCGCGGCGATCGATAGCTATTCGGCCTTCTTCGAAAACGACCATACGACGCCGACCGGCCTCGCCGGCTATCTGGAGGAACGCGGCATCGATGCCGTCACCCTGGTCGGGCTCGCCACCGATTACTGTGTCGCCTATTCGGCGCTCGACGCGGTCAAGCAGGGCTTCAAGGCGACCGTGCGGCTCGACGCTTGCCGCGGCATCGACCTCAACGGCTCGCTCGACACGATGATCGCGCGCATGCGCGAGGCCGGCGTGACGCTCGAAGACCATTTGTCGGACTGACCGGACCGTGGGGCATCGCGGGGGCTTCACGACATTCGCGAAGGCGTTGGCGGCAGGCATGGCTGGCGCACTCCTGATCGCTTTTCCGCAACCGGCTTTCGCCGCCGAGGCTCACGAACTGCCGGGCGCGGCGATGTCGTTGTGGTGGGCGCTGCCCTTTGCCGGGCTGCTGCTCTCGATCGCAACCGGACCGCTGCTGTTCCATCATGTCTGGGAGCATCACTACGGCAAGATCGCCGCCGCCTGGGCTGCGCTGGTGGTGCTGCCGCTGGCGATCGCCTTCGGCGTGCCTATGGCGGGCGAGGCGGTGCTGCACACGCTGCTCACCGAATACATGTCCTTCATCATCCTGTTGTTCGCGCTCTACACGATTTCGGGCGGCATCCTGCTTGCCGGCAACATCCACGGCACGCCATTGGTCAATGCCGGCCTGCTGCTAATCGGCGCGATCCTCGCCTCGATCATCGGCACCACCGGCGCCTCGATGATCCTGATCCGGCCAATGCTGCGCGCCAACGACAACCGGCCGTTCAACGCGCATGTGGTGATCTTCTTCATCTTCCTGGTCTCCAACATCGGCGGCTCGCTGACGCCGCTCGGCGACCCGCCGCTGTTCGTCGGCTTCCTGCGCGGTGTCGACTTCTTCTGGACGACAGCCAACCTCTGGCGCGAGACACTGTTCACCGGCGGGCTGGTGCTCGTCGTCTTCCTGGCGCTCGACATCGTCCTGCATCGCCGCGAGGGCGGCGTGCCCAAGATCAAAGATCCTACGCCGGACACCAAGGTGCGCCTGCGGGGCCTCGCCAACCTGCCGCTGCTCGCCGGCGTGATCGGCGCGATCCTGCTTTCCGCCAGTTGGAAGCCAGGCGTCAGCATCCCGATCCTCGGCGTCGGCCTCGAACTGCAGAACCTCGTGCGCGACGCGATCATCCTGGCGCTGGTCTGGCTGTCGCTTCGCGTGTCTTACAAGAGCCACCGCGAAGCGAACGGCTTCACCTGGGGGCCGATCGCCGAAGTGGCGAAATTGTTTGCCGGCATCTTCATCTGCATCGTGCCGGTCATCGCGATCCTGAGGGCAGGTCACGACGGCGCGCTGGCGCCGCTGGTGTCGCTCGTCACCTCCGCCGACGGCCAACCGAACAACCTCGCCTATTTCTGGCTGACCGGAGCGCTGTCGTCCTTCCTCGACAACGCGCCGACCTATCTGGTGTTCTTCGAGCTTGCCGGCGGCGATGCAAGGCACCTGATGACGGAGGCTGCCTCGACGCTTGCCGCGATCTCGGTCGGCGCTGTGTTCATGGGCGCTAACACCTATATCGGCAACGCGCCCAACTTCATGGTCTTTGCCATCGCCAGGCATCGCGGCTTCAAGATGCCGGGCTTCTTCGGCTACATGGCGTGGTCGGGCGTGGTGCTGATCCCGACGTTTTTGATTGCGGGGTTTTTGTTTTTCGGTTGAGCCGAAAAACCATAACCGGTTCGCTCTGCCCCCTTTAAGGCGATCACGCGGAGCGGTCGGGCGGCTGTCAGATCGCGTGATCAGCGTATCGGTTTCGAAGCTGGGATCGGCCAGCGGCCGCCGGCATAGAGCCACCAGTAGGAGATAGCGCTTGCGTATGCGCGGTCATCAATTTCTGCTATTAGCAAAGAGAGGTGCGGGATCAGGTTCGATTGAACCTGAGGAATGCTTATCGAAAGCAAGCTATTCTTGGGGCGCCAATGACCATCCAAACCGAGAGCCTGCCCTATCTGTCAGCCGAATTCCTGGATAGCCTAACGATTTCGACGTCCGATGTAGTCGACGAAATCGAGCGACAGATCATCGGTCAGCGGCGGGGCGAGGTATGGTGTGCGCCGAAGGCGGTGGTGCTGCCAGGCGACGACCGCTACATCATGGCAACTCTCGGTGTCGCCACCGAGCCCCGGGTGCTGGCGACCAAATCACTGGTCGTCAACCCCCGTAACCCCGAGCGGGGACTTGCAACCCTGAACTCGCTGGTCACCCTTCTCGACGGCGAGACGGGACAGCCGCTTGCTGTGGTCGACGGCAATTGGGTTACTGCGAAACGCACGGCGGGTCTAAGCGCCGTGGCGGCCAGGCGTCTGGCCCGGGCCGACTCGGCGTGCGTCGCGTTCATCGGATGCGGCGTTCAGGCGCGCGGTCATCTCGAAGTTCTGGCCGATCTTTTTCCGCTGCAGGAGATTCGGGCCTTTGGTCGGGGCAAAGACAGTCGTGACGCACTGTGTCGGATAGCTGAGAGGCGTGGTCTGACCGCAGTAGCGAGTGATACCGCCAAAGCGGCGATCGAATCTGCTGACATCGTGGTGACGACAGTCACTTTGATACCCGAGCCGGTTCCATTTTTGGATGCGCGTTGGCTGAAGGCCGGAGCCTTCGCAACCATGACCGATCTGGCCCTGCCTTGGTTGCCTGAGACCATGGCTGTCTTCGATCGCATCGTCATAGACGATTTGGCGCAAGAGGCGCATATGAGCAGGCCGATGGTGAGGCCCGAACTCGTCGCCGGCGACCTGACAGGTTTGGTCGGCGGCGACGTGCCGGGTCGTCAGAGCGCAAATGAGCGAACAGCATTCGCGTTCCGCGGCATGGCGGTTGGCGATCTCGCAATTGCCGGGCTGGCATTTGTGCGCGCGAAAGCGAGCGGCGCGTTGGATGATTAGAGTTCGATGTGAAGGCCCCTTGACGGGTCTGCGTAAGGGCCAAGTCATCCTACGCCGACATAACGGCGCACAGCCGATGGGTCGGCGCGCAATGCCTCGACATCGACGGTCTCGCGGTTGCGACCGTTCTCGATGAATGAGACGCGGTCAGCGACTGAAAGCACGGCATCGACCCGCTGCTCGACCAGGATGGTCGAAACGCCGAGGTCGCGCAGCTTCGCCACCGTCTCGCGGATCTTGGCGATCATCGACGGCATCAACCCCTCGGTCGGCTCGTCGAGCAACAGCACCTGCGGCTCGAGGCAGAGCGCGCGCGCCATGGCCAGCATCTGCTGCTCGCCGCCGGAGAGCGTGCCGGACCGCTGCTTCAGCCGCTCTCGCAGCAATGGGAAAAGGTCGAGGACTCTTTCACGCGTAGCCCTGTCCTTGCCGCGCGCCATCAGGCCGATCTCGATGTTTTCCGCCACCGTCATGTCGGCAAACAGCCGCCTGCCCTGCGGCACATAGGCGACGCCCGCCTTCGGCACGTCATGCGCGGTGAGCCGGGTCAATTCCGTGCCGTTCAGCCTGATCGAGCCTGCCGTGGCCGGAACCAGCCCCATGATCGCCTTCAGCGTCGTCGTCTTGCCGGCACCGTTGCGGCCGAACAGGCAAAGCACCTCGCCCTTGTTGAGCGTGAGGTCGAGGCCGTAGAGCACCTGCACCTCGCCATAGAAGCAGTCGAGGCCGGAAATGGTGAGCGCCTTCGATGCCTCAGCCATGCGTCGCTCCGAGATAAGCATCCTGGACCTCGGGGTTGGCGCGGATCTGCTCCGGCGTGCCCTCGGCGAGGATCTTTCCCGAATTGAAGACGGTGATGCGGTCGGCAAGCTGCATGACGACCGGCATGTTGTGCTCGATGAGCAGCACGGTGGCGTTCCTGGCGATCTCGCGCACCAGGGTGACGAAGTTGTCGATCTCGCTGTCGGCTAGGCCTTGCGTCGGTTCGTCGAGGATCAGGAGTCTTGGCTTCAGCGCCAGGCCCATCGCCACTTCCAGCAGGCGCTGGTGGCCGTAGGACAACTGCCCGGCCAGCGTGCCGGCGCGGTCGGCGAGGCCGGTGCGCTCCAGCGCCGCCATGACGCCGGTCCTGACCGCGCCTTTCGAGCGGCTGTCGGTCAGCGTGCGCTGCACCGGTAGCGCGACATTGTCGAATGCCGTGAGATTGGCGAAGACGCTGGTGATCTGGAAGGTGTAGGCGACGCCGAGGCGAACTCTTTTGTAAGCGGGCATGGTCGTGATGTCGGCGCCGTCGAAGACGATCATGCCGGAGGACGGGCGGATGCGGCCCGAGAGCAGGCTGACGAAAGTGGTCTTGCCGGCGCCGTTGGGCCCGATGATGGCGCGGATCTCGCCCGGGATCAGCGCGAAATCGACGCCGTCGACGGCGCGCAGCCCGCCGAAATGGCGCGACAGCCCCTTGGTGGTGAGCAACGGCGTCACGGCAGCCACCCCAGCCAGCGCTGGCGGATGGAGCCCAGAACGCCCTTCGGGGCAAACAGCACCAGCAGGATCAGCGCGACGCCGACGATCAGCAGATAGGCGGAGGTGAAGCCGCTGGTGATATCGGTGACATAGTACATGAACAGCGTGCCGATGAGCGGTCCGAGCGTCGTCGCGGCGCCGCCGAGCAGCACCCAGAGCAACGGCAGGATCGAATACTGCACCGAGGCGAAGCTGGAGCCGATATAGCCGAACAGCAGTGCATAGGCAGCACCGGACGCGGCGCAGATGGCGCCGGAGGCAACGACGGCTGCGAGCTTGTTGGCGACGGTGTGGTAGCCCAGCATCTTGGTGCGCTCCTCATTCTCGCGGATGGCGACCAGCACGCGACCGAAGCGGGAGCGGACGATGGCAAGGGTGGCGAGCAGCACGACCGAGAACAGCGCCAGCGCGCTCATGTAGCGCACGGTGGAATTGGTCAGGTCGAGCGAAGCGCCGCCGATCGTGATCATTCGCGACGCCTGCTGGACGACCAGGCCCTGGTCGCCGCCGGTCCAGGCGGCGAAATAGAGGATGAGCAAATAGAAGACCTGCGCGAACATCATGGTGACGATCATGAAGGCGACGCCCGAGGTGCGCAGCGCAAGCAGCCCAATGACCAAGGCGAGGACTGCGCCGCAGGCGATACCGGCAACGAAGGCTTCCGGCACGCCCCAGCCGAGATGGTAGACCGCGAGCCCGGCGCCGTAGAGGCCGGCCGAGTAGAACATCGCGTGACCAAGGCTGAGCAGCCCGACATAGCCGAAGAGCAGATTGTAGCCCATGGCGAAGACGGCCAGCGCCATGATGCGCGCGAAGAGGCCCTGGTGATAATCGGGCAGGACGAAGTTCAGCGCGAACAGAAGCGCGAGGACGCCGATATGCAGGGCGTAGATTTTTGCCGGCGAATCATTCCTCATCGCTGGGTGGTCCCGAACAGGCCTTGCGGCCGGAACACAAGAACCATGGCAACCACCAGCGTGGCGATGATCTTGGCCAGTGTCGGCGAGAAGAACATCGAGACGATGCCGTCGGCGAGGCCGATCAAGATGGCGGCGACCACGGTGCCGCGCAGCGAGCCCAGCCCGCCGATGATGACGACGATGAACGAGAGCAACAGCGGGTCCTGCCCCATCAGGTAGTGCGCCTGGCTGATCGGCACGATCAGCACCGCGGCGATCGCCGCCAGCATGGCGCCGACGGCGAAGACACCGGCGTAGATGCGCTCGACCGGAATGCCGAAGGCCTGCGCCGTCTCGCGGTCATACTGGGTCGCCCGCATGATCAGGCCGATCCTGGTGCGGGTCAGCACCAGCCAAGTCAGCACGAGCAGGATGGCCGACGCAGCAACCACCGACAGCTTGTAGCCGGAATAGCCGAACCACGGCAGCAGGATGCGGTAGCTGAAGGGCGGCTCGACCGGGCGCGCCTCGGGGCCGTAGAAGGTGAGCGCCAGCTGCTGGATGATGTAGAGCATGCCGATGGTGGCGACGATGGTGCTTTCGGGATTGTAGTTCAGCCGGCGCAGCACCAGCCATTCGGCAAGAAACGCGACCAGCCCGACCAACAAGGGCGCGATCACAAGTGCGGCGACGAAGCCGACCGCCGGATGGCCCGATATCGCCGTCGAGATCGCCCAGGCGAGCACCGCGCCCAACATGAAGAACTCGCCATGGGCGACGTTAACGATGCGCATGACGCCGAACACCAGCGACAGGCCGAGCGCCGTAAGCGCCAGCACGGCGGAGGTGACGAGGCCTTCGAGGGCAGCGAGGAGAAGGTGGGGTCCGAAGTGCATTCAGGGCGCCCTTGACCCTCCCCCTCGTGGGGAGGGTGACCGCGCAGCGGTCGGGTGGGGGGTGGGGCATGGGCCGTCGCAGCCCCCACCCCGTCTCATAGGCTTCGCAAAATGCGAAGCCTATCGCCGACCCTCCCCACAAGGGGAGGGTGAAGCGTTCACAGCGCCTGCGTCGTGTAATCCCCTTCCGGCTCGTAGAGGCCGTCCTCGATCTTGGTCTTGTGGACGACCTTGAGCTTGCCGCCCTCGACCTTGGAGATGTTCTGGATGCCAAAACACTGGTGGATCTTGCCGTTGAAGGTCTTTGGGCCCTGCGGATGCTCCGGCCCTTCGGCGAATTCCTTCAGCGCCTCGGTCGCCTCGACCAGCTTGGCGCGATCCTCAGGCCCCTTGTAGCCGGCATCCTCCATCGCCTTCTTGACGACGTAGAGCGTCTCCCAGCAGCCGAACATGTGCGAGGCGGTGGAGACGTCCTTGGGATCGCCGACGGCGGCGCCGTTGTCGTCGATGCCAACGGCGGCGCGGTAGGCTTGCTGCGCGGCGGAATCGTCCGGCTGCGCATAGCGCGGCGACCCTTCCCAGAAATGGCTGCCGTCGAGGAATTCAAGGCCGGGGCTGTTGATGTCGACGGCCTCAAGCGAATCCATGAAGCCGAAGAGCTGCGGCCTTTGCGAGCCATAAAACTCGCCGAGTTCCTTGACGAAGGTGAGCACGGCCGGGCCGACCATGACGTGGTAGATGACTTCCGTCTCGGCCGGGATCTGCGGGAAGTATTTGGTGAAGGAGCTCTCCGTCGGCGGGATGGCGATCTGCGCGATGACGTCGGCGCCTTGCGCCTTCAGCGCCGGCGGCAGGTAGTCGCGATGGTCGTAGCCGAAGGCGAAGTCGGGGAAGATCTGCGTCACCTTCTTGCCGGCGTTCGCCGCGATCCAAGGCGCCATCGACTTGATCTGGCTCTTCACGTCGGTGATGCCCGGCTGGAAGACGTAGCGGTTGAGCTTGGTGGAGGCGACGTGATGGCCTTCGCTGACCACGAAATAGGGGATCTTGTTCTCGCCGGCGGCGGGCGCCGAACCGATCACGACATGCGAGAACAGCGTGCCGAAGACGATGTCGGTCTTGTGCTGTTTGGCGAACTTGCCGACCACCTCGGCGCCGCGGGCGGGATCGGTGCCGTCATCCTCGATGACAAGCTCGACCTTGCGGCCGCCGATGCCGCCGGCGTCGTTGATCGCCTTGACCGCGGCGGCGCTCGTCTTCTCATACCAGCGGCCATAGGCGGCGCCGATGCCGGTGCGATGCGACTGGAAGCCGATCTTGATCGGCGCCGAGCTCTGCGCCTGGCTGTAGCGGACGAAGCCTGGCGCCAGCGCAAGGCCGGCGCCGGCGGCCATGCCTTTCAGCGCGGTGCGGCGCGAAAGGGTGGTCTTGGAGAGGTCGAAAAATCCGTTCTTGTCAGCCATGTCCGTTCCCCTGTTTTTCAGTCTGACCAGCGATAAGGCGGCTCGATCCTCCGCGCTTGGAGGACGCGAAAATTGCATGTGTACAAACTAAATCACCAAAGCCATGACGTGGCAAGCGAGCTTCCCTCGCGTCATGACGGCCCTTGTCTCATCCCGCCGTCGGCGTGGCAAGCAGCCATAGGCCGAATATCGTGTAGGCGATCATCAGAAGCGTCAGCGGCAGCTGGCTGAGCCCCGCGCGAGAGGCTTGCGGATGCAGTCGCCAGGCGAGCCCATGCGCGATCAGGACCGCCAGCACGTGGCCGGCGATGATGACGCCGGCCCGCAGATTCCACAGCCACCAGGCCGACCCGGCGCCGGCCACGACGCCCGCCTCGACCATCATGTCGGCGGTGCCGATCAGGTTCCAGCCGAGCGCGAAGGGATCGGACAGCGCAACCAGCGCGTACTGGCCGTCGACGAGCAGCGCTGTGAGGTAGTGTGCGACGTGATAGGCCAGCGCGATCGGCACGATCGACCACACCAGCAGGCCGGCGGCCTCACCGAATGAATGCTCGCCGCCGGCAAGGCGCTGGCCGAGGAAGACCGCCAGCGCGAAGATCGCCGCCAGCAAGACAAAAGCCAGCACCAGGCCGAAAGTGCCGATGCCTATCAGCGCGGTGCGGCCGGGAAACTCCAGCGGATTGATGCCGAACAGTCCGAGCCAGAAGAAGGTTTTGGACAGGCCGTCGAAGGATACCGACGACAAGGCCAGCAAGAGAAAAGCCGTGCCGCTTGCCGGCAACGAGGAGGCGGCAAGCAGCTCCGAACCCGGGCAGCAGAGGCTGAGCCGGCCTTGTTCGCGCTGGAAGGGCGCGAAGCGGGCGACCATGGAGAAGAAGATCGTCAGGAATTCGCCGCGCCGACTCCAGTCTTCGTAACCGAAGGCCAGCATGGCGGCGACGCTGAACAGCCAGTAGATGCCGGCGGCGAGAGCCAAGCGAGATGGATCGTCTGGCGCCGGGTCGATCAGTTCGAACCAGGCGAAGGCGAAGAACAGCGCGAAGGCTGGCCAGAGGCCGAGCCATGACGGCAGGCGCGATGGCTGGGTCCCGTCACCGCCTCCGCCGCCCGGCCGGCCCACGATGCGCCAAAATCCGTACCACGGGTTAAGCCAAGACCAGAGGTCGCCGAACACGCCCTGCAGCAGGGTGAAGCCGGCCCAGAGCAGCGTCCAGATCACCAGCGGAAGCGGGTTGGAGAGCGGATCGCGGCTGCCGAAAATGCCAGCCGCAATCAGCAACGCGAAGCCGGCAAAGGAAAGCAGGCTGACGATGGTGCGCGGGCCGTCGCCGAAGGCGAACAAGGACAGGTGCCTGCGCCAGATCCGGTCGAGAGCGGCGGGCGGCAGCAGCGCCAGGACGAGGAAGCTGACGGCCACCGCCAATGCGCCGCCGGCGATGTAGTAGCCGGTCGGCAGAAGCAGGACATGGCCGCGGTCGGAGGCGTGCGCGAAGGCGGGGGTGGGGAGGAGTGGCGTCAGCGCCAACGCGACTGCGAGGGATCGAGGCCCGAGGGGATTATCTGCAGCGTCGCGATCCTTCGCACCCCCCTCTGTCCTGCCGGACATCTCCCCCGCAAGGGGGGAGATTGGCTGTCGCCGCCGCTTTCGCCAATCGCCAGCGTCCCAGGAGAAGCGCCCCCCGGATGAACTGTCGATCTCCCCCCTTGCGGGGGAGATGTCCGGTCCACCCTTCGCAGCTGCAGCGCAGCTGCTGCGGAGGACGGGCAGGACAGAGGGGGGTGGGCGGGAACTCAACTTATGCGAAATTCCATATGACTGGCGCGACCAGATCAGCCAGTGCTCACACCTTGACCAGCTGCCTTACGCGCCCCTTCTCGCCAAAGATCCTGAGATACCTTTTGATCTCCTTCTCATCCCCCGTCGCCTTGGCCGGGTTGTCGGAGAGTTTCACCGCGGGCCGGCCATTGGCTTCGCTGACCTTGCAGACCAGCGAGATGGCATCGAGGCTCTTGGTCTCGGTCGGCGCACAGCCTTCGAAATCATTGGTGAGGTTGGTGCCCCAGCCGAAGGACATGCGCACCTTGCCCTTGAAGTGACGATAGGCCTCCTCGATGGTCTCGACCTCGAGTCCGTCGGAGAAGATGAGCAGCTTCTGTTTCGGGTCCTTGCCCTTCTCGCGCCACCAGGAGAGTATCTTCTCGCCGCCTTCGATCGGAGGCGCGCTGTCGGGGCGGAAGCCGGTCCAGTCGGCGATCCAGTCCGGCGCATCGCGCAGGAACGCAGCCGTACCAAATGTGTCCGGCAGCACGATCAGAAGGTTGCCGCCATAGTAGCGCTGCCAGTCCTGCAGGACCTTGTAGGGCGCTTCGCGCAACTCCTCTTCGGAATTGGCAAGCGCGCCAAAAACCATCGGCAATTCATGCGCGTTGGTGCCGAGCGCCTCGAGGTCGTTGTCCATGGCCAGAAGCACGTTGGAGGTGCCGGTGAAGGCCTCGCCGATGCCTTCCTTCAGCGCCTCGACGCACCAGCGCTGCCACAGGAAAGAGTGGCGGCGGCGCGTGCCGAAATCGGAAATGCGAATGCCGGGCAGCGCTTTCAGCCGCTCGGTCTTGTCCCACATCTTGGCCTTGGCGCGGGCATAGAGCACGTCGAGCGCGAACGGACCGAAGGAGCGCATGGCGGCACGTGAGCGCAACTCGTTGATGATGGCGAGTGCCGGGATTTCCCAGAGCGTCGTGTACATCCAGGGACCGGGGAAGGACAGTTCGTACTGGCCATCGCGCTTGGTGAGTTCGTAGTCGGGCAGCCGGAAATCCTCCAGCCAGGCGAGGAATTCCGGCTCGAAGATCTGCTTGCGGCCATAGAAGGTGTTGCCGCCCAGCCAAATCATCTCCTTTTTGGAGAAGCGCAAGGTGCGGGCGTGGTCAAGCTGCTCACGCAATTCGCCTTCGTCGATCTCGTCGGCGAGACGGACCGAAGTGGTACGGTTGATCAACGTGAAGGTGGCGTCCACCTCGGAGTACATGCCCCAGATCATCTGCAGCATCAAAAGCTTGTAGAAATCGGTGTCCAGCAGGCTGCGGACAATCGGGTCCAGCTTCCAGGTGTGGTTGTAGACACGCCGCGCTATATCGGTCTTTGCCATGTCCTGCCTTCACTGCTCAGGCTTCGCCTTGTTGTTGAGCAATTCCGGATGGAAAACCGCTGCGCACTTTCCTGGAATTGCTCACTCTTGCCTTCACGCAATTCCGGACGGAAAACCGCTGCGCACTTTTCCTGGAATTGCTCCGAAAGCCTCTTAGCATCGAATTTCCGAAAGTTCTGCCCGCTTTGCCGGCTGGCCTGACAAAAAGCAGCGATGCAAGTCCAGCAGTCAGGACGCCGTCCTGGCGCCGATCACCTTGAGCGCAGGTCGCTTCCTGCGGCTCGGCACACGGCCGGCCACCGGCGCATCGGCCCGACCCTCATCCTGTTCCTTCTCGGCGAACAGCCAGTCGATGAAGAGCTGGACGATCGGCGCCGAGCGCATCTCGTTGCGGCAGACGACATAAAAATCGTCGACCGCCGGCACCGAGAGGGTGAAGGGCGCGACGAGCATGCCCCGGGCCAGCAAGGCGCGCGCGGTGACGGAATCGCCGAGCGCCACACCATGGCCGTGGACTGCCGCCTCAGTCGCCATGCGCGCATCGCCCAGATGATGGCGGCGGCCGCGCTCCAGGTCGAGTGCGTCTGCGGCGGCGAGCCAGGTGTGCCATTCACGGCCGTCGTCGCCATGCAAGAAGACGTGATCGGCGAGATCGCGGATTGTGCGGATCGGCCGGTTGTTGATCAGCGTCGGGCTGACCACCGGAAAGAGCTCGAGGCCCGACCATTTGCGTATCCAGCAGTCGCTCCAGCTGCCGTCGCCATAGTGCACGCAAACATCGATGTGCGGCGCGCGAATGTCCCTCGCGTCGTTGGAGGGGATCAGCGTGAGCTGGATGTCGGGATATTGCGCGGTGAAGGAGCCGAGCCGCGGCGTCATCCACAAAAGCAGCAGCGCCGGCACGCAGGATACCGACAGCACGCCGGCGCTTGCCGGCCTCGTCATGCGCTGGGTGGCGGCGGCGATGCCCTCGAAGGCGGCCGAAACCGCCGGCAGGAACTCGGCGCCATGCGGCGTCAGCTTCACGCGCTGACCGGTGCGCTCGAACAGCTTCACGCCGAGCGATTGTTCGAGCGCCTTGATCTGATGGCTTACGGCGCCATGGGTGACGCTGAGCTCGCCCGCCGCTTTGGTCAGCGAGGCATGCCGCGCCGTTGCCTCGAAGGCGCGAAGCGGGTTCAGCGGCGGCAGGCGTTTGGCCATGGACAACTCCCAACTTTGTGAGATTTTCTCACAACAAAGACCCTAACAATATCAATTGATTTTTCAATGCGGCTGCCGGACACTTTTGCCCGGAACAGCTTCAAGAGACGTGAAATCCGCAGGGCAGCCGGCGGGCAACGATCCGACCGGCAACGGCCGGCTTGGCAACCGTCCATGCGGGCGGCGCTGCAAGCAATCACAGAGGAGGACCGGACATGGGTTACGATCGCGGCAAGCTCGAAGCGTTGCGCCGCAAATATGGCGAGAGCCATGGCGGCGAGATGTTCGACCCGAAGTTCCGCAAGGTCGCCGACAAAATCTTTTCGAAGAGCGGCACGCGGCTCGCGCCCTATTCCGGTGTCCCGACCTTCCTTGCCGCGCCCTACCGGCAGGTGGCCGCCGGCAATCCGGATTTCGGCGATTTGCAGGTGGCGATGATCGGCGTGCCGATGGACCTCGGCGTCACCAACCGGCCGGGCGCGCGCTTTGGGCCCAGGGCGCTGCGCGCCATCGAGCGCATCGGCCCCTACAACCACGTGCTGGAATGCGCGCCGACGCACGAGCTACGCGTCGCCGACATCGGCGACACGCCGTTCCGCAGCCGCTACCGGCTGGAGATCAGCCATGAAGACATCGAACACCGCACCAACCAGATCGTCGATGCCGGGGTCCTGCCGCTCTCGGTCGGCGGCGACCATTCGATCAGCCATCCGATCCTGAAAGCGGTCGGCAAAAAGGCACCGGTCGGCATGATCCATATCGACGCCCACTGCGACACCAGCGGCCTGTTCGACATGACCAAATTCCATCATGGCGGACCGTTCCGCAACGCGGTGCTGGACGGCGTGCTCGATCCCACCCGCACGATCCAGATCGGTATTCGCGGCTCGGCCGAGTATCTATGGGAGTTCACCTATGAATCCGGCATGACCGTGGTGCATGCCGAAGAGGTGACCGGCCTCGGCATCCCTGCCATCATCGAGAAAGCGCGGAAAATCGTCGGCGACGGGCCGACCTACATCTCCTTCGACGTCGACAGCATCGACCCGGCCTTCGCGCCTGGCACCGGCACGCCGGAAGTCGGCGGGCTGACGACGCGCGAGGTGCTCGAGCTGCTGCGCGGCATGAAAGGCCTCAACATCGTCGGCGGCGACGTCGTCGAGGTGGCGCCGCAATATGACGCGACCACCAACACCGCCCATGTCGGCGCCCAGGTCCTGTTCGAGATTCTCAGCCTGATGGTGTTCAGCCCGGCGATCAAGAAGGTCTGACGCGAACCAATACGGCCGTCGCGCTGGAGCCGGCGGCCGGTTTCAACAAACAAGCTTCCAGCAGGGGAACCACAATGACACTTCGCAACGCACTGAAATCCGCGCTCGCGGCAATGCTGATACTCGGTGCGGCCGGCCTCGCCACGCAGGCGAGAGCCGACGCCATCGACGACATCACCAAGGCAGGCGCCATCAATGTCGGCATCTTTTCGGACTTCCCGCCCTTCTCGTCGGCCAGCGCCGACATGAGCATCAAGGGCTATGACATCGACGTGGCGCAGGCGATCGCCGATGCATTGAAGGTGAAGCTCAACCTCGTCAGCGTCACCGGCCAGAACCGCATCCCGTATCTCACCGACAAGCGAGTCGATATCCTGATGAGCGTGGGCTACTCGAAGGAGCGTGAGCAGGTGATCGACTTCGCCGCCGCCTACGCGCCCTACTACATCGCCGTCATCGGCCCGGCCGAGCTTGCCGTCAAAGGCAAGGAAGACCTCGCCGACAAGTCGATCGCCGTCAACCGCGGCACGCTTGAGGACACCTCGCTGACCCAGGCGGCACCCGCTTCGGCCGACATCCGCCGCTTCGACAACTACAATTCCGTCATCCAGGCCTTCATCTCCGGCCAGACGCAGTTGATGGTGGTCGGCAATGATGTCGGCGCGCAGGTGCTGGCACGTCAGGAAGCGCTCAAGCCCGAGCAGAAATTCCAGCTGCTCACCTCGCCCTCGCATATCGGCCTCAACAAGAACGAGGACCGGCTGAAGAAGGCGGTGAATGACGCGGTTGCCAAGATGCTGGCCGACGGCAAGCTGGACGAGAGCTCGAAGGCATGGCTGAAGACGCCGCTCAATCCCGACAACCTCAAGGATTGACCTACCGAGCGGTTCAGCTCGCCATGAAGCGCTGAACCGCTCCCGCACTTGTTTCTTGCGCTACGCGCTTTCCAACAGGGCCAATCGTCATGGGCTACAGCCTCGACTTCGGCTGGCTTGCGGGTGCAGCAGGCGCGATCGCGCGCGGCGCGGCGACGACGGTCCTTCTGATCGCCGTCACCACGCTGGCGGGGACCTTCCTCAGCATCCTGGGCGCTGCCGGCAAAAGAAACGGCCCGAAGCCGCTGAGGCTGGCGATCGCGGCCTATGTCGAGGTGATGCGCAATACGCCGTTTCTGGTGCAGCTCTTCTTCATCTTCTTCGGGCTGCCCAGCCTCGGCGTCAGGCTCGATCCGATCCTGGCCGCCATGCTGGCAATGACGCTCAACATGGCCGCCTACACGATCGAGATCGTCGGCGCAGGCCTGGACGCCGTGCCGCGTGGGCAGACGGAGGCGGCACTGGCGCTCGGCCTCAGGCCCCGACAGGTCTTCATCAAGATCGTGCTGCCGCAGGCGCTGAAAGTGATCTACCCAGCGCTGACCAGCCAGATCGTCATCATGATGCTGGAATCGGCGGTGGTGTCGCAGATCGCGGTGCGCGAGCTGACCTATGAGGCCGACATGCTGCAGGCACGCACCTTCCGCGCCTTCGAGACCTATCTGGTGGTGACCATGGTCTATCTCGGCCTGTCGATGGGGCTGCGCCGGCTGCTGGTCAGCGGCGGGCGCCGAGCACTCGGAGCCGGCGTGTCATGATCGAATTCACCTTCTGGGACATATTGCGCAACCTCTTGCTCGCCGCCCGCTGGACGGTGCTGTTGTCGCTGGCCGCCTTCGTCGGCGGCGCGCTGGTCGGGCTGGCGGTGCTGTTCTTCCGCATCGCCAAGAACAAATGGATCAAGCGGGTTGCCTCGGGTTACATCGCGCTGTTCCAGGGCACGCCGCTCCTGATGCAGCTCTTCCTTATGTTCTTCGGCCTGCCGATGCTTGGGCTGCGCATCGAGCCGTGGACGGCCGCGATGCTCGGCCTCACCTTCTTTGCCAGCGCCTATCTGGCCGAAATCTGGCGCAGCGGCGTCGACGCGCTGCCGCGCGGCCAGTGGGACGCCGGCGCCAGCCTGGGGCTGCACTACCTGCAGGAGCTCAGGCTGATCATCCTGCCGCAGGCGTTCTCGATCACCCGCGCGCCGACCGTCGGCTTCCTGGTGCAGCTGATCAAATCGACGGCGCTGACCTCGATCATCGGCTTCGAGGAACTGGTCAGGACCTCAAACGCCATCAACAATGCGACCTTCGAGCCGTTCACCGTCTACGGAATGGTGGCGCTGATCTTCTTCGTCATGTGCTTTCCGCTGACGCAATACGCGCGGCGGCTCGAGCGCGCGGCAGCGCATTGAACCGTGAAATAGACCGCCGGTCGACCAGCGGTCCTTCTCAGTGACTGAACGACAGCACCGGCGCGATGCGGTCGCGCCGCAGCCAGCGCGCGAGCAGAAGCGCCGCCACCACGGCCAATCCCGACGCCAGGCCGATCCAGATGCCGACGCCGTTGAAGCCGAAATGGAAGGCGAGCAGCACGCCGAGCGGCAGGCCGACGCCCCAATAGCCGATCGCGGCATAGATCATCGGCACCTTGGTGTCGTGCAGGCCGCGCAGCATGCCGGCAGCCACCGCCTGCGCGCCGTCGAAAATCTGGAAAAGCGCTGCAAACACCAGGAACGACACGGCAAGCGTGATCACCCTGGCATTGGCGGGATCGGCGAGATCGATGAAGGCGCTGATCAAAAGATGCGGCCACAGAATCATCACCAGCCCCATCAGCGCCATGAACGAGACGCCGATGACAAAGGCGGTCCAGCCGGCGCGCGAAACGCCTTCCGGATTGCCGGCGCCGTGCGCCAGGCCGACGCGCACGGTCACCGCCTGGTTGAGGCCGAGCGGCACCATGAAGGAGATCGAGGCGATCTGGATGGCGATCGCGTGCGCGGCCAGCGAATCCGCATCGATCAGGCCCATCAGCAATGCTGCCGCGTTGAAGATCGTCACCTCGAAGGCGAGGATGCCGGCGATCGGCAGGCCGAGCCTCAGCAGGCCGCGGAAGCGCGGCCAGTCGGACCGCCAGAAGCGGCCGAACAGGCGATAGCGCCGGAATTTTCTCTCCAGCACGACCACGGCCGCCAGGCCAACGAACATCAGCGTGCTCGAAAGCGAGGTGGCGAGCCCCGAGCCGGCAATGCCCATGGCCGACACGCCGAGATTGCCGAACATGAACACCCAGTTGAAGAAGGCGTTGCAGGCAACCGCCACGAAGACGATGATCAGCGCCCAGCCCGGCCGCTCCAGCGCCGAGATGAAGGAGCGCAGCACGATATAGCCGTAGAAGGGCAGCACCGCCCATTGCAGCCAGCGCAGATAGATGCCGGCCTGATGCGCAAGCTCCGGCTTCTGGCCCATGGCCAGAAGCACCGCTTCGCCATGCCAGAGGAACAGCCAGATCGGGATCGAGACGAGAACCGCCAGCCACAGGCCCTGGCGCACGGTGCGGCGCAGGTCGCGCACCGAATGGCGGCGGCGGCCGAGTTCCGTCGCCATCATCGGCGAGGTCGCCAGCATCAAGCCGAGGCCGAAGATCAGCGGCATGAAATAGAGGTTGGAGCCGAGCGCGCCGGCGGCCAGCGTGTCGGGCCCAAGCCGGCCCATCATCATGACGTCGGTCGCGGTCATGGCGGTCTGGCCGAGATTGGTGAGCACCATCGGCCAGGCAAGCGACAATGTCGCCCTGATTTCCTGACGCCAAAGATTTTCCGGCGCGCGAGCGCCGGCTTCGATCGCAGACATTTTCCGCTCTTCAGACCGCGGCGCGTCGGGACCAGGCCCGGAAGCCGCACTTTAACGGCGCAAAATGGCGCCGTTTGCGCCGTCTATTGAACGAAATGCGACATGTTGGCAAGGGAGGAGGAACGGCCAGTCATTGATCCAGTGGCCGGGACGTCAGGCGATCGCGTCGAGCGCCCGCCGCTGCCGGTGCATCTCGAGGAAGACGCGATAGTCGTGGTCAAAGCGGGCGCCGGCGGCCGGGTTCGAGGCTCGCGTCTTGCCGCCCTGCTGCATGGCCACGCAGGCCGTGTTCAGATCGGGGTAAAGCCCGGCGGCTGTCGCGGCCACCATGCCGGTGCCGAGCAGCACCGCCTCGTCGGCCAGCGGCTCGATGACCGTGCAGCCGGTGGCGTCGGCATAGAGCTCCATCAAAAGCGGGTTCTTGGTGTGGCCGCCTGTGACATGCAGCGTGTCGATCAGATAGCCGTTCTCGTTGAGCGCCTCCAGCACATGGCGCACGCCAAGCGCGATGCCGACGGCGGTGCGCCAATAGAGCTTGCACAGGCTGTCGAAGGAGGAATCGAGCGTCAGCCCGCTGACCACACCGACCGCATGCGGGTCGGCGAGCGGCGAGCGGTTGCCGTGGAAATCGGGCAGCACATGCAGCCGCGCCGCCAGCGCATCGCCCTCCGCGGCGCGCAGTTCGGCGACGCGCCTGGCGATCCTGGCATGCATCGCGGCATCCGGCTCGCCGCCGGCGCCATGCCAGCGGATGATGTGGTCGAGCAGCGCGCCGGTCGCCGACTGGCCGCCTTCCGACAGCCATAGCTTCGGCAGTGCAGCGCCATAGTAAGGGCCCCAGACGCCGGCGAAAGGCTGCGGATCCCGGGACATCGCCATGACGCAGGACGAGGTGCCGGCTATCAGCGCCAGGTGCCGGCTGATGTCCGTCTCATCGCCGGCAAAGCCGCCCAGAACACCGAGCGCGCCGGCATAGGCGTCGATGACCCCGGCCCCGACGCGACATTTCTCAGTCAGGCCCAGATCAGCAGCCGCTTGCGTGGTCAGCGGGCCGATATCGGCGCCGACTGGGCTCGCTTTTTCTGGGAGATTGCCGTGCTCGAAGAGGTCGCCGAGGCCGACGAGCTCGAAGAAATCGCGCCGCCAGCCCGTCTTTTCATGCGCCAGATAGGTCCATTTGGCGGTCAGCGTGCATTGCGAGCGGGCGAGCGAGCCGGTCGCCTTCCAGGTTAGGAAATCGGCGAGATCGAACAGATAGCCGGCTTCGTTCCATGTCCCCGGCAGGTTGCGCTTCAGCCACATCAGCTTTGGCGTTTCCATCTCCGGCGACATCACGCCACCGATATAGTCGAGCACGGCATGTCCGCTTCTCGTGCATTCGTCGGCTTCGGCGATGGCGCGGTGATCGAGCCAGACGATGGTGTCCCACCGCTTTTCGCCGGTAACGGAGATACTGAGCTGGCCACCCTGCCTGTTTCGCACTACAAGCGAGCAGGTGGCGTCGAAAGAGATGCCGACGATATCCGTGGCGGCGGCGCCGGCTTTCTCGCGCGCGGCACGCACGGCGGCACAGACGGCCGACCAGATATTTTCCGAATCGTGCTCGGCGTGATCGGGCCTGGGCTGCTGCATGGCGATCGGCCGTTCGGCGCGACCGAGCAGATTGCCATGCGAGTCGAGAATGCCCGCGCGGGCGCTCCCGGTGCCGACATCGACCGCGCAAACGAAACTTGTCGTCAAGATGCTTTTACTCTCGCTCCCAGGCCTGCAATCAGATCGGGCAATTGCAGCATGTCAGCGAATATAAAGTCCGGTTCGGTCGACGCAAGCCGCGCCTTGAGCGCCGGGTTGTCGGCATGCGATCCGCCGGTGAAGGCAAAGACGCGCATGCCCGCCGCCCGCGCCGCGGCGATGCCGGCGGGGCTGTCCTCGATGACCAGGCATTTGCGCGGTTTGGCGCGCATGATGTCGGCGGCATGGAGGAACAGGTCCGGCGCGGGTTTGCCGCGCGTCACCATGGCTGCGCTGAACAGATGCGGCTCCAGCAAGCCCAGCAGGCCGGTGACGTCGAGCGCGTAGCGGATGCGCTCCAGCGTGCCGGAAGAGGCGACGCAATAGGGCAGGCCAAGCCTTGGCAGGATCTCCTTGATGCCGGGGATCGGCTTCAACTCCTCGCGGAACTTGCGCATCAGGTCGACGCGCATGGCGGTGAGATGCTGATCGCTGATCTCCAGCCCGAAATCGCGGCCGAGAATCTCGCGCACGCTCTTCATGCTCTTGCCGAGGAAGTGCTCGTAGGCGGCATCTTCGCTGACTGTGCCGCCGGCGAGCTCGATCATGCCGAGCAGCGCAGAGACCGAGAGCGCCTCGCTATCGACCAGCACGCCGTCACAGTCGAAGATGACCAGTTCGGGCGTCATCCAATCGGCTTCCGGTGCCTTCAGAGCTTGCCAGCGAGATAGCGCGTCAAGGTTTCGCGCGCGCCGTTTGCCCAGAGCACATCGAGCGCATGGGCAAAGGCTTGCGCGAAAACGGACGAGCGGCCGACATCGCCATAGATGTCGTCCATGGCAAGCCAGGCGCCGGGCGCGTTCTTCGCCGCCTTGGCGGTCGCCTGCATCCGGTCCCAGTTCGGATCGTTGGGCTCGATGACGGCGCCGCTGTCGGTGGTGCCGAAGCAGTAGCGGCACCAGAGCGCCGATTCCAGCGCCAGCCCCGCGACGCTCTTGCCCGCCTTCAGCCGGTCGGCAATGGTCGGGATGATGAATTTCGGCTGCCGGTTGGAGCCGTCGAGGCAGAGCCTGCGAATGGTGTCGCCGATCTTCGGATTGGAAAAGCGACGCTCGATGAGCTGGTAGTAGTCCTCCAACACCGTGTCCGGCACCGGCGGCACAGTCGGGATGATCTCGTCCCGTTCAAGCTTGGCGAGGAAGCTGCGCACCAGCGGCTCTTGCATGGCCTCATGGACGAAATGGATGTCCATCAAGCCGGCCGGATAGGCGATGGTCGCATGGCCGCCATTGAGGATGCGGATCTTCATCAGCTCATAAGGCGAGACATCCCTGACGAACTGCACGCCGGCATTTTCAAGCGGCGGCCGGCCGGCGGTGAAATGGTCCTCCAGCACCCATTGCTTGAACGGCTCGCAGAAGACCGGCCAGTTGTCCTCCAGCCCGAAATCATTCGCCAGGATGCCGCGCTCGCGGTCGGTGGTGGCCGGCGTGATGCGGTCGACCATGCCGTTCGGGAAGGCGACGTTGTCCCTCACCCAGTCGGCCAGATTCTCGTCGATCAGCCGGGCAAGGCCGATAACGCCGTCGGAGGTGACGTGGCCGTTGTGGGGGATGTTGTCGCAGGACATGACGGTGAAGGGCACGATGCCGTCGGCGCGCCGGCGCACCAGCCCGGCAAGGATGATGCCGAAGACGGTATTCGGCGCGGCGCCCGGCTGAGCATCGGCCACAATATCCGGGTGGGCCGGGTTGAACTTGCCCGAGGCCGGGTCGATGAAATAGCCGCCTTCGGTGATGGTCAGCGACACGATCTTGATCGCCGGGTCGGCGAGCCGCTCGATGATCGCGGCCGCATCGCCGGGCGTCAGGAAATCGATCATGGCACCGGTGACGCGGGCGCTCATATGGCCCTGGTCCTGCTCGACTACGGTGGTCAGCCAGTCCTGCGCCTCGAGCATGGCGCGGCCGGCCTTCTCCCCCTCGAACACGCCGGCGCCGATCAGCGCCCAGTCGTGGCCGAGGCCGGAATTGAACAGGTCGTCGAGATAGACTGCCTGGTGCGAGCGATGGAAGTTGCCGACGCCGAAATGTACGATGCCGGCCTTCAGCGCGGCGCGATCGTATTTCGGACCGGAAACCTTCGAAGGAAGCTTTGCGAGGTTCGAGGAAGAGAGTTTCACGGTCATCTTGCTTACCCTTTGGCCGATATGCAGCCCAACGATCCACGCCCAATTCACCGATCCACGCCCAATTCACCCGCTTGGGGCGAGCGGTGAGGGGCGGCATCCGGTTTGCCAGTAAGCTGCCCCTCACCTGCCCCGCGACGCGTCCTCCCCGGAGGAAGGGAGACGCGCCTTCCCCCTCAACTCATCCGCTTCAACTCATCCATTGGCCGCCATCGACGTTGTAGGTCTGGGCGACAATGTACTCGGCCTCGTCGCTGGCGAGGAAAACCGCCATGCCGGTCAGATCCTCCGCCCTGCCCATGCGGCCGTAAGGCACGCTTTCGCCGACCAGGCGTTTCTTCTCGCCCTTCGGCCGGTTCTCATATTTGGCAAACAGCGAATCGACGTGGTCCCAATGCTCGCCGTCGACGACACCCGGCGCGATGGCGTTGACGTTGATGCGATGCTTGATCAGGTCGAGCCCCGCCGACTGGGTGAGGGAGATGACGGCGGCCTTGGTGGCGCAGTAGACCGCGACCAGCGCCTCGCCGCGGCGCCCGGCCTGGCTCGCCATATTGATGATCCTGCCGCCCTTGCCACGCGCAATCATCGAGCGGGCAGCCGCCTGCAGCATGAACAATGTGCCGGCGACATTGACGGAGAAGAGCCTGTCATAGCTCGCCCGGCTGATCTCGACGATCGGCGCCAGGTCGAACAGGGCCGCGTTGTTGATCAGAATGTCGAGGCCGCCGGCCTTGGCCTCGACCGCCTTAACCGCTGCCTCGATCGAGGCCCGATCGGTGACATCGAGCCGGACCGCATGGGCGGCCGGACCGATCGCCTTCGCGGTGGCTTCCGCCGCTTCGAGGTTGATATCGGCGATCGCCACCGTGGCACCTTCGCGCACATAGGCTTCGGCGAAGGCCCTGCCGATGCCGCGCGCCGATCCGGTGATCAGCGCCGATTTGCCTTTGAGCCTCACTGTGCCAGCGCCTTGCCGTCGGCGCCGAAGCGATGGAGCTTGGACTTGTCGGGCGTCAGATAGACGGTGTCGCCGTGCTTCACGGCGACCTCGCCGTCGGCGCGCACATTGACCGTGCCGATGCCGTCCGTCTGGACATGCAGGAAGGTGTCGGAGCCGAGATGCTCGGCAACGCCCACCGTCGCCTTCCAGTCGCCGGCCGTGGTCGAGATGTTGATATGCTCGGGCCGGATGCCGATGGTCTTGGCACCATATTTGGCAGCCGGCGCGCCCTCGATGAGGTTCATCTTAGGCGAGCCGATGAAGCCGGCTACGAACAGGTTTTTCGGTGTCTTGTAGAGCTCCATCGGCGAGCCGACCTGCTCGATGTTGCCGGCGTTGAGCACGACGATCTTGTCGGCCATGGTCATGGCCTCGACCTGGTCGTGGGTGACGTAGACCATCGTCGTCTTCAGCTGATGATGCAGCTCGCTGATCTCCAGCCGCATGGTGCCGCGAAGGGCTGCGTCGAGGTTCGACAGCGGCTCGTCGAACAGGAAGGCCGAAGGCTGGCGCACGATGGCGCGGCCGATGGCGACGCGCTGGCGCTGCCCGCCCGAGAGCTGGCCGGGACGACGCTCGAGATAGTTGGTGAGGTTCAAGATACGCGCCGCGTCCTTCACCTTCTTGTCAATGGTCGCCTGGTCCTCGCCCGCCATCTTCAGCGGGAAGGCGATGTTCTTGGCGACCGTCATATGCGGGTAGAGCGCGTAGGACTGGAAGACCATGGCGAGCTTGCGCTTGGCCGGCGCCTCGCGGGTGACGTCGCGGCCATCGATGCTGATGGTGCCGCCGCTGGTATCCTCGAGACCCGCGATCAGCCTGAGCAGCGTGGACTTGCCGCAACCCGACGGGCCGACGAACACGACGAACTCGCCGTCCTCGATATTGAGGTCGATGTTCGGAATGATCGTCGTCGACCCGAAGGACTTGGAGACGTTCTTGAGTGTGATGTTTCCCATGGTTTCCTCCCGGATTTCGTCCGCCGCTTCCGGCGCTTATTTCACGGCGCCAAAGGTCAGGCCGCGCACCAGCTGCTTCTGGCTGAACCAGCCCATGATCAGGATCGGCGCGATCGCCAGCGTCGAGGCCGCCGAGAGCTTGGCCCAGAACAAACCTTGCGGGCTGGAGAAGGAACTGATGAAGGCCGTCAGCGGCGCTGCGTCGGTGGTGGTCAGACGGATCGTCCAGAACGCCTCGTTCCAGGCCAGGATGATGTTCAAGAGCATGGTCGAGGCGATGCCCGGGACCGCCATCGGCGTCAGCACATAGATGATCTCGTTCCACAGCGAGGCGCCGTCCATGCGCGCCGCTTCGAGGATCTCACCCGGGATCTCGCGGAAATAGGTGTAGAGCATCCAGACCACGATCGGCAGGTTGATCAGCATCAGCATCACCGTCAGGCCGATGCGGCTGTCGAGCAGGCCGGTGTCGCGGAAGATCAGGTAGATTGGGAACAGCACCGCGACGGCCGGCATCATCTTGGTGGAGAGCATCCACATCAGGATGTCCTTGGTCCGCTTGGTCGGCGAGAAGGCCATCGACCATGCCGCCGGTACCGCGATCAGCAGCGCCAGAACGGTCGAGCCCACCGACAGGATCACCGAGTTCAGGAAGAACTTGAAATAGCCGCTCTGCGCCTGCACTTCCGAATAGCTTTCGGTGGTGCCCGACGGGATCAGAGCGAAGCCCTGGATCGCCTCCTGCTCCGACTTGAAGGAGGTGATGATCGTGTAGAGGATCGGGAAGAAGATCAGCAGGGCGACGATCCAGGCCGCGGCCGTGGCGATCGTCTTGTGCTGTGTGGTGACTGCGCGTGCCATCTTATCCTCCCTTACTTGTCCAGGTTCTTGCCGACGGCGCGCATGACGAAGAAGGCAACGATGTTGGCGAGAATGACGGCGATGATGCCGCCGGCGGACGCCTGGCCGATTTTGAATTCCAAAAGCGCCTTCTGGTAGACGAGGAAGGGCAGGTTGGTGGAGGCGTAGCCGGGGCCGCCATTGGTGGTGACCAGGATTTCGGCATAGACCGAGAGCAGGAAGATCGTCTGGATCAGGATGACGACGGTGATGGCGCGCGACATGTGCGGCAGCGTCAGGTAGATGAAGCGGCTGAGGAAGCCGGCGCCGTCCATCTCGGCCGCCTCCTTCTGCTCGCCGTCAAGCGACTGCAGGGAGGTGAGCAGGATCAGCGTCGCGAAGGGCAGCCACTGCCAGGCGACAATGAGGATGACCGCGGTCAGCGGATGCTGGCCGAACCAGTCAATGGGATTGACACCGAAGAAGCGGGCAATATCGGCGAAGACGCCGTATTGCGGGTGCATGATCATGTTCTTCCAGACAAGCGCTGCCACCGGCGGCATGACGAAGAAGGGCGAGATGACGAGGATGCGAACGATCCCCTGACCCCAGATCGGCTGGTCGAGAAGCATGGCCAAGAGGATGCCGCCGATCACGGTGATGACCAGCACGCTGACCACGATGGCGAGCGTGTTGAGGATCGACTGCAGGAAGGCCGGGTTGGAATAGAACAGCGCGTAGTTGGAGAAGCCGACGAAGCCGTCGCGGATCGGGTTCAGCGGATTGTACTGCTGGAACGAGAACCACAGGGTGAAGGCCAGCGGCACGATCATCCAAATGAACAGCAGGATCACCGACGGCGCCATCATGAAACGGGCGAGCGAACGGGTTTGCTGAGTAGCCATGATGGTCACCCTCCAAATGTCAGCCGGATCTTAGAGTCGTGCCACAATTTTCCTGATTGTGAAGGTGGCCGCCCGAACTGGGTTTCGGGCGGCCAATGCCGGTCATGATGCGCTTCCGGCGTTCGGCACCGGGAGGAGCCTTACTTGATGTAGCCGCCTTCCGTCATCGCCGCGGTGGCGGCGTCCTGGGCCTGCTTCAGCGCGTCGTCGACGCTCGACTGGCCGGCAAGAGCGGCGGAGAAGAGCTGGCCGACGGTGGTGCCGAGGCCCTGGAATTCAGGAATGGCCACAAACTGCACGCCGACATAGGGCACCGGCTTGACGGTCGGATGCGTCGGGTCGGCAGCGTTGATGGAGTCCAGCGTCATCTTTGCGAAGGGCGCTGCCTTCTGGTACTCCGGATTGTTGTAGAGCGAGGTGCGCGTTCCGGGCGGAACGTTGGCCCAGCCTTCCTTCGAGGCGACCAGTTCAGCATAGTGCTTGCTGGTGGCCCAGGACACGAACTTCTCGGCGGCGTCCGCCTTCTTGGTGCCGGCGGGGACAGCGAGCGACCAGGCCCACAGCCAGTTGCCGCGCTTGCCGAGGCCGGTGTCCGGCGCCAACGCATAGCCGACCTTGTCGGCGACCTTCGAGGCCTTCGGGTCCGAGACGAAGGAAGCGGCGACGGTGGCGTCGATCCACATGCCGCACTTGCCCTGCTGAAACAGCGCCAGGTTCTCGTTGAAGCCGTTGGACGAAGCGCCTTCCGGACCGTCGGCCTTCATCAGGTCGACATAGAACTGCAGTGTGTTCTTCCATTCCGGCTGATCGAACTGCGGCTTCCAGTTCTCGTCGAACCAGCGGGCGCCGAAGGAGTTCGACATGGCGGTGAGGAAGGCCATGTTCTCGCCCCAGCCGGCCTTGCCGCGCAGGCACACGCCGTTCACGCCATTGGCGCGGTCGGTCATCTTGTCGGCGGCCTGCTTGATGAAGTCCCAGGTCGGCGCATCGGGCATCTTGAGGCCGGCCTTCTCCATCAGATCCTTGCGGTACATGACGAAGGAGCTTTCGCCGTAGAAGGGCGCGGCATAGAGCTTGCCGTCGACCGAGAGACCGCCGGCGATGGCCGGGATGATGTCCTTGACGTCGTAATCGTCGCCGAGCTTGTCGAGCGGCAAGAGCCAGCTCTGCTTGGCCCAGATCGGGACCTCGTAGGTGCCGATGGTCATCACGTCGTACTGGCCGCCCTTGGTGGCGATGTCGGTGGTGACGCGCTCGCGCAGCACGTTCTCTTCAAGCGTGACCCAGTTGAGCTGGATGTCGGGGTTAGCCTTGGTGAAGTCGTCCGTCAGCTTCTGCATGCGGACCATGTCGCCATTGTTGACCGTGGCGATGGTGATGGATTCGGCATGCGCGGCGAGCGCAAGGGCGCTGGCCGACAACAGGCCCAGGGTGAGCGTGCGAAGTTTCATCAATTCCTCCCTAAAACCAAGATGAGCATTTGCCTTGGCTGTGGGCAATTACTCACTAAATGTGAATTATGTCAAGCCGGAATCGATGCTGCAGCGCAGCACAAAACGATACCGCGCCCGGCAGGGCAGCGCGGCGAAGATCCGGCTCGGAGGTTGGTTGTCTCGTCCGGTTACTGGCAGGCGATCTCGGCGAGGATCCAGTCGCGGAAGGCACGTATCTTCGGCACGTTGCGCCGGGCCGTGGGATAGACCAGCCAGTAGGCATGGCCGTCATCGCCGACGAGATCGAAGGGCTGGATCAGCCTGCCGTCGGCAAGCTCGTTCTTGAACAGCGCCCTGGTCAGGATCGCCACGCCGTGGCCGGCCATGGCGGCGTTCGCCTCGTAGGCCTGCGCGCCCATGCTGGAGCCCGGCCGCTTGGCGAGGTCGTGCCCAGCGACACCGGCGGCCTCGAACCATTGCGCCCACCAGACATCGCCAGGATCAAGGATCGGCAATCGCAAAAGATCCGCCGGCTCCTTGACGCCGCCAATGCTCGCCGCAAGCTTCGGGCTCAGCATCGGTGTGAAATCGGCGTCGAGCAGTTTGTGTGCCTCCAGGCCCGGCCATTTGCCGCCGCCAGAGCGGATGGCGAGATCGACATCCTCGCGCGCGAAATCGGTCAGGCGGCTCGACGTATCGAGCCGCACGGCAAGTGCTGGATGAGCAAGCTGGAAGGAGCCCAGATGCTGCGCCAGCCAGTTCGAGGCAAAGGTCAGCACGGTGGTTACGCACAGCAAGCCGTCGGCGCCGCCACGCGCGGCGGCGTAGGCCTGACCCAGAATGGCAAAGGCCTCGCTGACGGCGGGCGCCAGGCGCCGGCCGGGCTCGGTCAGTTCGATCTGCTTGGGACGGCGCAGGAACAACGGCGCGCCGATGCGCTCCTCGAGCAGCTTGATCTGGTAGCTGGCGGCGGCCTGGGTCATGCCGAGTTCCTGCGCTGCCCTGGTGAAGGAGAGATGCCGGGCCACGGCTTCGAACACCCGGATCGCCTGCAGTGGCGGTAGCGGCGCGAGCTGCGGGGAGCTCAGATCGGGCATAAAACCTCCTTATGGGTCATGATCGAGGTTTAATTGGAAGCGTGAAGCTGCCAACCCGATATTTGGGGTCGACGATCAATCCAGTTCAAGCATGGCGAAGGCTGACGATCATGACCACGATGCAGGAAAAAATCGTTTCGACCCCGGCACGCAGTTGGATTTCGCTGCTGGCGCGTGAATTTTCATTGTTCGCCAGCCGCAAGCGCGGCTTTATCGATGTGCGGGAATTGTCGGAACACCTTCAGCGCGACATGGGATTTCTCGACGGTAACGATCCGCGCGGCCGCTCGCAATAGCCGGCTCCTTTTATCGGTCGCGTGAATTGCTCGGCTCAGATCATGCGCCGGCAAGCAGGGCTTCGGCCGTCCGCTCATCGGTGATGAGGCCGTTGACCAGCCGCCGGTTCACGGCGGCGAGGATGCCCGGCAGCTTGCGCTCGCCCATGGCCAGCGCGATGACCAGCGATTTCTCGCGCGACGGCAAGGCGGCGGACGACACGCGGTCGTTGGTGATGCCTTCGATCATGCGGCCCTCGCGGTCGAACACCCAGCCGACGATCTCGGCGACGCCGCCGGCCTTCTGCAGAGCCTTGAGCTCCCCTTCCGAAATGAAGCCGTCCTCGTAAAGCGGCGCCTTCGGGCCGAGATCGCCGATGCCGACGAAGGTGACGTCGGCCTCCGCGGCAAGCGCCAGCGTCGGCTGGATCATCGGCTGGCTGAGCAGCATGTCGCGCTCTTCCGGCGAGGAGGCGATGACCGGCAGCGGCATCGGGAAGGACCGCGCCTTGACGCGGTCGGCCATGGTGAAGATGACGTTGTAGAAGGCGGCCGAGCCGTCGGGCGAGATATTGCCGGTCAAGGACACGACCTTGTGCTGCGGGCACTCCATCGGCGGCAGCTGCTCGATCGCCGCCTTCAGCGTGCGCCCGGTGCCGATCGCCATGACGATGGGGGTCGCCGAACGCAGCCGCCGTTCGATCTCGGCCGCGGCCGCCTCGGCAACACCGGTCGTCGTCGAGGACGAGGTCGGGTCGCTCGGCACAACTTCCACCAGGTCGAGCGCGAAGCGCGACTTCAGCCGCGCGGCAAGGTCGAGGCAATTGGCGATCGGATGATCGACGCGGACCTTGATCAGGCCCTCCGACATCGCCAGCGACACGAGCCGCTGCGCCGTCTGCCTGGAAATGCCGAGCTTGGCGGCGATCTGATCTTGCGTGTTGCCGGCAACATAGTAGAGCCAGCCGGCGCGCGCGGCGTCGTCCAACCTGGTGCTGCCGGTTTCCTGTCGCGAGTTCACATCCTGCCTCCCCAGCCCGCGCTTTGGCGGGCGCTCTAGATTACAGCGAAAGCGGTTATGCGCAATTGTCAATTGAAAGGGCAATTGCTTGCGGCGTGCAGCAACCACGAACGGACCAATTCGCCCTTGCATCGACCATTTGCCGGACGGACGGTTTATCTCGGCCGGGAAACCGATTAAGGGGATCGGCAAAAGGAGCCTTGCATGACGCCGAAAGCGGTTTTCTGGGATATGGACGGAACGCTCGTCGACAGCGAGCCGCTGCATGAGGCAGCACTTGTGGCCGCGTTGCGCAGTGTGGGCATAGCGCCGCCGACCGACCTCCACGAACGGGTGCTTGGCGTCGCGGCATGGCCGGTCTACGAGATGCTGCGCGACCAGTTCGGCCTCGCCCTGCCCTTCGACGACTGGATCGTGCGCAAATACGACCACTACCTGCCGATGGCCGAGACGCTGAGGCCGCGCCCGGGCGCGATCGAGGTGTTCAACGAATTGCGGGCGCTGGGGGTCGAGCAGGCGGTGGTGTCCAATTCCGACCGGCTGATCGTCGACGCCAATCTCGGCGCGGTCGGTCTCGTCTATCCCGGCATGCACACGGTGAGCCGCAACGACGTGCGCCAAGGCAAGCCGCATGCGGAACCCTTCCTGCGCGCCGCCTATCTCGCCGGCGTCGATCCGGCCCACGCGGTCGCGGTCGACGACAGCCGCACCGGCGCCATGGCCGGACTGGCCGCGGGCATGAAGACGATCTTCTGGCCGGAAGCGCCGATGGAAGGACCGCCCGGCGCTATCGTGATCAACAGCGCCGATGAGCTGCGGGCGCAGTTGGGGCTCTGAACAAACTTTCCGGGCGTTGGCGCTGCCCCTCATCCGCCTACCGGCACCTTCTCCCCGTGAACGGGGAGAAGGAAGAAGTTTGATGTCAGTTCCGGTAGACCGGCTCTTCCTCGTCGAGGATCGCCTTCAGCTCGGAAAGATGGCGCTCGGCCTGGCCGGGATAGTCGTCCATCTCGCTTGCCGTCTTTTCCGCGATCTCGTCGGAGAGCGTGCGCAGCGGCCGGCCGGTCCACAGCGCCTTGATGTAGGTCTCGGCGGCACGCTCGAAATAGTACATGCGGTTGAAGGTGTCGGCGACCGTGTCGCCGATGACCATCACGCCGTGATTGCCCATGACCATCACCTTGACCTTGGGATCGACGAGCAGTTTCGAGCAGCGCTCGCCCTCCTCCTCGAAGGCGAGCCCGCCATAGTGCGCGTCGACGACATGGCGGTTGAAGAACATGGCCGAGTTCTGGTCGATCGGCGGCAGCGTCGAGTCGGCCAGCGAGGCAAGCACGGTGGCATGGATCGAATGCACATGCATGGCACAGCGCGCATGCGGCACGTTGCGGTGGATGGCGCCGTGCAGGCCCCAGGCGGTCGGGTCGGGCGCGTTGGGGCCGGACAGCGTGTCGGGATCGTTGGCGTCGATCAGAAGCAGGTCGCTCGCCTTGATGCGCGAGAAGTGCACCTGGTTGGGGTTCATCAGGAATTTCGTGCCGTCCTCGTTGACCGACAGCGAAAAGTGGTTGGCCACCGCCTCATGCATGTTGAGCCGCGCCGTCCAGCGGAAGGCAGCGGCGAGATCCACGCGCTCCTCGTAGTAGGGCAGGTTGGTCAGCGGTTCCTTCAGGCGCGCAACGCTCATGGATAATCCTCCGGGTTTTCCGAAGAATGCCGCGCGGAGCCATGGCCAGCAACCGCAAACTGGTAGGTCAGGCTCCTCCGCGTCAGGCTGCGGGCCGCGCCGTCTGCAGCCCGCCCTGCTCGACGATGAAGCTGATCACCTCCTGCAGGCCCTTGCCGCGCGACAGGTCGGTGAAGCCGAAGGGCCGCTTGCCGCGCATGCGGGCCGCGTCCGCTTCCATGACGTCGAGGTTGACGTTCACATAGGGCGCAAGGTCGCTCTTGTTGATGATCAGGAAATCCGAGCGGGTGATGGCCGGGCCGCCCTTTCTCGGGATTTCCTCGCCCTGGCAGACCGAAATCACGTAAAGCGTGAGGTCGGCAAGATCCGGCGAGAAGGTGGCGGCAAGATTGTCACCGCCGGACTCGATGAAGACGATGTCGAGGTCGGGGAATTTCTTGTTCAGCTCGGCGATCGCCCGCAAATTGATCGAAGCGTCCTCGCGGATGGCGGTGTGCGGGCAGCCGCCGGTCTCGACGCCGACGATGCGCTCCTCCGGTAGCGCCTGCAGGCGGGCCAGCATCATGGCGTCTTCCTTGGTGTAGATGTCGTTGGTGACAACGGCGATCGAAAACTGGTCGCGCAGCGCCTTGCAGAGCTTTTCGGTGAGCGTCGTCTTGCCGGAACCGACGGGACCGCCGATGCCGATACGCAGGGGACCGTTGGCTTGTGTCATGCCGGAAACTCCGTGATGGCGAGGACTGCGAAGCCCAGCCCGATCAGCAGGCAGAGCGGCGAATAGAGGCGCTGGTCCAACCGCGCGAAAGGCTGCTCCGGGGTCAGCCGGCGCCACCAGGGCGTGAAGCCGGCGATACCGCGGCCGAGGAAGACGAGGCCGATGAGCAGCGCGGTGGCTGCGAGCCCTTCTTTCGGGAAAGGCGCAGCGAAGACGCCTGCGAGCGCCAACGGCCACAGCGTGGCGAGCGCCAGGCACGCGGCCACGGCGAAGCTCGCAAAGGCCGAGGGCATTTCATCGACACCGTGGAAGCCGACGACGGCACGCGCGCAGGATGCCGAATCGGTGCCGGGCCAGATGCCGCCTATGCCCCAATAGACATGCAGCGTGGTGATCAGGAGCAGGACGAAGGAGAGGAGGAAGGCGAGAATGGTCATGAGCGAAACAGCCGCGAATACTGCGTTTCGTGCTTCATCGCCATGATGTCGGACATGAAAGTCGAGCCGCCGAGATCATCCAGTGAGGACTTCGCGGCACGGGCGGCCGTGGTGATGGTCAAAGCCTCGAAGCCGGCTAACAATTCGACGGCATCGGTCTGTCCGACAACGCCAAGCCTGATCGCGGCCTGCACGAGATTGGAGAAGAATGCTTGCAGGAAGGCGGACAGCGCATCCGCAAGGCCGATGCCGTGGCTGCCGGCAACCGCCCCGACGGCAACGCAATAGGCGCAATCGGCAGGCAAGCGGTCCAACGCGGGACACGGCCAGGCGGACGCCGCCTTGAGGAAGGCCGCGCCCTGCAGCATGGTTTCGAGGTGCCGTTCCTGCGAGCCGGCGAGCGCTTCGGCAAGCGCGGCAACTTCGTGGAGATCACCGCCGTCATGCGCGCGGCGCCAGCTTTCGGCAAACAGCACCGCATCGTTCCAGCCGGAGCCCATCTCGACCAGCGTTTCCAGCCAGGCAGCGAGATCCTGGCGGTCGGCAACAAGCCCGTCATGCACGGCGCGTTCCAGGCCATGGCTATAGGAGAAGCCGCCGACTGGAAAGGACGGCGACAGCCAGGCCATCAGCCGCAACAGGGCGATGCCGGAAGGCTGCTCAATCATGGTGATGGTGGTGACCATGATCATGGTGATGATGGTCGTGATCGTGACCATGATCAAGTGCGTGATGATCATGACCATGCCCATGGCCGGAATAGGCGCCGCGCACCGGACTGAACGGCAGCAAAACCTCGCTCACGGTGGCGCCGAGCCCTTCCAGCATCGCCTTGATGACATGGTCGCGCAGGATGAGGATGCGATCCGCCTCGATCGCCGCCGCGAGATGACGGTTGCCGATATGCCAGGCAAGCTCGGTGAGATGCACTGCGTCGCGGGCGCGGATGTCGTAGACCTCTTCCGGCGCCGCGACGATCTCGAGCTGGCGGCCGTCCTCCAGCACCAGCCGGTCGCCATTGTTCAAAGCCACCGGCTCGGGCAGATCGACCAGCACCTTGTCGCCGCCGGCGGTTTCGACGACGCGGCGGCGCAGATGCCGCTCGTCATGCGGCAACACAGCCTTGTCGTAGGGCGCGGCCGCTCCCGCCTTACCGGCTGGGAGCACCGAAACGGCGCGGGGAAATTTGGTGAAATCAGTGGTGATGTTGAGCTTCATTTCATGGATCCCCCATTGGCTTGCGCCCTTGCGCGGGCGGGGCGCGCCAAAATACGGTCGAAATAGGCATTGACCCGTTCGGATTCCATCGGAAACCTGCCGGCGCGCGCCCAACCGCCCATATCGCCGAGCAGCACGTCGACGGCCGAGAACCGCTCGCCCAGCGCGAAGGGCTTGTCGCCCAGGCGGCGATCCAGTGCCTTGAGTTCCGACGCGAAATCGTAAGCCGCGGCAGGGCCGACATCGACGCGCATTTCCTTGGGCAGCAGGAAGCGGTGGCGGAGCTTGTTCCACAGCGGCGCTTCGAGCTCGCTTTGGGCGAAATGCATCCAGGAATCCATCTCGGCGCGGCCGGCAAGGCCGGGATTGGCGCCCATGCCTTTATCGGCATGCTTGTCCGCCAGATAAACGCAGATCGCCGCCGAATCCGTGACCGTCAAATCGCCGTCGATCAGGATCGGCACCTTGCCCGAAGGGTTCAGCGCGTAAGCTTCCGGCGAGCGCAACTTGACCTCGACGAACTCATAGGGCTGCCCGAGCTCCTCGAGCATCCAGAGCACGCGGCTGACCCGGGAACCTCGCGATCCGACGGCCTTGTACATGGTTGAACCCTGTCTTTTACCGGACCCTAGCCCATCGCCACGTTAAGCCCAATGGCGCTCAGACGATGGTGTCGAAGAGCCGCAGGATGAAGGATATCTGGTAGACCAGGGCGGCCGCGACGAAGGCAATGTGGAAGCGGCGATCGCGCACCAGGATCGCTACCAGGCAAAGCGCCACGAAGACCGGCGTGCGGAACAGATATTCGTTGCCAAAGCGGGCGAAATGTTCCGGGCCTTTGAGCAGCGTGTCGATGACGTCGAGCAGATAGGTGGCACCAAGCAGGCCGAAGAACCAGGCGCGACGCGAGTAGAAGTAGTCCTCGTAGCTGGTGTAATCGAGCATCGAATCCGGAAACAGCAGCGCGCACATCAGGAAGAGCGTGATGGCGTAGAAGATGATGAAAAGGTACTTGCCGAAGGTCCAAGACTGGATGGCGTAGAGCCCGAACTCCCACCACCAGAAATGCACCAGCATCAGAAGCACCGAGCCGACCCAGGCGAGATGCACGGGATAGAGCTTGTACTGGCCGGGATGCTGGACGAGGCGGGCGACGCCGGACAGCAGGCGGGTGACGCCGAGGCCGATCACCATGCCCATGACGATGCGGATATGCGGAAAGATGTCGTGGGGCGAGGCGATTTCGGTAGCCATGGTTGTCCGCTATGCAGTTGCTCAACCGCATAGTGCAAGGTCCACCATCCAGCCGCAACGGAATTTGCCCGTTCACCGGAAACGCTACGTCAAAACAGAAAATACCGCTGCGCCATCGGCAGCACCGTCGCCGGCTCGCAGGTCAGTAGCTCGCCGTCGGCGCGGACCTCATAGGTTTCAGGGTCGACCTCGACATGCGGCGTGGCGTCGTTGAGCACCATCGAATGCTTGCCGATGCCGCCGCGCGTGTTCTCGACCGCGACCATGGCCTTCTCCACGCCCAGACTGCCCTGCAGGCCGGCATCGAAGGCGGCCCTCGAGACGAACGTCACCGAGGAGTTTGTCAGCGCCTTGCCGTAGGCGCCGAACATCGGCCGGTAGTGCATCGGCTGCGGCGTCGGGATCGAGGCATTGGGATCGCCCATCGGCGCCGCGGCGATGGTGCCGCCGACCAGCACCATCTCCGGCTTAACGCCGAAAAAGGCCGGGTTCCACAGCACGAGATCGGCGCGTTTGCCGACCGTGATGGAACCGATCTCTTTCGACAAGCCGTGCGCGATGGCCGGGTTGATGGTGTATTTGGCGATGTAGCGGCGGACGCGGAAATTATCGTTGTCGCCGGCTTCCTCAGGCAATGCGCCGCGCTGGCGCTTCATCTTGTCGGCGGTCTGCCAGCAGCGGATCGCGACCTCGCCGACCCGGCCCATGGCCTGACTGTCTGAGGAGATGATCGAAAAGGCGCCGATGTCGTGCAGGATGTCCTCGGCCGCGATCGTCTCCTTGCGGATACGGCTTTCGGCAAAGGCGATATCCTCGGGGATCGACGGCGACAGATGATGGCAGACCATCAGCATGTCGAGATGCTCGGCCAGCGTGTTGACGGTGTAGGGCCTCGTCGGATTGGTCGAGGACGGGATGACGTTGGGCAGGCCGCAGACCTTGATGATGTCGGGCGCATGGCCGCCGCCGGCGCCTTCGGTGTGGAAGGCGTGGATGGTGCGGCCCTTGATTGCCGCGACCGTGTTCTCGACGAACCCTGACTCGTTCAGCGTGTCGGTGTGGATCATCACCTGGACGTCATAGGCGTCGGCGACCGACAGGCAGCAGTCGATGGCGGCCGGCGTCGTGCCCCAGTCCTCGTGCAGCTTCAGCGAGCAGGCGCCGGCGAGCACCATTTCCTCCAGCGCCGCCGGCCGCGAAGCATTGCCCTTGCCGGACAGGCCGATGTTCATCGGGAAGGCGTCGAAGGACTGGATCATGCGCGCCATGTGCCAGGGGCCCGGCGTGCAGGTGGTGGCCAAGGTGCCATGCGCCGGACCGGTGCCGCCGCCGAGCATGGTGGTGATGCCGCTCATCAGCGCTTCCTCGATCTGCTGCGGACAGATGAAGTGGATATGCGCGTCGAAGCCGCCGGCGGTCACGATCTTGCCTTCGCCGGCGATGATCTCCGTGCCGGGGCCGATGATGATGGTGACGCCATCCTGCGTGTCCGGATTGCCGGCCTTGCCTATTGCCGCGATGCGGCCGTCCTTCAGGCCGATATCGGCCTTGATGATGCCCGCCAGCGCATCGACGACCAGCGCGTTGGTGATAGCAGTGTCCACGGCGCCCTCAGCCCGCGCGACCTGGCTCTGACCCATGCCGTCGCGAATGACCTTGCCACCGCCGAATTTCACCTCCTCGCCATGGACGGTGAAATCCTTCTCGACCTCGATGAAGAGCTCGGTGTCGGCAAGCCGCACCTTGTCGCCAACGGTCGGGCCGTACATCTGCGCATAGGCGGCGCGGGTTAATCTGGCCATCAGCGATTGCTCCCGAAAGTGAGGTTGCCGAAAGTAAAGTTAATTGGGCGTGGGGCGCACATTGTCGCCATCCAATGGTCACGCAATGACCCGCTCGGAGACACTTTCCGATCCCATTTGGCGGTTGAGGTGGGCGAGTCAGCCCAAAACGACCGTTTGCCAAACCGATGGAAGGAATATCCATGCGCAAGACGATACTTTTCGCGGCCGCTGCCAGCTTGGCGCTGGCGGGCGCGGCCAGCGCCCAGCAGCAACCCGCGCCCCAACCAAGCCCGGCGCCGGCCGCACCTGCTCCCGCCGCGCCCCAGGGCCAGACGCCCAAGCCGCCGACGATCGAGAGCGTCAACATCGTCGACATCACGGAGCTGCCCAAGGACACGCAGACGCAGGTCAACCAGATCGTGGCGCAGCGCGGCGACGCCGGCCTGCAGACTTTGCGCAAATCGATCGACGCGACGCCCAAAGTGAAGTCCGCGCTCGAAGCCAAGGGGATAAGTTCGGCGCAAGTCATCGCCGCCAGCCTGCAGCCAAATGGCGCGCTGACCCTGATCACCAAGAAGGCGAGCTGAATATCTATGCTGACGGGCCGATTGCAGGCCCGTCAGCAGCATCCCCAAGGGAACCTCCTGTCGACAAGACTCGTTTCGCCTTTTTCGCCCCGCCACAAGTTCAATCAGGAGCGAGCGATGACGAGCGCCCCATGCCTCGGAACCGGATTTGCCATGGCCATGCTTCTCGTGGCCGCCGCCCCAGCGTTCCCGGCGCAGCCTCTGGACAGCAACAAGCCGGCTTCGACGATCGTCGATTCGAATATTCGGGAGGAGGAGGCGCTGTCGAAGACGGAGGCCGGCAAAGTCATCTCGGCAATAGACCGCACGCGCGATAACATCGGCACGGTGCGCAAGACGACCAAGCTCGACACCGTGGACATTGTCTTCCTGACGGATGCCGCGCGCAGCGAGGGCGGCCCGCCGCCTGCGATCGAGAACAAGGTGAAGCAGCATCAGGACGACGTCGCGGAACTGCGCCAGGAAATCGAGGCGAACGCGCTGCTCTTCAACGCCATCGATTCGAGACGCGTGCTCGCCGAGGACGTGCTCGCCGTCGAGTTCGACAATCCCGGCAAGATCGTCATCTATGCGGCCGCCAAGCCTCCGAAGTGATTTGAGCGCGCCGCCGGACCTCACAGCTTGCCCATCACCTTCTGCTGAAATCCATAAACCTCGCGCTTGCCGCCGAGCGGCACCAGCGTGACATCGCGTTCCTGGCCCGGCTCGAAGCGCATGGCCGTGCCGGCGGCGATGTCGAGGCGCATGCCGCGGGCGCGTTCGCGGTCGAATTTCAGTCCTTCGTTGGTCTCGAAGAAATGATAGTGGCTGCCGACCTGGATCGGACGGTCGCCGCTGTTGGCGACCTTGAGCGTCACCGTCGGCAGGTCCTTGTTCAGCTCGATGTCGCCCTTTGCCGTGATGACTTCGCCCGGGATCATCGCGGCCTCACAGCACGCCGAAGGCAAGGCCGACGCCGACCGCCGCGCAGGCGGCGCCGGCAACACGCGCCAAGGCGCGGAAGCGGTGCCCAAGGCGGAGCGCGGCCGCGATGCCGATGGCATGAAGAAGCACCGTCGCGACGGCGAAACCCGCCATATATTCGAGGCCGCCGGCATTCTCCGGCACTTCGGTGCCATGCGCATGGCCGTGGAACAGTGCGAACACGCCGATGATGGCCACACCCGCCGAGACCCGCAGGTCGACCGCCAGCGCGACCAGCAATCCGAGCGCCACGACCGAGGCGAGGATACCCGGCTCGACGAAGGGCACCGGCACATGCAGCATACCGAGCGCGCCGCCGACCAGCATCACGCCGACAAAGGCGAGCGGCCACGCCAACACCGCCCGGCCGCCCTTCATCGCCGCCCACAGACCGACCGCGATCATCACCGCCATATGGTCGAGGCCGGACAGCGGATGCGCGAAACCGGTGGCGAAGGAAGAAGTCGCGCCGATGCCGACATGGGCGTAAGCCGGCATAGCGGCTGCCAGGAAGAGGATCGCGGCGAGCGTGGCGCGTTTTGTCGATACGGAGATCATGGGCGGGTCTTTCCTTCTGAACGTTGCCAGGTCAGGCGGCCTTGCGGGGGCCGCAGCCCTCGGCCTTGAGCACACGCTTGGTCGAGGCCGGATATTTCTTCAGCATCGCCGCGGGGCGGATCGGCCGCGGCGCAAAATTGCCGCCGCAGTTCGGGCACACGCCGCCGAGGACATTCTCCGCGCAACTGGCGCAGAAGGTGCATTCGAAGGTGCAGATCAGCGCATCCGTCGCCTCCGGCGGCAGATCCCTGTCGCAGCATTCGCAATTGGGCCTGAGTTCCAGCATCGGTCCTCCCTTCGCCTTATGGGCCTCACCGGATCGGTTCGTGCACGGTCACCAGCTTGGTGCCGTCGGGAAACGTCGCCTCGACCTGGACGTCGTGGATCATCTCGGCAATGCCGTCCATGACCTGGGCGCGGGTGACGACATGGGCGCCGGCCTCCATCAGTTCCGCCACCGGGCGGCCGTCGCGAGCGCCCTCGACGACGAAATCGGTGATCAGCGCGATCGCCTCGGGGTGGTTGAGCTTGACGCCGCGCTCCAGCCGCTTGCGCGCCACGATTGCCGCCATGGCGATGAGCAGCTTGTCCTTTTCACGCGGCGTCAGATTCATGCGTCTTCCCGGTATTCAACATCAACGTATTCGAGATCAGAGTGACCATAATTTGGGCAGGCCCGCCCGCCCGTTGAGCAGTTCGACGAGAGGAACCAGCCGCTTGCGGAGATGGTAGCCGTCGCCGGCGGTGAGCCTCGCAAGAAGCTTGCCAGATTGCCCGACGCTCCAGAAACTGGCGCCACCCCAGCCACCGATGATGGGGTCGCCGATGATCGCGCGCGCCGGCTCCAGCAGGGTTTCCGCACGCGGGGAGACAAGAAGCATCGTTGCAATTGCGCGCGCGCCACCGGCAACCGCCCGACGCCGGAGCCTGGCTGCGATATCCGGCCCGATGCGAAAATCCTCGGCATGGATGAGCCTGCCGTCCTGATAGACCCGCCAGCGATCGTGGAAATTGCCCTGGATCGTCTGTTCGCCCATCGCCAGCCGGCCAAACAAGGTCGCCTCCAACAGCAGCGCTTCGGCGCTGCCCGCAAGCTTCACATCGAGCGTCCTTGCAAAGGCCGCCCGGTCGAAAACGATCGTTTCCTGCGGCAGCCAGGCGATCCGACCGCCGGCGCCGACATCGAGGCTGACCGTCGTCTCGGCGCGATCGGATGCCGCGCGATAGACCTTCTCGCAGGCCTGGGTGGTGATCGAGGCCGAGGCGCCCTCGCCGACTTCGATCGCCCAGCCGAGCCGATCGCCGCCGGTCAATCCGCCGGCCGTGTTGATGAGCACCGCCTCGAGCGGGTCGCCTTGCACCGCCGGCATGCGAATCTTGGCCGAACCGTCCTGGTAGAGACGTTGAAGGCGGGTCCGGCCGCCGCTTTTGCCGCAGAAAAGCCTGCCTCGCCCGGCAACACGTTGGGCGGCAAGCGGAGTATCGTCGATCATGTCCACGGCGCCAACGTTAAGCACTCCGGCGGCTTTGTCGATATATAGCTTGTTGCTTGACATCGTTTCGGTTTCTATAGAGGGAGCCACCTTGGAGCGGTCACGCGATGCCTGGCGAGGTAGGGGCGACGACGTTAGTGACTCCAGGGACGAAGGGGCGCTGATCAGTTGGCGTCGGAAAACGACAGGGGAAGGAACCGAATGGCTGACCAGCTGACGACCGAAATCATCGAAAAGATCAAAGCCCATGCCGAGCCCGGCGGCGAGGAAATCACCGCCAGCACCGATCTCAACACGCTGGGGATCCATTCGCTGGAACTGACCGAGATCATCTTCGATCTCGAGGAGAAGTATGGCATCGAGATCGAGATGAACACGGTCGACGCCTGGAGCAACCTCAAGAACGTCGGCGACATGGTCGAGGCGGTTCGCGAGCTGATCGCGAAAAAAGCCTGATTGCATGCTCAAGCGCGTCGTCATCACCGGCATTGGTGGAATATGCGGGCTCGGCAACGATGTGCCGGCGATCTGGGACGCCATGCGCGCCGGCCGCTCGGCAATCGGCCCGATCGACAACCCTTCGCTGCATGACCTGAAGGTTAAGGTCGGCAGCGAAATCAAGGCGTTGCCCGATCACGGCATCGACCGCAAGCAAGTGGTGTCGATGGACCGTTTCAGCCTGCTGGCGGTGATCGCGGCGCGGGAGGCGATGCAACAGTCCGGATTGACCGCGCATGCCGACAACACCTACCGGATGGGCGCCATTGTCGGCGTCGGCGTCGCCGGCTTCGAGACGATCGAGGAGAACTACCGCGCGATCCTGATCGAAGGGCGCAACCGCGCCGCCATCTTCACCGTGCCGAAGGTGATGCCGGGAGCCGCCGCCGGCCAGGTCAGCATGAATCTCGGGCTGCGCGGTCCGGTGTTCGGCGTCACCTCGGCCTGCTCGTCGGCCAACCATGCCATCGCTGGCGCCGTCGACCAGATCAGGCTCGGCCGTGCCGACGTCATGGTCGCCGGCGGCACCGAAGCGCCGCTGGTCTGGGGCGTGCTCAAGGGCTGGGAAGCGCTGAGGGTGCTTTCGCCCGACACATGCAGGCCGTTCTCGGCCGACCGCCAGGGCCTGTCGCTAGGCGAAGGCGCCGGCATGGCGGTGCTGGAAAGCTACGACCACGCCATGGCGCGCGGCGCCACCATCCTGGCCGAGATCGCCGGCGCAGGCCTGTCGGCCGACGCCTCCGACATCGTCGCGCCGACAGTCGAGGGACCGGAAGCGGCGATGCGCTTCTGCCTGGTGGATGCCGGGCTCAATCCCGAGGATGTCGACTATCTCAACGCGCATGGCACCGGCACCAAGGCCAACGACCAGATCGAGACCGCAGCGATCAAGCGCGTCTTCGGCGAGCATGTCGGCACTCTGTCGGTTTCCTCGACCAAGTCGATGCATGCGCATTGTCTCGGCGCATCGGGCGGGCTGGAGATGATCGCCTGCGTCATGGCCATCCGCGACGGCATCGTGCCGCCGACCGCCAATTTCCGCGAGCCCGACCCCGAATGCGACCTCGACGTGACGCCTAACGTGGCGCGCGAGCGCAAGGTGCGCGCAGCACTGAGCAACAGTTTTGCTTTCGGCGGCACCAATGCGGTGCTGGCGTTCAAGGCGATCTGATACGCGCGCCTGCCATTCGCCGGAAAGCGCTTCCATCTTAGAGCGGGTTTAGCCTCCCCTCTAAGTTTTTTTCGCGCAAATCCGGACGGAACCGCTACGCACCTTTCCTGGAATTGCTCCAGAGCCCTGCCTTGGTTGACTGTCCGTGCACGGCAGGCCGATTGCCGGCATATTGATCCCGAAGGGCCGGGATCCTAATTCTTGCCCACCCGCCACGCGCGCCGCCCGGCGCCGATCTGCATCCGGAGCCCCCGATGACCAACCTGTCCGCCTTTCCGATCGCCAAGCGCTGGCCGGCCAAGCACCCCGACCGGCTGCAGCTCTATTCCTCCCCGACGCCCAACGGCGTCAAGATATCGATCGCGCTGGAAGAGATCGGCCTGCCTTACGAGCCGCACTATGTCGACATCGGCAAGAATGAGAGCTGGACGCCGGAATTCCTGTCGCTCAACCCGAACGGCAAGATACCGGCAATCATCGACCCGAACGGTCCCGACGGGAAGCCGATCGGGCTGTTCGAATCCGGCGCCATCCTGCTTTACCTCTCGGACAAGACCGGCAAGCTGATCCCGGCCGATCCGATCCGGCGCTACGAGACCATCCAATGGGTGTTCTTCCAGATGGCCGCGATCGGCCCGATCTTCGGCCAGGTCGGCTTCTTCAACAAATTCGCCGGGCGCGAGATCGCCGACAAGCGGCCGCTGGAACGCTATCGCGACGAGTCGCGGCGACTGATCGGCGTTTTGGAAACGCGGCTCACGGGCCGGCAATGGATCATGGATGATGCGTTCACCATCGCCGATGTCGCGACGCTCGGCTGGGTGCGCAACCTGATCGGCTTCTACGAGGCGCGCGACCTCGTCGGCTTCGACGATTTCCCGACCGTCGCGGCATGGCTGGAACGGGGCCTTGCACGGCCGGCCGTGCAGAGGGGCCTGACCATCCCGGCGAGGGGTTGAGAGAGCCTATTTCGTCCTGGTTTTGGCGCGGCCCCGGCCGAGCATGGAAGCGGCAAGCCGAGCCGTGGCCACCACCGCGCCCGTCGCAACGCTTGCGACGGTGCGAATCGGGCCGGACTTCGCTGTCGGCTTATGTGGCTTCGCGGCTTTTGCGGCGGTCTTGTGCGATGCGCCGGGCACCACTTTCTTGGGCGCGGCCTTGCCGAAAGCCGGCTTGGCGTCCTTGGAGCGCTCAGCGACCGCAGGGCCGGCACCGGCCCTCGATTGCGTTGTCCTGGATTGATTGGCCCTGCTTCTCGCGGGCGCGGGTTTTCTGGTCTTGGTTGCCATCAGACGGTTCCCTTACGCCGGACAATTGGGGAGTACGGCCATAACGACCTGTAAGTCTTAAGGTTCCCGTCCAAAAATACTGAAAATTGAGCGGGTTAACCAATCACCAGATCGGCTTGCCTGCGGCGCGCCAGCACGCGCTCGATGTTGGGCATGTCGTTGGAGGCGATCCAGGCGCGGGCGTCCTCGTCGGACTTGCCGTGGTCGCGCCAGCGCTCCATCAGGCGGCGCTCGAGCTCGTTGCGCGGCACGTCGACGAAGATAGTGAAATCGAACAGCGGCGCGAGCCGCGACCAGGGCTCCTCGTCGAGGAGCAGATAATTGCCTTCGACCAGGATGAACTTGGCGTCGGCGGAAATGATCTCGGCCGCGGCGCGCGACAGTTCGATGCTGCGGTCGAAGACCGGAATGGCGATGTCAGGCTCGCCGGAGCGGATGCGCTTCAAAAGCGTCTCGAAGCCGGCGAAGTCGAAGGTTTCCGGCGCGCCCTTGCGCGCGCGCAGGCCGCGCCGGTTGAGCACGATGTCGTCATAGTGGAAGCCGTCCATAGGCACGACTTCGGACGTGCCTTCCGGCAGCAATTCGTGCAACCTGCCCGATATGGTCGACTTGCCGGCTCCCGGCGGGCCGGCAATGGCAACGACGAAACGCTTGGCTTTGCCGGCGCGCTTGAAGATTTCGGCAGTGATATGGGCCAAGTCAGACATCAGCGCCTCTTCGCTAGCGACTCCGGCCGCATCTTGGCGGCAGCCGCCGAAAATTTCAAACCCGGATTAGCCCGACGGGTCTCAGGCCGGAACCGAACGCCCGATGCGCAGGAACTCTCGGTCGAACGGCACCTCCCGCGCTGTCTTGCCAGCGGCAAGGATGCGCAATCGGTCGGGCGCCGATTCGAGGTCGGCCGGCGGCTCGGCGTCGGCGAACGGAACCGCGCCGATAACATGGCGGAAGGAGACGCTGCGCCCTTCCGCAAGGGCGAAGGCCGTCGCCACGCCTTCATGCTTCAGCCAGTTGTCGCCGAGCGAGGCGGCGTGGCCGACCGCGGCGCGGCCGTCCTCGATGCCGAGCACGCCGACATGGCGGCCGCTCCAGGGCGCATAGTCGCGCCCGCCATTGCTGAACCAGAGCATGGTGACCGGCAGCTCGGCCGGGTTCTT